>CAINDI010000116.1 GCA_903847335.1 uncultured Verrucomicrobiota bacterium | reverse complement strand
ATCAGCGATCACGAATTCACCATTCGCGAATTAGAGCATTACATCACCGGCGGTCACACCTCAAAGTAACTTCCGGCAACATATGCTAATCAGCATTATCGTTCCGACCTTGAATGCGGCGAAAAGTTTACCGGTGATGCTCCGGCAATTATCCGAGCGCACCGATGTCGAACTGCTTGTTGTCGATGGCGGCTCGACTGATGGCACAATCGAAATCGCCCAATCGTTTACACCGTACGTCTTCCTTTCCCAACCCGGTCAAGCCCGCCAGCTGAACACCGGCGCACGCCACGCCACCGGTGACATTCTTCTCTTCTTACCGGCTGACACATTTTTATTACCACTCGCGCTGGATGATTTCCAACGCCGCATCGTCGGCACCGGCGCCGTCGGCGGAGCGTTTGATTTGAATATCGACTCCGGCCACTGGCTCTACCGGTGGACGGCGCGACTTTCTAACCGGTACGCACGATTCTTTCGCTCACCGGATGACGCGCAAGGTTTGTTCGTCTGGCGGCAAGTGTTCAACACACTCGGCGGATTCCCGAACTTGCCGATTTTCTCCGATGTCGCGTTTGTCCGGAAACTCCGCCGCGCTGGCCGGCTGGCATTTCTACGTGGCGGCTTAGTCACTAGCACCCGCCGGTGGGCAACGCACGGTCTCGTCAAAACCACGCTGGTAAATTGGATTTTGCGGTTACTCTACCGGCTCTGGATTTCGCCGCGTGTTTTGCGACGACTGGCCGACCGCTGGCTTCCACCGGTCGTCAGTGCTGATTCAACACGTCAATCAGCGCGCGCAGCCGTCCGAAGTTCGAACGATTGAACGGAAAGATAATCCGGTGGAGACCGGCCAACTCCGGTTCGTTTTCTTCCTCCGGTAACGATTCAGCGGCGCGAAACTTACCACCGTTCAAACATAACCCGGCAAAATGGTCGTCGAGAGTTTGCAATAGCGCCGCCGTGACCGGATGTTTCACTCGCACCACCATCGCATCTTTCACATACCGGCTGGAATGATAGTTCCGGTAAAAATTCGCAATCTCCGCGCACGCCTCATCCACATCGTCGGTCACCTTGAACAAAGCGAGATCATCTTTGCTGATTAAATTTGCATCCAGCAGTTGGTCTTCCACAAAACGCCACCAAGTTTTCCAGTAGTTGCCGTGCGGCCGGTCGACGAACACCAACGGTTTCGGCTGGCTCTTGCCGGTCTGCATCAACGTCAACGCCTCAAAACCTTCGTCGTGCGTGCCGAAGCCACCGGGAAAGAGCGCGATGGCGTCGCTCTCTTTCAGGAAACAAAGTTTGCGCGTGAAAAAATATTTGAAGTTGATCAGCTTCGGATCGCCGGCGATTTCCACATTCGGCTCCTGCTCAAAGGGCAATCGGATGTTTAGCCCGAAGCTGTGGTCGCGCCCCGCCCCGCGTTGCGCCGCGCCCATGATGCCTTCGCCACCACCGGTAATCACCATGAAACCCGCTGCCACCGCCACCTTGCTGAATGCGACCGCCTGCTGGTATTCCGGCGCCGTCGGCTCCGTGCGCGCCGAACCGAACACCGTCACCTTTCGCTTCTCCCGGTACGGCGTAAAAATGCGCGACGCATACCGGAGCTCCTTCAACGCCGACGTCATCACCTTCATGTCCAACCGTCCCGCTTGGTCGTCGAGTAACCGCAACGCTGTCTCGATAATTTCCGCCGCCAAATCGCCATTCCCGCCGCCGCCGTGTGCCCGGACGAGTTGTTGCACCAGTGCTTGATCTTGTTTAGTCACAGACATGCGGAATCTCATACCGCACCGGCCACTCCAGCAAAAGAAATTTCGTCCCGGCAGTCCGTTGACTTTACCGGGGTTGACACCTATATTCGCTGCGAAACAAGAGTGAATTAGTCCGATTTAATATGCAAATCACCCGCGCAGGCGAATACGCGATTATTGGGTTGCTTTACTTGGCGAAGCAACCGGCCGGGCGAACTGTGATGATTGATGAAATCAGCGCCGCAGAAAAAGTGCCGAATAGTTTTCTCGCCAAGATTTTCCAATCGCTGGCCAAAAGTGGTCTTGTGCAATCGCATCGCGGCGCCGGTGGTGGATTCAGCCTTGCTCACCCGCCCGGTAACGTCAATCTGCTCGATATTCTGAATTCAGTCGAAGATGCATTTGCGCTCCAGAAATGCGTGACCGACGATCCCGCTTGCGTCGTGTCCGAAACGCGACTGGAAAACTGTGTGCTCTGCGGTGTGTTTGCCGAAGCACAAACCCGCGTCAATGAAGTTCTCGCCCGGACCACACTCGCTGATTTACTCCAGCGCAACACTCAACCCCTCATCAACATCCAATAATCTGCAATCGTTATGGCGACACTTACCGAAAACCGCATTCGTGAAATTCTGCAAACCGTCAAATTTCCCGGCTACAGCCGCGACATCGTCAACTTTGGCCTCGTCAAATCGATTTCGATTACCGGCAAAAATGACGTGACCGTCGTCCTCCAAGTCGCCACTCGCGACGCCAATGTCCCGGCGCAAATCGAACGAGATGCGACCGCTGCGCTCCGGCAATGCGACGGCATCGGCCAAGTCAAAGTTCAGATAGCCATCGAAACGCCGACCACGTCCCCTGCTCCAACCGCGCCCGGCATTCCGGGCGTTAAAAAGATTATCGCTGTCGCCTCCGGTAAAGGTGGCGTCGGCAAATCCACCGTCGCCGTCAACCTCGCTGCCACCTTGCACCAACTCGGTCAATCCGTCGGCTTGATGGACGCGGATATTTACGGGCCGAGCGTTCCGAAAATGTTAGGCGTGATTGACAAGCCAACCGTCACCGACGAGAAACTTGATCCGGTGGAAAAATTTGGATTGAAGATGATGAGCATGGCGCTGCTGATTGAGGGCGACGCGCCGATAATCTGGCGTGGGCCGATGATTATGAAAGCCATCCAACAATTCAGCCACGCCGTGAACTGGGGCGCGCTCGACGTGCTGGTGATTGACTTGCCGCCGGGCACCGGTGACGCGCAACTGTCGTTAGTGCAAACTATCGCACTCGACGGCGGCGTCATCGTCACCACGCCGCAAGACGTGGCGCTCGAAGTGGCACGGCGCGGCATGCAGATGTTTGAAAAAGTGAACGTGAAAATTCTCGGTATCATCGAAAACATGAGCTACTACGTCTGTCCGCATTGCCGGCAACGCGACGACGTCTTCGGTCACGGCGGCGGCGGCACAGAGGCAACAAAACGCGGCGTGCCGTTGCTCGGCGAGATCCCGTTGTTCACTGAAATCCGGGAATATGGCGACAAAGGTTTGCCGATTGTGCTCGCCTCACCGGAGAGCGAACCGGCGCAAGCTTTCCTCCGGTGCGCCGAAACAGTGTTGCAACTCATTCAGAAATCCTGAAGTTCGCGTCAATGCCTCGCCAACGCCACATCATCTATACTTGCGCTGTGTTCATGGATTTTGGTGTGGCGGCGATTCTCTTCGCAGTCACGCGCCGCGCCGCCGAGCTGCACGCCACCGGCATGCAACTCGGTTGGTTATGGGCAATGTGGAGTCTTGTGTACGCCATTGCCGTTTTGTTCACTGGTCGCTTATCAGACCGATTAGGCCGGCGCCGAATTGCCGCGTGCGGAGCCGGTGTCGCGGCCATGCTGATTTTGTCATGTTCATTCACCACCAATGTCACAATTCTCCTCTGGCTCACCAGTGGCTTCGGCGCGGCGCTTGGTGCGTTCTGGCCGCCGATGATTGCGTGGCTCAGCGAAGGCGCGCCAAATTCGGTCGCGCTCAACGCTCGACTCAGCAAATTCAGCGCCGCGTGGAGTGTCGGGTTGCTGTTAGGTTTTGCCGCCACCGGTTTTGTCTACCAACACTGGCCGGCGCTCGCTTTCTGGATTCCCACCGGCATGCTGTTAATCATTCTCGGACTACTGACGCTACCAGTGCAGCCCGATGAAATCACAGAACCCACCGGTAGTGCGCCGCCGGTGAGCATTCAAAAAGGCCGCGGCTTTCGCAAAACTGGCTGGCTGGCAAACTTTGCGGTGACGCTGGCGTTTTGTGGTGTCATCGCATTATTTCCCCAACTCGCTACAGCACGCGGAATCAGCGCCGATGTGCATGGCGGAATTTTGGCGCTGGGACGCGCCGCGGGTTTGGTGGCGTTTCTCATCTTGCCGTATCTGAAATTCTGGCAAATGCGCCTCTGGCCGTTGTGGCTCGCACAACTCATTGCCGTCGCCGGTGCGCTGGCCGTTGCGCTCGGAAATTCCACCTGGATGTTTGCGGCTGGATTTGCGGCAATTGGTTTTGTGTCCGGTTACACGTATCTCGCCAGTCTCTATTTCACGATGGAAGAACTCACTGAGAAAGGCAAAGGCGGCGGTTTCCACGAAGCCGTATTAGGTGCTGGAATGTTTCTCGGACCGGTGGCGGCCGGCTGGGTGGGTGAACGCTATTCGATTCGCGCGCCCTATTATTTTTGCGCCGGCGCACTGGCAGTCTTGGTGGCCGTTCAGATGGCTTTGGTTTTCTGGCGCCGGCACAATTCGAGCGCAAACCAGCGCCCGTTGTCGTCACGGTGAATCATCTGCCGGCAGTCGAATCGTGTTTCGATGGCGTGCTGAAACTCCGTCAGTTGCTCCTCGCCTAGCAAACCACTCACAATCCAACGCTCCGTCTGGATACTCGGCGCGAGCACTTTTAAGATTTCCAGATAAACATTGGAAAGCACTAGGTCAAACGCTCCGGCCGGGACGGATTCCAGAATCGGCGGTACCGGTAAGTTGTTGAGCGAAAAATTGTGTTCAATGTTTGACCGGCACTGCGCATCAATTTCAGTAAGACAGAGCTGACTCTGGGAAAACTGCTTTGCCGCTGCAATGGCGAGAACACCGGAGCCGGCTCCGAAATCGAGAACTCGCTTGGCCGTTGGAACACCGGCGAGAAGTTTGAGACACATTTGCGTCGTCGGATGATCGCCGAGACCGAAAGCCATACCGGGTTCGATGAGCACCGGCACTTTGTCTTCCGGTGGCATTTCCCATGGCGGCCCAACCCAGAATTTCCCAATGACGCGACCATGGTGTTGTTCGCGCATGGCAGCGAGATAATCCTGCGGCTCGACTGTACCGGAACCAATAATTTTGAACTGCGCCGGTAACTTCGCGCCAGCGGCGAGATAGACTTTCAACAACAAATCACCGGAGCGGAATTGTTCAGTGCGAAGCCAGTTCTCGTATTCTTGCCGGGCGTCGAAGCGAACGAAGTCATGTCCGGCAATCGGAAACGCGCCGCCATCTGCTGTCAACTCTTCAATGCCGAGAACTCCGGGCTGCTCCCAGATGGAAGCAGAAAGTTCTTCGGCAGCAGCACCGGTGGTCGGGATGAGAACGAACGATTGCATTTCAGAGAAGCAATCGGCGGATTTCGGTATGGTTTTGCGCGATGTAGTCGGCTTGCCGGAGTTGTTCGGCGGGCAAGCTGGTGGTTAGACCGATGGCGGTGAGACCGGCGGCTTTGGCGGCGGCAATGCCGGCGGGCGAATCTTCGATGGCGCAGCATTGACCGGGAGCGAGTCCAAGTTTGCGAGTGGCGGTGAGATAGACTTCGGGATCGGGTTTGTGGTTTTGGACGGCGTCGCCACCGACGGTGACTGGGAAATATGGCGTGAGGCCGGCGACTTCGAGAACGACATCAATGACGATTTGGTTGGAGCTGGACGCAACGGCGAGTTGATATTTTTTGGCGAGCGCCGGAACGAGTTCGTAAAGTTCGGGGTAAATCGGCCGGTGCTGACGGATGAGCCGGTTGAGGTATTGCAACTTGCGCGAATGGAGCGCGGCCGGCGATTCAGGTTGCGGATGGTTCGTGAGAAAATCGCGAAGTAAAACGGCGTCCGCCACGCCGACGTACCCGCGGCAATTGATGCCGTGATCCTGAGCGTGACCGAGTTCGGAAAAAAGCGTTTCCCAAGCTTCGACATGCAATGGTTCGCTGTCGATGAGCACACCGTCCATGTCAAAGATGATACCGGCAAACGATTGATTCCGCAGAGCGCCGGTCACAGTTTCCATTTGATGGTGCAGCCGATGGCGTGGGTGACTGGATTGGCGATGGGCTTGCCGGCGAGGACGGCGGCAATGGCGTCGCGCAAATCGTGGGAGCTGGCTTTTTCAGGATGCTGCCAGTTGTCATCCACGCGACCGATGTAGCGAACATTGAATTTGGAATCGAGCACGTACGCTTCCGGCGTGTATTCGGCACCGTAAGCATGGGCGACGCGCTGGTTTTCATCGCGCAGATACAGGAAGTTGAATTGGCGTTGCTGAGCGCGTTTTACCATATTGTCGAAATTATCCTCCGGATAGCCATCGGCATCGTTCGGATTGATGGCGATGAGCTGAACGCCTTGGTCGCCGTAATCGCGCTGGAGAGCAATCAAACGTTCTTCGTAGGCTTGCGCGTAGGGACAATGATTGCAGGTGAACACAACCACCACAACGCGTTTACCTTTGAAAGATTCTAGCGACCGGTCGTGAGTGTCCAGTCCCGGCAAGGAAAATTCCGGTGCGCGTTGGCCAATCTCGAGTTTTTTCATGTGTGACTTTACCCTAGCGATGCCGGCGTAAACGTCAAGTGCGCGTGTAAAAGAAGTTGAGCGCGCCGGTAATTCTTGTTAGAGAAGCCGCGTGAGCCAAACTCAACTTGCCCAACGCGCTGCGGCTTTGCTGTCGAGCAAAGCGAATTCCCTCCCCCAATTACCGGTGACCATCGGCCTCGACGGCTTCGTGGATTCCATCATTCGCGTCGTGGACAAACGTGAGTCCACCACAAAATTTACGACGATGCCAACCATTGCCGTTCTCGCCGACCGACTCGCGCGCGCCGCCGGCATGAGCACCAATATCGAACTGTGGGTCGAGCGCATCAAACTCGGTGGCAACGGCCCGATCATGGCGAATGCGATGGCGGCCTTCGGTTCGCCGACGACTTACATCGGCAATCTCGGCTATCCGCATATTCACCCGGCCTTTGAGGAATTGACCAAGCGCGCCACCGTTATTTCCATCGCCGAACCAGCCTATACTGACGCATTGGAATTTAACGACGGCAAGCTGATGCTCGGCAAACGTAAAACCATGCTCGACGTGAATTGGAAAAACATCGTCGACCGCGTTGGACGCGACCGGCTCCAAACACTTTTCACCCGCTCCGCACTCATCGGCTTACAAAACTGGACGATGCTACCGGAGATGAGTGACATCTGGCAGCACGTGCTCGACGAAATCTGCCCGACACTCACCGACCGGCGCATATTTTTCTTCGACCTCGCCGACCCGGAATCCCGCGATTCGAAAGACATCCGGCACGCGCTCGATTTAATCGCTAAATTCCAAAAACATTTCGAAACGTATCTTGGATTAAACGAAAAAGAATCCTTTGAGATTGCCGGCGTGCTGGGTTACCGGGGGGCGTGTGACGGTGAAGCGGCCGTCCAAGCTGTCGCAAAGTTCACTCACGAAAAGCTCAACATCGCCGGTGTCGTCGTCCACCCGCGTGCTTATGCAGTCGCGGCGTCGAAGGACGGCGTTGCTAAAGTTACCGGTCCGTTTGTTAAAAAACCGTTAATCAGCACCGGTGCCGGTGACCACTTCAATGCCGGCTTTTGCCTCGGTAAATTGCTTGGTGCCGATAACGAAACCGCGCTGCAAATTGGTGTTGGGACATCCGGTTACTACGTGCGCACCGCCAAAAGTCCGTCGGCATTGGAACTGGCGGAATTTCTTCGTGGATTGTGATAAGCGTCATCGCGCGCGCCAAGCGGCGATTACTTCATCAAACAGCACGTTTGCTTTGGGATTAGTAGTTTTTTCGCTTGGTCGCGCCGCATACCATGCGACAGATTCTCGAATCCCGGCGGTAAATGATTTCCGGCAGACAAAATCCGGGACAAACTTTTTGATTTTGGAATTATCAAACACTGCTGGTTCAGCTTTGTCACCGCGAATCCCCTCGATAAATTCTGAAAATTGTTCGCAAAGAAAATCGACTGGGATTCGTTCCACCACCGGTAAGCGAACGCCGAGTGCTTCCGCCGTCAGTTGATAAATCTGATTCCACGGCAATGCCTCGTCGCTCGTGATGTGAAACGTTTCGCCGACTGCCGCAGTATTTCCAATCAACCCGGCCAAGCCGACCGCAAAATCCGTCGTGTGTGTCAATGTCCACGGATTCGCGCCGTCGTTCGGCACAAACACCGGCAGGCCATCTTTGATTCGTGCCGGGAATGTCCAACCGGCGCTCGACACCACATTCGGAAACCACCGGCAACTATAGGTGTGCGATGGACGAACAATCGTGACCGGAAAATCCGGATGCGCGGCCAGCCATTGTTCCATCGCCAACTTTTTCTGAGCGTAATCAGAAAATAAATTTCCTAGCGGCGTGGTTTCGGTGATGGGCAGATACCGGTGCGGCTTGGCGTACACCATTGCGGTGCTGATGAAAATATATTGGCGAATCTTGCCGGCGAATACCGCATAATCCGTTTCGACATCCGGCAGTTCGTAACCAAGAAAATTAATAACCACGTCTGCTGTGACACCGGCCAACGCCACTTGGTCGCGCCGGTCAGCGCGCACCGCCTGATACGTCGCCGGCACAGGCGCGTTGCCGCGCGTGACTACGCTGATTTCGTGACCGCGCTGATGGAGTAAAGCGGCGCAATCAGTGGAAATATTACCAGTGCCGCCGATGAACAAGATTTTCACTCGGCAATTTTACTCCGCTTGTCAATCGGTTGCAATTCCGTTAAACTCACAAAAGTCGGGTATGCAATTTAACGAACCAACATTTCTGTTGCTGTTTTTACCGGTACTGCTACTCGCCTATTATGCGCTACCAGCTTGGCGAAACTCGCTCTTACTCGCCGGTAGTTTGATTTTCTGTCTCTGGGGAGGCAAGCAAACCGTCGGCATCTTACTTATCGCGTGTGCCGGCAATTTTCTACTCGGTCATATTGTCGCCGGTCGGCGCAAGGTTTTAGTGGCCGGTATCGTTGCGAATCTGCTGCTGTTGATTTGGGGTAAATACGCCGACTTCCTGAACCTGCCGTTACCGAAGCTGCCAACACCACCGGGTTTATCATTTTTCACATTCGTAGCGATTGCGTATTTGGTAGATGTCTACCGGGGCGACGCCACGGTAATTCGCAATCCGATTGACGCCGGTAACTATTTTTTGTTTTTCCCGAAATTCTTTGCCGGCCCGATTGTCCGGCATCGCGACATCGACGCGCAACTCGCCAACCGGGAACACAGCCGCGACCGTTTTGCGACTGGCGTGCGACGATTCATCGTGGGTCTCGGTAAAAAAGTTCTCGTCGCTAATACCGTCGCCGGCGTAGCGGACAAGGTGTTTGGCTTACCGGAGAGTGCGCTACGAATGGATTTGGCGTGGGTCGGCATTGTGGCCTACACGGTGCAAATCTATTTTGATTTTTCCGGTTACACCGATATGGCAATCGGACTCGGCGCGATGTTTGGATTTGAGTTGCCGGAAAACTTCGACCATCCATACGCCGTCACCTCGATTCGCGATTTCTGGCGGCGATGGCACATGACACTGTCCAGTTGGCTCCGGGATTATTTATTCATTCCACTCGGCGGCAGCCGGTGCCCAGCGTGGCGCACATACTTCAATCTGATTCTAGTATTTGGCCTGTGCGGTTTGTGGCACGGCGCGAGTTGGACGTTTCTTGTTTGGGGATTATTACAAGGCGTGTTCTTGCTGTTGGAACGCGCCGGTGGCAATCGGGTTTTAGAACGACAACCGCGTTTGATTGGTCATGCGTATGCATTACTGGCTACGATGGTGAGTTGGGTTTTCTTCCGCGCCGCAACGCTGCCGCAAGCACTTGGTTTTCTATCGGCAATGTTTGGCCAGAACCATCCCACCGTCGTGACCGATGGCTTACTGGCAGTGGTCGATCCATTCACACGGTTGATGCTGGTGGTGGGAATCATCGGTTCGTTCCCAGTAATTCCACGACACTGGCAGACGCGCGGAGGACCGCTGGCCACGGTCGCATTAACCGCCCTACTGGTGGCGGTGCTGATGCTGGTGGCGGTGAAAACTTACACGCCGTTCATTTACCAGAAATTCTGATGAACCGACGCAAAACATTCGATTGGTTGTTAATCGCGATTTTCTTGGCAGCGATTAGCGCGCCGGTGGTGGTGCAACTCGCCGGGAACGCGACCGGCACGGAATCTCACGAAAAACGTCAACTCGCAAAGCTACCGGCCTGTCCGACCAACGCAGCATCGTTCTGGCAATATCCGGACCAATTTAAGAAATATTACGGCGACCGGTTCGGTTTGCGCGCCACACTCATCCAATTGCATGCGCAGACGATTTACCGGCTTCTGCAAATCTCGCCGAGCGATAAAGTGCTCGCCGGACGCGACGGCTGGTTTTATTACGCCGATGATTACAGCTTGGAAGATTTCCACTCGGAAAAACCACTTTCGATTGCCGAATTGGAAAACTGGTGCCGAGTCATGCGAGCGCGAAAAGATTGGCTCGCCAAACGCGGCGCGAAGCTCTTGCTGATGTTCGCCTGCGACAAATATGTGATTTACCCGGAATACATGCCGGCGGGTTACCAGCGTGCCAATTCGCAATACCGATTGGAACAACTCGTGAATTACCTCCGGCAACATTCACAGGTCGATCTGATTTCATTGCAGATTCCACTCCAAGTTGGCAAAGCGACCGACCGGCTGTACCACCGGACCGATACACACTGGAACGACCGGGGCGCGTACATCGGCTACTGGGAAATTCTCGCCGCTTTGCGAATGCCACCACAGCCGCCGACTTATTTTGCGCCGGTCGCGAAACAAACCGACGGCTGGGATTTAGCGCGGATGATGGGATTGGACAAAGTAATCCCAGAGGAAAACCTGCAACTAATTCCGCGTGAAGCGCGCCGCGCCTGTGTCGTAGAACAAGACCGGCCAGACGCACTTTGGAACAACGGCCGGGTGGTACTGACGGTGGATGATCCGACTTTGCCAAAACTTGTGATGTTCCGGGATTCATTCGGTTCGGCGTTGGTGCCATTTTTAGCGGAACATTTCCGGCGAAGTGTTTTCCTCTGGCAATACGATTTTGATCCGGTGGTCATCGAAAAAGAAAAACCGGACTATGTCGTCTGGCTGATGACGAGCCGCCGGTTGCAATGGTTTGAGCCGGTGAATCCACCGTTGCCGTGACGCGCGTTTCTGCTACACTGCCGCCCCATGAAGACGCTCGGTGTGATTCCTGCCCGCTATGCTGCCCAACGGTTTCCCGGCAAACCGCTCGCACTCATCGCCGGCAAGCCACTCGTCCAGCGCGTCTACGAACAAGCCCGGCAAGCAAAACGTTTAGCGCGCGTCGTGGTCGCCACCGATGACACCCGCATTGCGGACGCTGTGAAAAAATTTGGCGGCGAAGTAGTGATGACTTCACCGGCGTGTCCCTCCGGTACCGACCGCGCCGCCGAAGTCGCCCGGCAAATTGATTGCGACCAAATTGTGAATATTCAAGGCGATGAGCCGTTGATGCAGCCGGCGATGATTGATCAACTGGTTGACGGACTTGCCGACTACGACATGGCAACCTTGGCGCGACCGATTGAGTCACCGGAGGTCTTAGCGAACCCAAATGTTGTCAAAGTCGTGTTTGCCATCAACGGAAATGCGTTGTACTTTTCGCGACATCCGATTCCGTTCGCCCGCGACACCGGCGCGACGGCAAAGCATTTCAAGCACCTCGGCATTTATGCGTACCGGCGGGAGTTTTTGTTGAAATTTGTGCAGCTGCCAATGAGCGAACTGGAAAAGACGGAAAAGCTGGAGCAACTGCGGGCGTTAGAAAATGGGTTTGCGATTAAAGTTTTGGTCACGCCACACGATTCGGTCGGCGTGGATGTACCGGCGGATGTTAAAATTGTGGAAGAAATCTTGCGGAAGGCATCATGAAATATATTTTTGTTACCGGCGGCGTGATTAGTTCTCTGGGTAAAGGTTTGACAGCGGCGTCGCTCGGCACACTGCTGGAACATCGCGGTTTGAAAGTCACACTCGCCAAGTTTGACCCATATCTGAACGTGGATCCCGGCACGATGAGTCCATTTCAACACGGTGAAGTGTATGTCACCGACGACGGTGCGGAAACCGACCTCGACCTCGGCCACTACGAACGATTCACCCACGCCACACTCGGACGGCTGAACAATCTGACCAGCGGCCGCGTCTATGCCAACATTATCGAGAAAGAACGCCGGGGCGATTATCTCGGAAAAACAGTGCAGGTTATTCCGCACGTCACCAACGAAATCAAAGACCGCATCCGCAAGATTGGTCGCAAGAGCGATGCGGATGTTTTGATTATCGAAATCGGCGGCACCACCGGTGACATCGAAGGCTTGCCGTTCCTCGAAGCGATCCGCGAATTCGCCCAAGAAGCCGGACCGAAAAATGCGCTCTTCATTCATGTCACGCTCGTGCCGTACATCCGCGTCGCCGGAGAAATCAAGACTAAGCCGACTCAGCAAAGCGTCGCCAAGCTCCGCGAAATCGGAATTCAGCCGCAGCTTCTGATTTGCCGGAGCGAGAAACCGCTCACGATTGACGTGCGCCAAAAAATTGCGTCGTTCTGTAATGTACCGCTCGAATGCGTCATCGAAGAACTCGATGTCGCGCATTCCATCTACGAAGTGCCGTTGGCGCTGCAAGATGAACGCGTTGATACCATCGTCTGCCGGTATCTTCATTTGAAAACACGCCGAGCCGACATGCGCGACTGGAAGCGAATGCTGCGCCGGCTCATTCAACCGCGCCGGCAATGCCGGATCGCAGTGGTCGGCAAGTACATCAATCTTCAGGACGCTTACAAAAGTCTCTACGAAGCCATCAAACACGCCGGCGCGGCCAACGACTCCGCCGTCGACATTGTGCGCGTGGATGCCGAAAATATCGAACGCGATGGCGCGGCGAAATATTTACGAAATGTTGCCGGCGTGCTGGTGCCCGGCGGATTTGGCGACCGAGGCATCGAAGGGAAAATTCTCGCTGCGAAATATGCCCGCGAACACAAAGTGCCGTACTTCGGCATCTGCCTCGGAATGCAAACTGCCGTCATCGAATTCGCCCGGCACGTCTGCAAATTGAAGGATGCCAACTCGGCGGAGTTCAATTCCAAGACAGCGCATCCGGTCATCTGTCTGATTGACGACCAGCAGCGCGTCGTCAACAAAGGCGGCACCATGCGCCTCGGCGCAAAACTCTGCCAACTTGTGCCCGGCACTCACGCCCGGCGGCTGTATGGTGCACCGGTGATTAGCGAACGCCACCGGCACCGGTATGAATTCAACAACTCCTACCGGGAACAATTGACCCGCGCCGGCCTGAAGATCGCCGGGCTTTACACCGAGAAGAATCTCGTCGAAATGATTGAACTCCCCGGCCATCCGTACTTCGTCGCCTGCCAATTCCATCCCGAATTCAAATCCCGACCGCACACCGCTCACCCACTCTTTCGCGGTTTCATCGAGGCGGCATTACGACGATGAACTAAGCCGGGAAGTTGATTCCGACAAAAAAGAAGGCCGCGAACATAAAACCAACAGTTCGTCATGAAACCGTGGGGTCACCGGATCGTAAGCAGGTCATGAGGCGACAACTTCAGCCGGTGGAGGGAATCGCTCCACTGTGGGAACCAAATTACTGTGATTGCTTCGACATATCGGTTTTGTAAAGCCATACTCAGTATGGCTTTTGCCAGACCGATAGTCTAGGCACACAAAGTGGTTGGCAAGAGTTCTCGCGAGACTGAAAATCATTGCTAACTGCTTGAATTTACCTTTGACACAACTGCACCGCAATCCTACTCTGCCGCCATGAACGCGGCCATTCCAACGATGGGAGACACCCTTTTGAGTATGGCCGAATACATATGTT
>CAINDI010000115.1 GCA_903847335.1 uncultured Verrucomicrobiota bacterium | reverse complement strand
CTAGCTAAACCGGGAGTTGGTGTTTTTAAAAAAGGAGTTGCACAATTAGGCGATGTATTTTTAGCGGCCGAGCCTCAATGGGAAGCGACGGCTACCAGCATCGCGCTTATTTTGTTTCAGGAAGTCACCATCGAGTCCGGGACTAGTCTGACAATTCCGTGCGCTGTCGGTTATGGGGATGGAGTTGATAAAATAGAGCCCATTACTTTACTTGAAGCACAAACGGAGTGGCAGAGGACGTTGCTGCCTTATCGAGTTAAAGCACCGGAGGAATGGATGGAGGCTGAAATTCTTTGGGATGCTGGACAACTGCTCTCCTTTTGCAGCTACGATAGTACGACAAAAGAGTATTATATCGCGTTAGGGGGCTATGGTTGGGAGGGTTTTGGGGTGCGGGAAGTTTCCGAGACGGCTATGGTTCTGGCCACAACAAACTGGTCTCTCGCGGCTAGCTCCCTTCGGTTTGTTGCGAAAACACAACTGAAAAGTGGTGATATTCCTAAAGGCTATAATATGAAGGAGGATCGCGCTTCAGAGGATTTTGATAGTGATACGGAGTTGTGGTTTGTTTTGGGGTGTATGGAAAGCGTTACGAGAACGAATCAATTCGAATTTCTGGATGAAAATTGTTCATTTTGGGATGGCACTATTGGGACAATCTGGGAGCATCTGCGGCGGGCCTTTTATTGGGTGCGGGATGTAATTGGGCGAGGAAGTCATGGGCTTATTCTAATCCGAGAAGGCGACTGGAATGATTATCTTTCTCTGATGGGCGAAAAAGGTTTTGGTGAATCTGTGATGAATTCTGGGATGGCCTGCCGGGCATTTGCGACCTTAGCAGAAGTAGCGCGCCGGCGGGATGATGCAGTCTTTGCTCAAGAGGTGGAAACTTATACAAAAGAACTCCAGCAAGCGATGGGACGCGCCTTTGATAGAAAGTGGTTTATTCGTGGATATTCGGATTTGGGGAACTCTGTTGGCTCGTACCAAGAAGATCGGCTTTTTATTAATGCCCAGAGTTGGGCGGTTTTAGGCAAGTGTGGAACCCCTGAACAGCGCAAACAGGCGCTTTCCCAAGCTCTTGAAAAATGTCACACAGAAATTGGTCTGACTTTAATGAGTCGCCCTTATAGCAGCCCAGCCCCCGGTGACATTTCTTGGTGCGCGATTCCGGCCGGAGAAGGGGAAAATGCTGGGATTTGGCCGCAGACAATTTATTGGATGGTTTGGGCTTTAGCAGAGGAAGGACTTTTGGCTGAAGCTCTTAATGAATGGATTTGTGGAACATTGAGAAATCACGCCCGAAAATTCCCTAAAGTTCCGGTTGGCATTTTTAACGGGCCAGATTGTTTCTCGTCAAAATGGTCAGGCCAACGCGAAGGTTATACCCAACGCCAACTTTTGGATCGAGCCTCTTATGCGCCGATGAATCCTATGATTGCTTGGCAAGGATTTGCGATGCAGAAAATCCACCAAGCTGCCGGCTGATCGCGAGAGTAATCAACCGGCGGCTTGCCAGTAGGCAGTGAAGTAGGTAGCTTTCGAAAAATGGCTAACCACGATTCTTATGCGAAGGTACTGGAGGCAGAAGACTGCGCGGACTTGGTGACGTTCACCAGTTCGAGCACGGTGAATAATTTCTGCAATCTCGTGGACGTACCGGCACTCCGTAAAAAGTTTCCGAAGCTGGTGACCGAAGTGGAAGTGCATACGATTCCGGGGTTGGTGGAAGCGATTCTGAGGTTGAAATGACATGAAACTATCACGCAACAGCCGGCAAGGGTTTACGTTGATGGAACTGCTGGTTGTGGCGGTGGTCACAGTAGTAGTGGTGGCCTTGATTCTTCCAGCATTGAGTTCAGCGCACGAAAAAGCACGCCGTACTTCCTGCCATGGCGATTTGGGAAAAATTGGAATCGCCTGTGCGGTGTATGCCGGGGACAACGCCAACCGCTTGCCCTGTGGCACAAGTTCGGTGTTCCTAAACTTGGCGCTCGCGACGAATTACTTAGGATCCGTTAAAATCCTTGTATGCCTCAGCAGTATGAAGAAACCAGCCGCGAGTTTTAGCGATCCCCACGCAACAGATGCCGCCAACATCAGCTACACCCAACAGGTGCCGCCACTGAACAGCAAGTCGATAGGTATGAGGGTGTGTAATCTCAACGAAGGCGCTGACGTTGTTTTCTGGGATCAAGGTGTTGCCGGTAACGCTTGCGGGCCGGATGGCGGTGTTGGATTGTCGTGGGCAAAGACCAGCAATCACAAAGATGCCGGCGGCAACGTGCTGTTCAACGACGGCCATGTCGCGTGGTGCTCCCAAACGCCGACGAATATGACGCTCGGTTGTCTGAATCCGTAGCGGTGCTTGCCGGAGGACTGGCGAGCGAGTAGCATTAGCGAAATGGCTAAGCACGATCCTTATGCGGCGTTGCGGGTGCGAGATTACCGGCTCTATTTAATTGGGAGCTTGGTGGCGAATCTTGGCTCGCAGATGTTGACGGTGGCGGTGGGTTGGGAACTTTACGAACGCACCGGTTCGGCAATGGCGTTAGGGTGGGTGGGGTTGGTGGAGTTTTTGCCGTTCATCTTGTTTGCGTTACCGGCGGGGCATTTAGCGGACCGGTTTCCTCGGAACCGGTTGCTGGCGGCAGCGCATAGTGTGATGGCGCTGGCGGCGATTGGAATGGCGGTGGTGTCGATTGGACATTTCGGTGTGGGCTGGATGTATGCATGTCTGTTTGCTATCGGGGTGGTGCGGGCGATTGGGATGCCGGCGGGACAATCGTTGATGCCGTTGTTGGTGCCGCGCGAGGCGTTTAGTAATGCGGTGACGTGGCGGAGCAGCGCGTTTCAATTGGCGAGCACGGTCGGTCCAGCGGTGGGCGGATTTCTGATTGCGCTGACGCAAAAAGCGGCGGTGGTGTATGTGCTGGCGGCGTTGTTGGCGCTGGTGTTTATCGCGTGTCTGATTATGTTGCGCCTACCAAAGAGCGCCGCGGTGCCGGCGAGTGCAATGACATTAACGAGTTTACTGGCTGGAGTGCAGTTCGTGTGGAGTACGAAATTAATTCTCGCGGCGATTACGCTGGATATGTTTGCGGTGCTGCTCGGCGGAGCGACGGCGTTGTTGCCAATTTATGCGAAGGATATTTTACAGGTGGGGCCGACCGGTTTGGGTTGGCTGCGAGCGATGCCGGCGATTGGTTCGTTGGTAATGAATATGGGGTTGGCGTACCGGCCGCCATTGCAGCGTGCGGGGCGGACATTGGTGGGGGCTGTCGTGGGATTTGGCATGGCGACGATTGTGTTTGGATTATCGCGCTGGTACTGGCTCTCGTTGGCGATGTTGTTTGCGACGGGCGTGTTCGATAGCGTCAGCGTGGTAGTACGGCATACGTTGGTGCAGACGCGGACGCCGGATGCGTTGCGCGGACGAGTGTCGGCGGTGAATGGATTATTTATCAGTTGCTCGAATGAGTTGGGTGGATTCGAGTCGGGTTTGGTGGCGGCGTGTTTCAACGCGGTGGTGTCGGTGGTATCCGGTGGCATCGGCACGATTGTAGTCGTGCTTGGCGCAACTGGCTTGTGGCCGGAACTAACGAAGTTGCGGGAATTACATCCCGCTACGACGCCGGTGACTGCCGAGGAAGAGGAAGAACGCTCGAAACCCTAGCACTTATTGAAACATGTAGGCCGGGAGGAAGTACATCTTACCGGCTTGCATCTTCAGCGGGTTGGGGGAAATCTGAATCTGAAGTTTGGTCGCTTGACTCTTGCCAAACATCTGGAGGAAGTGCCGGAGCGAAAACGGTTGGTAGTATTGGATGACTTTCGCTTTTTCAATCCCAGCTTTTTCTTTCGCAGCATCCACGGCATCTTCGAAATAACCGAGTTCATCCACCAGCTTCGCATTCAGCGCCTGCTTACCGGACATGATACGTCCATCGGCAAAACCGGTTTTCAGTTCGTTCACATCAATATCGCGCTCATCGGCGACGATACCGACAAATTTTTCGTAAACTTCCATGATGAGATCGTTGACGAGTTTGTTTTCTTCTTCCGTCGGCGCACGAGTAGGATTGAGAATATCTTTTAGTTTACCGGATTTGAAAACATAGGAACGAACACCGATTTTGTGCATCAGGCTTTCTTTGTCCTCGAACGGTCCGAAGTTCAACGTCTCCATAATAACGCCGATGCTGGCGGTGATGCTCATCTCGTTAGCGACGATGTAATCAGTGCCCATTGCGGCGTAAAACGCACCGGAGGCGCCGACGGTTTCAATACAGGAAATAATTTTAATCACGCGGTTCGTATCGTTGCGCACTTCAGCGAGCGCCCGGTAGATTGCATCGGAAGCGACGACTTCACCACCGGGGGAATTAATTCGTAGGACGATGGCCTTCACTTGCTTATCGGCGACTGCCTGATCGAGTTGGTCTTTCAAGTCGGTCACCATCCCAGCGCCATTACCGGTCTCATCGCCATCAAAACCGATGACGCCGCTCAAATCAATCTCCACAATTTTGTCATGTGCATCTTCGTCGCCCATAACGAATCGCTCTTGGAAATTGGACTTGTGCATTTCGTGAGTACCGAAGCCATCATGGAGTATGAGTTTCGCCAGTAGGCCGAAGTTGACGAGGAGGCTGAGCACAAAGAAGAACGAGACGACCACTGCAAAAATAATCCAGCCGGTGCGTTTGGGTGGTTGTGGCGGTGCGGTCAGAGTCGGAGGCAAATTGTTCATGCGGCTAAAGTGCCGTAGGCGTGCCGGCGTAGCAAGCGGAAATTTCTACTTGGACGCCGGCGCGCTTTCGCATACGTTCAATGCCGATATGTTGCTGGTTCTCGATAATTACGATAGCTTCACTTACAACCTAGTCCAGTACCTCGGCGAACTGGGGGTGGCGTTGCGCGTATTCCGGAACAACGAAATCACACTCGAACAGATTCGCCAATTGAAGCCGAACCGGATTCTCATCTCGCCGGGGCCCTGTTCGCCGGGTGAAGCTGGGCTTTCCAACGATGTGATTCGCACTTTCGGTCCGGTGATTCCGACGCTCGGTGTCTGTCTCGGTCATCAATGTATCGGTCACGTTTTCGGTGGGAAAGTCGTCCGTGCGGACCGGTTAATGCACGGCAAAACTTCGCCGATTTATCATACCGGCGATCCGCTGTTTGCCGGAATGCCGAATCCATTTACGGCGACCCGGTATCATTCCTTAGTCATCAAGCGCGACACGATGCCGGCGGATTTGACAATTATCGCCGAGACACGGCCGGAGCTAGAAGTGATGGGAATCCGCCATAAAAAACTGCCGATCTGGGGCGTGCAATTTCATCCCGAATCCATTCTGACCGAAAATGGAAAACAAATTCTGGCGAACTTCGTAAAGCTAACATGAAACGCGCAATTAAAAAATTTACCCGAGAGCTTCTGTGCGACGTTCAACGTCGTGTACCGGCGAGTCAGCAGGCGATTCAGGAAGCGTTCAGCACTGACCATCAACGGCCGGTCTTTATAAAACTCCGCGATATTCTACCGGATCAGTTTTACTGGTTTGACGAGTTCACCGCCTGTGCGTTTCGCGAGGCCGTGCTGGATTCGGCGTCGCGCTCCGGTGGTGGGCGATTGACAATTAGCTGTTCGGCTTTCGGTGAATTCCAAGCCCAGCAACATCGGCTCCAAAAAATTGCGAGCAAACTCGATAGCATTCGAGTGCTGACGGTTGGAGCGGCCGAACGAACCACCGGTAAAGCATCGCGGCTGGAAGTTCACCACGGCTTGACTGGTCACCATCTCGTATTGCTGGAAGGGCAACCTAGCGTGCTGTTTGTTAGTAAAGAATTGAATACGCGTTGTCTGGGTTTTTTCACCACAGATGTCGAAACGATTGCGGAAATTGCCGAAGACCTTGAGGCGGTGGTGCACGGCCGGGCTCAAACATTACCGTCGTTTGACCGGCTTCGCGCATTGCACGAAACGACGCAACGAGTGGCGCGCGAGTTGGAAAGTTACTCGCGGCGCGTGGAATTAGCAATTGAGCGGGCACGCCGGCGACCGGATCTTTTGACACCGGCTCGCTTTGACCGCATCGTCCGTCAATCCATCGTCAAGCTTGAGCAGCTAAAAGAAATTCCGAGCCGGGCACTCCGCGAATTAGGAAAACGTCGCCGGTAGGCGATTCTGTTTCAGATGAATTTTTTCAGCTACGGCATTCCAATCGGTCGCTACTTCGGCATCAACGTCCGGTTGCATTTTACATTTTTAATTTATGCGTATTACCGGGTTCAAGAATATGGCAGCCCGATTTTCGGTCTCTGTTTTGTCGCCGGCATCTATCTCTGCATTTTGCTCCATGAATTCGGGCACGCACTGGCGGCGCGCTGGTGCGATGGTGAGGCGCACGACATTTTGCTTTGGCCGCTGGGCGGGTTGGCGTTTGTGCGGCCCGCGTGGGATCCGACCGCGCATTTAATCACGACGGTCGCCGGGCCGTTTGTCACGTTTGTGTTGTGGCTCGCGTTGAAAGTCGTGGCGCAGGCAACCATCGCGCTACCGGTGGTATCGTTATTCGCGCATACCTTGAGTCACTTCAATCTGATTATTTTACTCTTCAATTTAATTCCGGCGTTTCCGATGGATGGCGGCCGGATTTTACGTGATGGACTTTGGCATTGGATGAGCGCGGAAACGGCCACGCGAACCGCGGTTTGGGTGAGTCGTGGGATTGCAATTGCCGCCGGAGTGTTTGCACTCTATGCCGGTCAGTATTTCTTCTTATTGTTTCCGGTATTTATTTTCATGCAGACAATGCACGAACAACAAATCGTCGCCATGGAATCGCGTGGCACGTACGGTTTTTCGATCCGTGAACGTCTCAAGCGTGGACGCAAACAACGCGAGTTCCGGCAAGCGGTCAGGGTTCATATCCAAGCCGAAGAAACGACATTTCACCGGTGCCATACTTGTGGCGCGACGGAGGTAACAGCGCCGACGATGGATTTTCGCGTTTGCCTCGATTGCGTTAACGGCCAAGAGTATTGCCGGGAACATATCGACGTGCACCAGCACGTCTGAACGCCGGTTAGAGTGTGACGGTCGGAGTTGGTTGATGTTGGTGGGCGACGGCAACGTGAACATGATTCGCGCCGGTAAGTTTGAGTTTTTCCTCGACAGCTTTTTGCGCAAGCTCCGGCCGGTTACAATCGCGGCTGAGGTGTGCGAGAACGATGTGCCGGAGCTTACCGGAGATAACTTCACCAATTACGGTGGCGGCATCGTCATTACTCAGGTGGCCGTGCCGGCTCATGATTCGCTGTTTTGTGGCCCACGGACGAATCGTGTCATCTTGCAGTAATTTTATGTCGTGGTTGGATTCGAGAACGACCATGTCAACATTACGAATCCGTTCGACGACGAGTTTTGTGGCGTGACCGAGGTCGGTAACGAAGGCGACGGTGTGCGTGGCGTCGCGGAGAGTGAAGCCGACCGGATCACTGGCGTCGTGCGGAATGCTGAACGGTTCGATGGCGAGGTCGCCAATTTCAAATGCGCTGCCGGTGGTAAATAGCCGCCACGAAATCTGAACGCCAGCTTCGGTTTTAACTTCTTCGGCGGTGAGCCGGTTGGCGTAAACTGGAATCGTGTTGTGCTTGCCGATGACAGCCAGCGCGTTGGTGTGGTCGGAATGTTCGTGCGTCAAAAGGATGGCATCAATGTCGGCGAGACTGCGCTGAATTCCGGCGAGTCGCTGCGTGATTTGCCGGTGACTTAAGCCGGCGTCCACGAGCACGGCGGTCTGGTCGGTTTCGATGAGCGCACAGTTACCGGAGCTGCCGCTGCCAAGAATTGTGACTTGAATTCCCACAGCGGTACTTTACAGGAAGCCGCGCCGGTCTCAAGCGGCAATCATTCAATCTTTACTTGCCGGCGCTGGCGAATATGATGAACTCGTAATGGCGCAATATACCGGATTACAACAAGTTCAACGACTGTCGTTGCAGCAGACTTTGTCGCCGCAACTGCAACAGAGTTTGCATTTGTTGCAGGTGCCGGCGTTGGAGTTGAACCAATTGGTGCACGAAGAATTGCAGCAAAATCCATTACTGGAAGAGTTGCCGAAGGATGAGCCGCCACGCCTTGAGGTTGAATCCGATAAAAAAACGGAAACCGGCGATGTCGAGTTCGATAAGGAATTTGAAACGCTTGCGAAGATTGATGACGACTGGCGTGAGAACTACCGGCAAACCAACGCCGTTCGCCGTCGCACGGCAGAGCAGGATGAGCAGCGACAACAATTTTTTGATTCCATCGCGCAGCCAGAATCGCTTCAGCAACACTTGTTGTCGCAGTTAGATTTGACCGGTGAGGAACACAAGGTTGCGGAATATGTCATCGGCAGCATTAATGATGACGGCTATCTGCTCACGCCAGTCGAGGAACTATCCATTAGCGCCGGGATTCCTTTGACACAACTGCAAGCTGCGCTCGATTTAGTGCAGACGTTTCATCCGGTCGGTGTCGGCGCGCGCAATCTCCGGGAATGCCTACTCATTCAACTTCGTCGGCTCGGCAAAACGGATTCCATCGAAGCAAAAGTTGTCGCCGAACATTTGGATGATTTAGGGCGCAAACGGTATCCGGAAATTGTCCGGTCACTTGATTTGACGCTCGAACAGGTGCAAGCCATTGCCGATTTCATCGCCACGCTCGAACCAAAACCTGGTCGAATGTTTAGCGCCGAACAGCAGCACTATGTGGCCGCAGACGTGACTGTTTCAGCCACTGAAAATGGTTATGAAATTTCGTTGAACGACGAGCAGATTCCACACCTTCGGATTAGCGATGCGTACAAAGAGCTAATGGCCGGTAGTGAAAAAACTGCGGAGGTGAAAAATTATATCCGGGAGAAAATCAACGCCGGTAAGTTTCTTATCAAAAGCATTCAGCAGCGGCAGCAAACCATTGCGAACATCGCGAAAGTTATCGTTGACCGGCAACGCGAATTTCTCGACAGCGGCCGCGCACACCTGAAACCGCTGACGATGGCGGAAGTTGCAAAAGTCGTTGGCGTCCACGAAACGACCGTGAGTCGGGCAGTTGCGAATAAATATATTCAGACGCCGCAAGGTTTGTTTGAGATGCGATATTTCTTCACATCCGGTTTTGCGACCACCTCCGGTGGCGCGCTCAGTAACACGAGTGTCAAAGACCATCTCGCCCAAATCGTCGCCAATGAAAATCCCAACCAGCCACTCTCGGATCAGGAATTGGTCGCGTTGCTAAAAGAGAAGGGGATTCCGATTGCGCGCCGAACTATCGCTAAATACCGGGACGAACTGAATATCTTGCCGTCCAACCTGCGTAAGAAATTTTAACCCGGCGGTTTCTTGCCGGGCTTTGGCTCAACGACTGGTAGTCCAATCTTGTCGGCGATTTCGTGAAACTCTTCCCGGCCAACCGAATCAAGTGTCTTGCCGCGCCGTTTGAGCTGCTCGTTCAACTTGATGGCTTTCTCCTGCATCACGCCGTGCGTTTCTTCGCTGCCGCCGACTAACCGGAAGTTATCGCCGGCGGTCACGCGAGTGTGACCATCCTTATTGTCGAGGCCGACGCCTAATAATAACTTTTTCTGTTTCGGTTTCTTCAATGCAGTTCCATCGCCGGTAAAAAGTGTCGTTCCGTTGCATCATCATACGAAAACAATGCGAAACCGGCGAGTCCGAGTTGTCGGCATAAATCTACTTGCCGGCGTAAATCTTCCGGTCGTTGAAATTTCCATTCCGCCAATCCCATCACCACATGGTCACGCGGCGCAAACTTCAGCACGTTCCGGCAACGCTCTTCAAAGTCGCGAGCATCGGTGGTGTAGTTCATTGGGCAAATCGCATCCACATAACCGTGGTCGAGCCAGAACTTCCAGTCTTGTGCTTTTTCCTCTCGCGCTCGCTCCAATGCCGGGAAGACTGCCGCCGTGATTCTGATTCCCGGTCGCGCTTGTCGGACCGTCGCGCTCAGTTGCTTCGCCCAATCGTTGATGACCGACTGCCGCCAATCATTGAACCGCTTTCGCAATTCGCCGTTGAGCACATCGCCCGGCCAATGCCGAACCGGTTTGCCAAGTGCGTGTTCAAAATCTTCCCGGCAATTTTTACAGAAACAACTCGGCTCTTCGTTAAACCGAATATAATCAAACTGCACGCCATCCACCGGATACCGGCGCAAGATTTCCTTTACCTCTGCCAGCGCTGCCTCGCGATTCGCCGGTTGTGTCGGGCAAACCCAAAACGAACCGCTTTGCACAATTGGTTTGCCATCCGCGCCGCGCATTACCCGGTCCGACTTTAGAAGTTTGCGCTGGAACTCCGGTGGCGACCGGAACGAAAACATCACCACCATTTTTGCCTGCACCGCAATTCTGCGCCGGTGGGCTAACTCGATTCCGCGTGCCACCGGGTCACCGATGAATTTGCCGGCCACGCTCGGCAAGGTTTGGCTTGATGGATATAACGCCGCACCGGCGGAAGCGAGATTGACATACATCGTGTTGAATCCGGTCCGCTGCAACTCGCGTGTTGCGGTGTCCCAATCCAGTTTCGTCGTTTCGCTCACCCAAACGGCGCGGACTTCCGTGGTGACCACTGGTTTGCCGGGCGGACGCAGTGGAGTCGTTGGCGTCTTCACCGGTGGGCGATGGGTGGCGCATGACAATGCAAACAAGCACAAGAGCACCGGTACTGTGAGTCGGAAATTTCGCATAGCCATTCTTCTACACGCCGGCGTGTGAGGTTGCCAAACGAAATGTTTGTTGTTAGAAACTGACCGGCATGATTCGTAAACTCACCATTCTCGGTCCGGGCTTGCTCGGCGGTTCGATTGGCATGGCGGCGCGGCAACGCAAAGTCGCCGGTAAGGTCGTCATGTGGGCGCGCCGGCTCGAAGCGGCTGATCAAGCGTTCACGCTCGGCGCGGCGGATGAAGCGGGGAACGATTTGCGCCAGGCGGTGGCGGAAGCGGATTTGATTGTGCTCGCGACGCCGATTGGCGCGATGCAAGCGTTGGCCGGCCAAATTGCGCCGCTGGTATCGCCGGCGTGTGTGGTCACAGATGTCGGTAGTGTGAAATATCCAATTGTCACGGCGTTGAGCGCATTGTTTCCGAAATTTGTCGGTTCGCATCCGATGGCCGGTTCGGAACAAGCCGGGATCGAAGCGGCTCGGCGCGATTTGTTCGACAACGCGGCGTGCATCGTCACGCCGACGGCGGAGACCGATAAAGCGGCGTTGCAGTTGGTGCATGATTTTTGGAAACAGATTGGCTGTCAGGTGCGAACATTGCCACCGGAGCAACATGACGAAATCGTCGCACGAATTAGTCATCTACCGCACGTCGTCGCGGCGGCAGTGGTGAATGTGGTTTGCAGTGATGGCGCGCATCCGTTGAATTTTGTCGGGCCAGGTTTCAAAGATTTCAGTCGCATTGCGAGCGGGCCACCGGAGATGTGGACGGAGATTTGCCAGCAAAACCGGCAGGAAATTGGCCGCGCGTTGGAATTGTTGATCGAAGAACTCGGCAAGTTGCGCACTGCGTTGACGAATAACGACGGCGTGGAATTGAAGACGATGCTCAAGCGAGCGAAACATTACCGGGACGAGTTGAGGTTTCGCGTATGAGCGGCGCGCCGGTGATTGTGGCGGTGGATGGGCCGTCGGCGAGCGGCAAGAGCACGATTTCGCGAATGGTGGCGCAACGGCTCGGTTGTAATTACGTGGACTCCGGCGCGATGTACCGGGCGGTGACTTGGAAGGCGTTGGAGGAAAAACTCGATGCCGGTAATGCTGAGCAAATCGTCGCGATGTTGCGGCGGATTAAAATTGATTTTGAGATTGTGACCGGCGCGGCGCAGATGCGGATTAACGGCGTGTTTCCCGGTGATGCGATTCGCGCGCCGCAGGTGGCGGAGAAAGTTAGTCTCGTCGCAGCGATACCGGAAGTGCGACACGTATTGGTTGAGCAACAACGGTCGCTGATTCGATTCGGCGGTTTGGTGATGGAAGGGCGCGACATCGGTTCGGTGGTTTTTCCGGAGACGCCGCATAAATTTTACATTGACGCCAATGCCAGCGAACGGGCGAAACGCCGGCAGCAAGATTTCGCGGCGATGAAAATTGAGACAAACACCGCTGGTGTGGCGCAGGCATTAGCGCAACGCGATAAGTTGGATTCATCGCGAGCAGTGGCGCCGTTGCAGGTAGCACCCGGTGCGACAGTGGTGGATAATTCCACGAATACACCGGAGCAAACGGTTCAAATCATTCTCGATACCATCGCGCAGCAACAGCGTCATCCCCGGCGCGGGGCGCAATTCATCGCATGAACGAGGGAACGCTTTGGTATCGCGGGTGCCGGTCAGTTTACCGGCTGTATTACCGGCTTTACCATCGCGGGAAAATTTTTGATCGGGAACGTTTGTCAGATGCCGGTGGTGTAATTCTGGCGGCAAATCACGTCAGTTTTCTCGATCCGCCGTTGTTGGGTGCGGCGTGCCGGCGCGAGGCGTTTTACATGGCGCGCGATACTTTGTTTCGGAATCCGCTCGCCGGTTGGTTACTGCGGAGTTGGAATTGCGTGCCGATCAAACGCGAAGGCGGTGACATCGGGGCGTTGCGGACGGCGTTGCGGATGTTGGGCGAGGGGAAGGCGGTGTTGATGTTTCCGGAGGGCACGCGGAGCAAAGATGGTAGTTTGCAGGAAGGGCGTGCCGGGATTGGAATGATTGTGGCGAAGTCGAAGGTACCGGTGGTGCCGATGCGGATTTTCGGAACGGAACACGCTTTACCGCGAGGCGCATCGTTACCGCGACCGGCAAAACTCACGATTAAGTTTGGCAAACCATTCACTTATCCATTACCGGCAAACGTGGATGAATTACGCGGTGACGAGGCGAAGGCACTATTTCTCGACATCAGCCGAGAAATCATGCGGCGGATTGCCGCTTTGGAATTATAGGTTTTCAAGAGTTGACTCTGAAAAGCAAAACCCTGAAACTAGAACTATGAAATTATCGCACTCTCTCCTTGTCGCAATTGCGTTGGCTCTCGGTTGCAATCAATCGGGTTCCACTCCGCCACCGGTGACTGAAACGCAACCGCCGGCCTTGCCGCCCGGTCATCCCGATATGACCGGCGCGAAACCAACACTTCCGATGGGGCATCCAACCATTGATATGAGTGCGCAGCAACTTCCAGCCGGCGCGACTGCCGGTAGCGCCACGAATCCACAATGGGTAGCACCGAAAGATTGGCAGCCCGGTAATGTTTCCAGTATGCGCCGCGCGAGTTTTGTCGTGAAAGGGGTGGAAAATAAAACGGCTGAAATTGTTGTGACTGTTTTCCCAGGTGAAGTCGGCGGGTTGGTGGCGAATGTAAATCGGTGGCGCGGTCAGCTTGGGCTGGAACCGGCCACCGCCGAAACATTTTCGCAGATTCCGTTTCCGAAGTTGGATGTAAATGGCATCACCGCGACGGTGGTAGATTTTGCAAATGAAGCGACCGGTAAACGAATGGTTGTTGCAACAATCCTACGCGACGGGAACTCTTGGTTTTTCAAAATGACCGGTGACGCGTCGGTTGTTGAAGCGCAGAAAGCAGCATTTCTGGAGTTTGTGAAGTCGGTGAAATTTTAGCCTTCGAATCGCGACAGTCGAACAGTTTACAAATAGGAGTTACGCTCATCATGCAGAAAAAAGCACTTGGCAGAGGATTAGATGCGTTAATCGGTGGCGGCATTAGTACGCCGGTGGCTGTGCAAACGGCACCGGTGATGCCGCCCGCCGTAACGGCTCCCGCGCCGGTGGCGCCAGGGCCGCAACAACTCGCCATCAACGTCATTGTCCGAAACCGGTTTCAGCCGCGTGCGGAGTTTGATCCAGAACATTTGAAGGAACTCGCCGCCTCGATTAAGCAACGCGGCGTGATGTCGCCCTTGCTTGTGCGACCACGCGACGGCGGCCGGTATGAGTTGATTGCTGGCGAACGACGGTGGCGCGCTGCCAAGGAAGCTGGGTTGACGACGGTGCCGGTGGTTATCCGTCAAGCTACTGACGAGGAATCGCTGGAGCTTGCACTAATCGAAAACATTCAGCGCGAAGATTTGAATCCGGTGGAGGAAGCACGCGCTTACGAACAGTTGGCGACGGTTTTCAAACTGACGCAGGAGCAGATTGCGGAAAAGGTCGGACGTAGTCGCGCGGCGGTGGCGAACGCGCTCCGGTTGTTGGCATTGCCGGCGGAAGTGTTGGCGTGGATTGGCAACGGCCAACTCAGCGTCGGGCACGCGAAGGTAATTTTGGGATTGTCGATTGCCGAGGAGCAACGGCTGGTTGCCGAGCGTGTACTTAAACGCGGTTTGACAGTGCGTGACACCGAGCAACTCGTTGAGCAGTTGAAGAAGACGGTGACGCCGGGAACGCGGAGTGTTGACGGTGCGATTAAGACCTCGGATATTCTGGCGATTGAAGAGCGATTGCAACAACGGCTCGGCACGGCCGTCAGTGTTCGGCACGGCAAAAAGAAGGGGAAGATTGAGATTTCGTATTACGGCAACGACGACTTGTCGCGACTGCTGGGCATTTTTGGAATTGATAACCTCTAGGCGCGCCGGTACACCCAACGTCACGAAGCGATGGCAACGAAACTAATTTTTTTTCTTTGCGTGGCCGGTTTTATGATCGGTTGCGGACCAAACCTGCCGACGGAAGCGGATTGGCATAGCTTCGACGGAAAACGCGCTTTCAATCATGTTCAGGCGTTAGTGAATATGGGGCCGCGGCCGGCCGGTAGTCCGGCGTTGACGAAAGCCTGTTCGTACATTGCCTCGCAATTGGAAGAAGCTGGACTGGAAACGCAGGAGCAGGTGTTCATGGCGAATACGCCGCGTGGTCCGCTGCAATTTCGGAATGTGATTGGCAAAACACCTCGGAGCAACGGGGCACCCGGTCCGATTATTATTCTCGCCTCGCACTACGACACGAAATACTTACCGGATATCCATTTCGTTGGTGCAAATGACGGTGGTTCCAGTAGCGGTGCGCTGTTAGAACTCGCGCGTTGTGCAGCGATGATGCCGAATGTGTGGTTTGTGTTTTTCGATGGCGAAGAAGCGATTCGCGAGTATTCGAGCGATGATGGTTTGGTTGGAAGTAAGTTTTTCGTTGAACAACTCAAGGCGAACAACCAAGTGGATTCAATCAAGGCCGTCATTCTGCTCGACATGGTTGGCGATGCTAATCTGAATGTCAGCTTGCCAGCGAATTCTACCGGTAAGCTCGTGGAAGAACTTTTTGCGGCGGCGCGGGATGTTGGTGGCCGGGATTATTTCAAGTTAAGTAAAAACGAGATACTGGATGACCATGTACCATTTTTAAATGCTGGCATTCCGGCGGTGGACATCATTGATTTTGAATACGGCAGCGCACTGGGGCAGAACGATTACTGGCACACCGATAAAGACACCATGGATAAACTTAGTCCGCGCAGTCTTGAAATTATCGGGCAAACAACGCTCCGTTTGCTCGCTAGGCTTTACGCCAATCGCCTAAAGTAGTTGTTGCGCTGCGAGTAAAGCGGGTATTACTTTTTTTGAGTGCGTTGTACATAAAACAACTCTAGCAGCGAAAGACTTATGCTGGAATGATTCTAGGGAGAGCTGCTGGATCTCATGGAGGAATGTTAGGGTAATCGGTCTTGACCTGCCCCCATAGTTGATACCACATCTTATGCGACTTTTTCTTGGATTTCAACCTTGGCAGATCGGTGGAGGGGCGAAGCCCCGGAACCGAGCGGCCAAGGTTGAAGGGTCTCGG
>CAINDI010000114.1 GCA_903847335.1 uncultured Verrucomicrobiota bacterium | reverse complement strand
TCTTCGGAAATCTGCGACGGCAATGGAGCTTGAACGAGAATTCCGTGAATAGTTCGGTCAGAATTTAAGTCGTTAATTTTCGCTAATAGCTGCGCCTGTGTAGTCGTCGCCGGTAGGTTAACACGAACAGAGTGCATGCCGAGTCGGGCGCACATTTTATCTTTTGAACTGACATAGGCGAGGCTGGCCGGATTTTCACCGACGAGCACAACGGCAAGCCCCGGTGTGACTTTGCGTTCCGTTTTCAGACGGACAATATCAGCGGCAGTTTCGGCGTTGATTTGTTCGGCAATGGCTTTGCCGTCAATTAGGCGCGCAGACATAAGATTACCAAATCATTTCACAACGCTCGACCGCAATCACCGGTACACGCTCACTGCGTTTCCAACGCTGATTACCGAGAACGCGAACATGTTTACCTTCATACCGGCTGAGGCTCGCAGCCGGTGCATCAAGATAGTCGATGATGTATTCGCGACCCATGATATTTTCCGTCATCAACGCGTAGGCAGCGGGCGCATTTGAATCGGTTACTGCAACCAAGTAACCGTCCTTGAGAACAAATTGAACATGAACGTCATCGCTGGCATCCGCGATTTTAACCGGTGCTGGTGCTGGCGCGAGTACCGGTAAGATTGCCGGCATGGGGGCCGGTGGATTCTCAATTGTTTGAATTGGTGCAGGCATCGGTGCCGGCGGCGGCAGAATTTCTACGAGATTAGCGGCAACCCAGCCAACGCAGTTACCGGTGGGTTTGATTTTCGTCCACTCGCCTTTCGTTTCGACAACTTCAACTTTCTCGCCTTTGCTGAGCTTGCCAATGTCTTTGAAATTCATGCTGGGACCGCCATGAACATTGACGACATCGTGAGTCGCCACGCCGGCTTTAAGAAATTTGGCGGAGACAAAGCATTTGGTTTGAGCCGGAGCAACGATACACAGCCAGTCACCTTTGCGCTCTTTCACTTCCACGGCATCGCCTTTTTTAAGTTGGACAAGAATCTCGGCGGTCTTGTCAGCACGAGCGCGGACGTTGACATTATCTTTGAGAACCTTACCAGCACCCGTGTTAATGACCGGGGCTGTCGCCGGCGCTTCAACAACCGTCATTGAATCGGCACGAACGTGACCGGCAATCAAGCCGGTGCTAATTAGCGATAAGACTACGAACTTCTTCATTTGTCAGATTCCTCCATTCACCGAGTTTCAAATTCCCTAACGAAATACTCCCGATCGACAACCGCACGAGCCGGCGCACCGAACAACCAATCCCATCTAACATCCGTCGCACCTGCCGGTTTTTACCTTCGCGGAGCACCAATTGCAATTCTGTTCGCTCACCAACCGGCCGCACGCCAAAAATCTTTTCGGCGCGCAACAATTCACCTTCACTCCATACACCATGCAACAATTGATTGATTTGATCATCCGCCAGCGTGCCGGCAACTTCTGCGCGATAGGTCTTTGGCATCTTGTAACGCGGGTGCGTGAGTCGCAAGCTAAAAGTGCCATCGTTGGTCAGCAGCAACAAACCTTCCGTATTCACATCCAACCGACCGACCGTGTACAACCGCGGCAAATCCGTCGGCAAGAGATCGAGCACGCGACTCCGGCCTTCTGGGTCATCACTGGTGCAGATATAGCCAGCAGGTTTATTGAGAACAATGTAGATTTTTCGCTCGATGCTGACCGGCTGACCGGCCACAGTAACTCGGTCTTTACCGGAATCAACCTTCGCGCCGAGCACGGTTACTGGTTGGCCATTCACACTGACTCGACCACCGGTGATGAGAGTCTCGCAATACCGGCGCGACCCAAGACCGGCTTCTGCAAGAAATTTCTGGAGACGGACGAGCACTACTCTGGCTTCGTCTTCGGCAAACCAAACACGCGCTGACCATCCTTGAAACGGCCTTGCTTCTTGAGCACTTCGATGCGCTCGAACCGCTTCATGACATTGCGCTTCGCTTGAATTTTTGACGAACCACCTTTAAGGCTTTGATGTTGTGACATGGTAAATCCTACTTCGTTTGCACTGGTTTCAACTTCTCGATTTTGGCTTTTGCTTCGGTCTGGAACTCGCCGTTTTTACCAGAACTGAGGTAATTTTCAAACTCTTTTATCGCCGCGCTGGGATTCGCAGTTTCAAAAAGTAAGCCGAGCTTGTAATGAACGAGCATGTAATCCTTCCGCAATTCCAACGCCTGCCGGTACGATTTCTCCGCCGCCATGCGGTCGCCCTTCTGCCGGTACGCATCCCCCAACCCGCTGTAAGCCGGCGCGTATTTCGCATCCTTTTCTAATGCCTTCTTATAGGCCGAAATCGCCATTTCGATGCCGCCTTCCACCAGATAAACATCGCCCATCGCGTTGTTGTAATACGAAACCGAAGGATCAACATCGAGCGCCTGCTGGAGCAACCGCTTCGCCTCCTTCACACGTCCACGCCCAAGATTCAACGCGCCTAGACTATAATAAGCATCGCCATTATGACGTCCCGCATCTTCTTCTAATTTCACAAACGTCTCAAAATGCGCCTGCGCACCATCGAGATCGCCGCGTTCCTTCAATAACACGCCGAGATTATGATGCGCCAACCCAAACTTCGGATTGATGGCCAATGCCTTTTCATACGCCGCTTGCGCCTCAGCATTCTTCCCACCTTCGTCATAACGAACACCAAGCTGCGTCCAAACATCGGCATCGTTCGGCTGAATTTCCAAATAATGCCGGTAATGCTCTACCGCCTCATCATTCTGCCCAAGTTTTTCGCAAGTGACTGCAAGATTATAAAGCGCATCCACGTGCCGGGGGAAAATCCGCAACGCCTTTTGATACTCAACTTTTGCGCGCGGCAACGACTTGTCTTGCGCGAATTTGTTTCCGCGTTGAAAAAACTGATTCGCCTCCGCCACCAATTTCTTATCCGCACTGCTCAACTCTTCCGCCGTCGCCGTGATTGCAATCACACTTAACAACACCAAAATAATCCGTTTCATTTTGCTCCTAATTTCTCCAAAACTTGCTGTCCCGCCTTACCTACGGCACTTTCCGGGAATTCACCAGTCAACGCCGCCAACGTCGCCCGACCATTCTCCTTCTGTCCACCGGCAAGCTGGCTCAATCCGAGACAATACAACGCCTTATCTCGATCCGTAAACTGCGGCCACCGTTTCAACAACTGCTCCATGCAGTAAACCGCTCGCGCGTGCTTCCCGGCTTTGCCAAACGCAAAACCCAATGCAAAAATCGCTCGGTCCGTATGACCGTATCGGTTTTCATCATCGTGAGCAATCACGTTCCGCAAATACGGCTCTGCCAAATCTTCCCGGCCACCCGTGAGATACGCCTCCGCCACCCGCCAATTCGCCTCCACATCCCCCGGCTGCCGGTGCGCTTCTTGAATCATCTGCTGACTACCGGCCAACTTCGCGCGCAATTTCTTCAGCGCCTCACCGGCGGCTTCCCGGACATCCGCTGACTTATCTTTCTTTGCGCTTACTTCCAATACCGGCACCGCATTCGTCCACCCGCTCTGCCCCAGCGCCAACGCCGCCGACCACCGCACCGTCGAATTTTCATCACTTAATTTTTCCTTCACCCGGTTCAAATCTTCCTCCGCATCGCTGACTTGCAATAATCCAATCACCGCCATCTGCCGGCGCTCCGAACTGCCGGAGTTCAACATTTCACGAAAAGTCTGCACGGCGCGCAGCCCGCCGGTTTGCGCAATCTTCCCGGCGGCTTCGGCGCGAATTTCCTCATTCGTGCTACCAAGATCATCAAAGTCATCCGCCCGACACGCCAGTGCCGTAATCAAAAAAATCCCCAGTGCCGTTCGCAGCCAACGCAAGTACCGGCGCTCACCCGACGCAATCGCCGTAAAAATAATCTCCGGTACCTCGTAACTGTGCTTGGCTTGAATCACTTTCGTAATCTCCTTCGTCTTGTCACCGGTGGTTTTGATTACCAACAAAAATTCATTCGCCCGGTCCAGTTTCCCTTTCCACCAGAAATGCGATTCAACGCCAGCCACGATATTCACACACGCCGCCAACTTCTGCGTCAAAACCGCCTGCGCCAACTTCTGGGCTTCCACCCGAGAAGCGCACGTAACCAATCCGATGACATACCGGCTCATTTCAATTTCCCTTCCAAAATCGCGATAACTTCCGTCAACCGCCGCAAATGATACCGAGCCGACCGCGCCCACTCCGGGACAGTTTTCTCGTATAACAGAACCGCGCACGGAATCCCGGCATTGGCCGCGCACATTGCGTCCCATTTGTAATCTCCGACCATCAACAACTCCCGGTGTTGCAATTTCCAGTGCCGAGCAATTTGCCAAATCGGTTCCGGCGCCGGCTTGTGCGGTCCATCTTCACGCGTGACGGTAATATCGAATTTCAAATTCAATTTCTCACAAACACCGGCTACTGATTTCCGTGAATTGCGAGTCAGCAACGCCGTTGGAATTCGATGTCGTGAAAGATACCGGAGCACCGTCCGTGCGCCACGATTCAGTCGAGCGCTAGCGACGCCGCCTTCCTCAAACCGCATGAGAAGTTTATGAACTCGTTCATATTCTTTACCGGTCGCCGCGCGCAGATAATCCAGCATGTCCACGTTACCGATACCGGCGGCCTTTTTAATTTTGGCAAACTCCAAATCCGGCGCCGTGATGGTGCCGTCCATGTCAAAAATAATGCCGCGAATCGCCATTAGTCTGCGCAGTAAACTCAATCCCAACGGAGAAATCAAGCCGCGTTCGCGTAGGTTTTTCAGGTATACTTCGCAATCTCTAACGCAGTTACCAACTGTATGTTTTTGCCCCTGCTATGTCAGTATATTCACCAGAACCAACTAAACGTAAATTAATTTGTTCTCCATATCTATTTATTTGATTATTAACCTTCACTGCATAAACAGTTATCCGAAGTTTGGACCCCGGAGCACCCCACACCCACCCACTCCCAGTCCACATCCAGTTATCCTCGTAAGGGCGTAGTTTTTGTTGACTGCGTGTCATAAAATCCAATCCGTGCTGGTTAAACATCACCAGCATATTTAAACCGCCATCAGTTCTAATTCTTGCAGTATATTCGTCTGACTCCGGTCGAATGTCGGCAATCTCTGTATAGTAAACAGTGAAAACTTCTGAGGAATTGAATTTTACTTCTACTTTAGTTGGTTGGTTAGTTACTGTGAATGGCAGCGGCCGCAAAGTAACGGAAGAGGTTTTTACTTGACTTGCTTGGTTAGTTACTTGGGCAAATTTAGCCGCTAACTTATCAACGATCTGCTTTTCCTGTCTTTGTTTTTCAACTTCTACTGCAGCTTGTTCCGCAGCGAGTTTCTGCGCGCAACGTGTCTGCTCGACTTCTTGCAACCGTGCTTGCGCCGCAAGTTCTTGCGCGCGATGCGCCGCTGCAACTGCTGGCGCATACCCAAACCGTTGCTGAAGTTCCGGTGGTAGTTCGGCTAGTAGAGTTTTCGCAATACCAGTCTTGTGGTGAATTGAAACTGTTGAGGGAGTGACTGCGCCCCAATGTAACATCTTCGTAGGTTTCAAGGCCAATAGTAATTTTGGTCGGCAGGGCGTTGGTCTCGGCAGCGTTTCCGCCAGTAATTGTGATGGCGAAAATCAGGAAAACAGAAAATATAAATTTCACAAATGCGTCTCCTTTAGAGATTAGAGGCTAATCTCGTCAATAGTAAAACAGAAATTGATAATTTGTGCAACTGGTTATTACTCGCGCTCGACAGGATTGGTGAGCGCACCGATTTTTTCAATCTCGACGGTGACAGAATCACCGGGCTGGAGCCAGACCGGCGGATTTTTTGCCATGCCGACACCGGAAGGTGTTCCAGTCAGAATCACTGTCCCTGGTAAGAGCGTCGTGCTGCCACTGAGAAATTCAATCAAGGTCGGCACATCGAAAATCATGTCGCCGGTGTTGGAACTTTGCCGGACTTCGCCATTGACGAGAGTGCGAATGGTGAGAGTATTTGAATCCGGTATTTCATCACGCGTGACGAGACACGGACCGAGCGGCGCGAATGTATCGAAACTTTTTGCCCGGCACCATTGACCGCCGCCCCATTTCTTTTGCCAGTCGCGAGCGCTGACATCGTTGGCGCAAGTGTAACCCAGCACGTAGTCGAGTGCATTTCGCCGTGAAACATTCCGGCAGGGTTTACCAATCACCACCGCTAATTCACATTCGTGATCAACCTCGGTACTGCGCAGGTGCGTCGGAATCCGAATCGGGTCACCGGGATTTTGCACTGCGGTAACAGCTTTGAAAAATAGAACTGGAAATTCTGGAATTTTGGCATTGGTCTCAGCCGCGTGCTGCCGGTAATTCAAGCCAATGCACATCAACGCCGCCGGCACGACCGGCGCAAGTATTTTATGGATGTCAGCCGGTTCGTTGGTAACAGAAAATGCGCCGAAGATGTCGCCGGAGATTTTGCGGTTGTCAGCGGCAAAACCGGTCTGGCCTTGCGAATCCAGATACCGGATGATTTTCATCAAAGTTTTCCGCCGGTGCGGCGGAGACGCTTACGCCGCTCTCAGAACGCGACCACTTTTGATGCACTTAGTGCAGGCCTTGACCTTCTGGCGCGTCTTGCCGACAATGGCATGCACGACCTGCAAGTTCGGCCTGAACAAGCGCGGCGTGACGGCAGTCACGTGCTGACCGATGCCGCCGGTTTTCTTCGCTTGACCACGCCGCAGAATTGAGTTTCCGCGTACGCTACCTTTACCGCAAATATCACAACGTCGAGACATAACTAGTTTGCTCCGTTTCTTTAAGAGTGCGAACAATACCCAATCGCCGCGCACTACGCAAGTGGATTTTCCCGGCACTTACGGCACGAGCACGATTTTACCGCACGCACCGGGCTTCAGAATTGTTTCATGGGCACGCGCCGCGTCGGCCAGCGCGAATTGCTGACCGATAACCGGATGCAGTGTGCCGTTCGCGAGCCCGGCTTCCAGCGCGGCATGAATGCTCAACAGTTCCTCCGGTGTAGCGTTAAAAAGAAAAACACCGGTGACGCTCGCCTCTCGGCGCATGATTTCGCGCGGATTGATTTCAATGCTACCTCGGTTACCAATCACCGCGACCCGCCCGTTTTTGCCCAACACCGACAAATCGAGCGCCAAATTTACGTTGGCCAACATTTCCAAAATAATATCCACGCCGCGTCCGGCGGTGAGGTCAGCGATTGGATCTAGATAATTCGCCTGACGGTGGTCGAGCACGACATGCGCGCCTTGTTCACGAACAATGTGCAAACCGCGCTCCGAACCAGCTGTCGCAATCACTCGCAAACCGAGCGCTAGCGCCAATTGCACCGCCGCCACACCAACGCCACCGCTCGCACCATGAATCAGAACCATCTCGCCCGGTTGAGCGTGCGCTTTTTGAATTAACGCCCGGTAAGCTGTCGCATACGGAACATTCACCGCTGCGCCTTGCTCAAAACTGACACGGTCATTTAACCGGTGAACCTGCCGGCGGTCGCAAACTGCGAGTTCAGCGTAAGCGCCGTGAGCACGACCGGCCACCGTGCCGCCGATATACACTCGGTCGCCCACACGCCATTCCGGAACTTGCTCGCCAACCGCTTCAACAACGCCGGCCGCATCTGACCCCGGAATAAATGGCAACGCCGGCAATGTGCCGTAAGTCCCGGCGCGGATGTACGTGTCAACTGGGTTGACGCCGGCCGCTTTCACTCGAACGAGAACTTGACCGGCACCCGGCATCGGCTCCGGTAATGTTTCGAGCTGCAAAACCTCCGGTGGTCCGAATTGGTGAACGCGAATCGCTTTCATACTCGCAGATTTTTTAACTCGGAGGATTGGCGCGCGCCGTAATTTCATCAGTGAGCGACCGGTAAACCAGCGCGGCGTAGGAACCGGAATCGTAAACGGTAATCGGCTTCCCAAAACTCGGCGCCTCGGCAAGTCGAACCGTACGCGGAATCAGCGTCTTGAAAACTTTATCACCAAAATGTTTTCGGACTTCGTTCACGACTTGCTGCGCGAGATTGGTGCGACCATCGTACATCGTCATCACCACACCGATGAGATCAAGATTCGTATTCGCGCCACTGGTTCTGATTTGGTTAATGACACGCGTAATGACTGCCAAACCTTCGAGCGCAAGGTATTCGCATTGAATCGGCACGAGGACGCGGTCGACTGCCGCCAGCGCATTCATGGTCAGAATTCCGAGTGACGGCGGACAATCGATAAGAATGTAGTCGTACCGTCCAGCTTCGCGAATCGGCAGTAACGCGTTCCGGAGGCGTTGCACATAATTTTCAGTGCGGGCCACATCCACTTCCGCCACCGCCAAATCAACTTCACTCGGAATCAAATCAAGGTTTGCGATTCCACTCGGACGAATCGAATCAGCGAGCGCAGTTGAACCGAGCAAGGCTTGATAGACACTGCCACCGGAAAGTTTTTCAAGACCGAGCGCACTCGTCGCATTAGCCTGCGGATCGAGATCGACAAGCAAAGTCCGCTGGCCGCGCTCGGCAAGACAGGCGACAATACTGACGGCGGTTGTGGTTTTACCAACGCCACCTTTTTGGTTTGCCAAGGCAATACTGCACGTGCTCATGCCGATGCTTATAACGGAAGCCCTCATCATCGGCAATGCGAAATCTTGCGTTTACCGGAGCGGCGTGGTAATTTCAGCACGCTTTCGGAGGGCGGGTTTGCCAAGTGGGAAGGCGGAAGTCTGCAAAACTTCTATGAGTCGGTTCGATTCCGACACCCGCCTCCAATTTCATTTTCATGCATTTCGCTGCCACAGAGTGCCAACTCGCGCCCATCCTCCTCTGTCGCAACGGTCTCGAAATGTTGACTCCCGACATCTTGATTGCCAGCAAGTGCCGCACTTTGCATTGAAAAGCCTGAAATGTGTGAGTCTATTTGTGAGTCTGTTTGTGAAGCACTAAGCGCAGGCTCGATCTTTGGCAATTTCCCCAATGCTTCACGCAACCCAAGTTTCTCGACATCTAAATAGTCATTATTAGTAAGTTTTTCATCACTGTGCCGCATCATGGCCATCCGTTCGCGCGTAGAAACCCCACAGGCCGCTAAATGAGTGTTGAAGGTCTTGCGGAGCGCGTGAAAATCTAATCGCCGCTCTAACTCATCTAAAAACGGAATCCCCGCCTTTTCTAAATCCTTGCACAACTCAGGAACAAGCGGCACACGCTTAAATAGAAAATCATCCGCTTTAGCATTCGCAGGAATTATTCCTTTTAGCTCAGCCACCAGTTCAAGTGACAAATCACAGTGTGCATCCTTACCGTTCTTAGTGGTCGAACCTCGAACCGCAAGGTAAGGTGCTGGTACGTCAAGATGGAGATCATAAAGGCGAACCTGTTTAATCTCACTCCGCCGTAATCCAGTCCGAGCTGCAAAATGATAGACGACACGTTTTTCTCCAGCCACTTGAAGCAACTTTTCTAACTCCGGAAAAGAAGCCGCACGCCGCTTAACCCGCTTCTCACCTCGTGCATCAATCTTGGAAATGTCAGCAAATGGATTTTCTTTAATAACTTTGCACGGCTTGACCAACCATTTAAAAAAGACCGTTAAACTATCGAGCCAATCATTCTGAGTACGTGCCGAAAGAATCTCCCCTTTCCGATTCCGTAATGATGCGCGAAACTTTAGAAACGCCCCTGCATCAACATCAGACAAATGCTTCCAACCACAACCAACAAACACCCGGCGCACATGACTCCCAACCACTTGAACATAGTGCGTAGAACAATTCTGTTGCTCAAGTTCCGCCAGAAAATCTTCCAATAAATCAGTCAGCGGCTTCTGTAAGGCTTCGCGGACAACTTTTGAAGGAATACGGCCAGAGTGTTCCGCTTCACGTTCTGCAATCAATTCATTCAACCGTTGCTGGGCGCTTTGCTTGTCCGTTGTGCCGAGTGCAATGTCAGCACACTTAGATTCCCACGGCATCCGCAACCGAGCTCGCCACAACCGTGCAGGCTTATTTTTACCACCGATCTTCCGCTTCGGTTTATACAGATAGGAAATCATACACACCCCCGTTGCATATTTTGATCCTGATAGGCTCGTACATCTGCAAGCCGGATGCACACACACCGACCGACGCGATACGAGGCCAACCGCCCTGCCGCCAGTTCACGTCGAATTGTGCGTAAACCAATGCCAAGCAGTTCTGCCGCAACTTTGGGCTTCACTGCCAGTAAGGATTCCGCACCGGGTATTTTATCTAACTCCACACTCATAACGTCTTACTAAAATCTCAGCCCTCCCCCGAATCTGTCCACTTGCCGGTTTTCTTTTTGTTTTCCTTCGCTTTCTTAATCGACCGATCCGAAATCATCACCACGTAATGCCCGTCCCGCTCATAAATATTCTTTTCCAGAACTCCCATCCCCGCCAACTTATCGATCATGCTCCGGTCACATCCAAGATCGGCGGCGGCGCCCCCCGGTGACGGCCCCCACAGTCCCCGCTTGTAGATGTCGTCTTGCCAATCTAAAAACGCCAAGCGCGACCGCTCCGTGCGGGTCATATTCCGTAAGGGCTTTAAGGTCCGACCGCACTCGGAGCAAAGCGGATCATCCGGTGCACAGTTTTCACCGGGCAACCGGGCATCCCCGCAACTCTCACACCAACCACGTTCACGTTCAGATGTATTCATATTCAATTGTTGTGAACAATTCCATAGCTTTGAATATTTGTCAAGTCACGAAATAAAACCCTTATCAACCCACACCCGGCCGCGACGAGACACCGGGCAGAGTTCCGCCACAGTTTCTCTTTCGATTCACTTCCCCAACCCTCGCGCCGACGCAGATGGATCGCCAAGACTGCACACTTCGGACTCTGCTCCACCAGTAACAGCGTGTTCCGCTCCGCCCGGCGCATTCCGCCTCCGCCGACCAACTGCGTTTGACAGCGCGACCAAAGGAAAACTCAGGAGGCTGCCTCCCTCAGTTTTTCCTTGGAACCTTTTCCTCTCTCCCGGTAGTTCGGACGCAGATGGATCGCCTTGGACTTCGCGAACGCTGCTAGACACCAGCACCAACCGCTCCCCCATGCCGTCCAACTGCGATTTACACCGGTGGCCCCAAACTATTTATGAATTCATCTTTCACAAGGAGCCAGCCATTCGAATCGTAAGGCCGTATCGGAGCAGGCGGCTGAAGAGATGACATCAGCTGGTCAGACTGGGCTTGGCACAAAGAAAATTTAACCTTTACAAATTCAACGGATTGTATTTACTTCTTCATAGTGTGAGGAGTGTATTGTTTATGAAAAAATATTTCTTTCCAGTTCTACGCGCAGCAGCAATTCTCTTGGTTACCGGCCTGTGGCTCAACCCGCTCACCGTGCACGCCGGCCTCGTGGAGGTAGTGAATGGCAACGCTGAGACCGTTGATCAATTCAGCACGAGTGGTAATCCCTTAGGTTCCCTTGGCAGCGGAATTCCGCTGAGGTTGCCGGAGGGGATTGCTGTCAACAGCGCCGGCACTACGTTTGTGTCTGAATACGTTGGTGGTGACATTCAGAAATTCGGAGCGAATGGCGCAGCGTTAGGCACCTTTGCCAGTGGGTTAATCAATCCGCGAGATATCGCCGTTGATAGTGCCGGCAATGTGTATGTGGTCAATAGTGCGAATGGTTGGGGCAACCCCAGCGCCATCAATGAATATGCGCCCAACGGCAATTTATTGAACTCAATTTCGCTCGGGTACTACGTCGACTGGCCTGGCGGCCTAGCCGTCAACAATAACGGCGATGTGTTTGTCGCTAACTTTAACAACGGCACGATTCAGGAATTTGGGACAAACGGCACCTCGTCGACCTTTGCCGCAGACCTAAACGGACCAGCGGACATGGCCTTCAATAGCACCGGTGATATGTTTGTGTCGGAAATGTCCGGAGGCAAAATCAAAGAGTTCGATTCTAATGGCAATCTGTTGGGCACTTTTGCCTCTGGGTTACACAGTCCGCTGGGGTTGACTTTTGACAACGCTGGTAATCTCTATGAGGTTGATCACGGGACCGGCTTCATTAATGAGTTTGCAGCCAACGGTACTCTAATCAACAGCTTTTATGCGGATAGCTTCCCGCTCTTTATCGCGTTCAATCCGGTTGCCGTTTCCACAGTTCCGGAGCCATCAGCACTTTGGCTATTAGGGATTGGTGGATTGGTGTTAAGCGGCTACGCTTGGCGGAAAAAGAAATCCACAGTCTGACTGGTGACTCACTCCGAGTGTCAGCTGGCGTCGCAACCAGAGTTGTGGGCGTGAAGTTTTGCCCAACAAAATAATTTAGTGAAACGGTCAATCTCCTAGGAGCCTACAATCATGCGCGTAGATTTTCGGTCGGAAACGAATCTTCGTTCGAAACTCACTTTCGGAGCCGTGCTGGTCATTCCCCTGCTGATTGCCCTAGTGGCCCTGGCAAAGTTTACCGGCCTGGGGGACACCACCGCCCTGAACCAGGCGCAACTGGCCCGGCAAATCGCGACCGGTCACGGTTTTGTCACTCGCACACTCCAACCGTTAGCCGTGACGCTCGCCCCACCCGGTCCATCCCAACCCGACTTGGTGACGGCGCCAGTGTATCCGACCATATTGTCCATCGTCTTCCGCTATACCGCGGCCACGGACAAGGCGGTGGCGATGGTCGGTTTAGGGTTATGGGTCTTGACGGTCTGGTTGGTTTTTGGGGTGGCGTGGTATTGGTGGAATTGGCGGATCGCGAGTCTCGCGGCGCTGTTCTATCTTTGCACTCTGTCCGGGTTGTTCACGGCACTGGCGGGGCTACCGCAACCGGTCATGACGCTGGCGGTGCTCGGAGCCGTGGCGGTCATTTTTCCTAAAGCCAACCACGCCAACGAAGGTAATTTTAATTTGGCGCTTTGGCAGCCAACGCTAGCGGGATTCCTCTGCGGGATTGCGACGTTGACGGATTACCGGCTCGCACCGGTGGCACTGGTCTTAGGTGTTTTTCTATTTCTCACCCAGACACGCCGGACCGCAATGTTGACCTTGTTTGTAAGCGGGCTGCTGCTGGTGTTGTTGCCGTGGGGAATTCGTAACCTCATCGTCAGCGGCCGGTGCTTGGGGCTTTATGGGTACGGCGCGCTGGAGAATACGGGACGATTCCCGGGCGCAACGATCTGGCAGCTGACCGACGTCCCAAAGCATCCGTTCTTATCCTTGCTGGTGCATCCCTTGGAGTTGGCGCGGAAGCTGATGTTCGGATTCGCACAATATCAACGCGCCGGGTTGGGATTACTAGTCCCGGTGGTTGTGTTTCTGGGTGCGGTGGCGTTGTTTGGTGCGCCGGCTAAAAGTTCCCGGCGGCGGCTGGCAGGGTTGGCAATCAGCGGCGCGATCCTGATGGGATTGTTATCCTGCCTCACCCGACCCGATGGACGGTTATTACTTGTCTGGGCTCCGTTGTTGGGCTGCGTGGCGGCGGCGCAATTGGTGGCGTGGGTGCAGGCGAATGTCAACGGTTTTGACACAACCAAGGCCCGGCTCTGGTTGAACACGCGAGTGCTCCGGAGTCTGACCTATTTGGGAGTCGTGGGGCTGACGGTTTTCCCAGCGGTACTGCAATTTACGAATACCAATTTTGGACGCAAGCTGGATCCGGCGATTCTCACCGCCATCACAGAACGCCTCCCGGCCAACGGGGTCGTCATCACCGACACCCCCGCTTTCGTCGCTTGGTATCTGAACCGGCCGGCCCTGTTGCTGTGCCAGCGGGAAAACGACTTAGCGGAACTGGAAAAACAGACCGGTAAGATTGTCGGGGGGTACTTTAGTCCCGCCTTGAGCCAATTACCCCAAGAGGAACGGGGCGATTGGTGGGTGTGGGCGGCGAGCTCACGGGGAGTCTATCGTGGTTTAGAAGTCGTTAACAATAGTCCGTTGCCGGGGCTGCTCCGGGTCCCGCAAAACATCGCGATCCAAATGGCCGGAGAATTAGAATTGGACCGGTTGGCGACCACGCAGAAGTCGCTCGGGGCCACGGCCCAAGCCGCTTCGCAAACGGAATTGGCCTATGAATATTTACGGTTGGGCCGACTCCACGAAGCGCAACAAATGTTTCAAGAGATCAACCGACTCGATAAATACAATATTGATGCGCTCCTCGGTCTCTGGGAAACAATCGCACAGCTCAATCAACCCGACGGAACCTTGCAGTTATCAAAATTAGCCAATCAAGTGGATCCGCGTGATTCCCGAGCAAAAGCATTGATCGGAGACTTTGCGGCCCATTTTGAACGACTCTTAGCCAAACAACCCAGTGATCCTTGGTTATTAATTAATCTGATTAAATGTCGCTCCCGGTTGGGACAATGGAAAAAAGTGGAGGCGTATTCCGCGCAACTCGCGAAAATCTTACCCGCCACATTTCCCGCCCAGCTGCTCTTGGCCGACATTCACCTTAAGCAGGGAAATCTCACCAATTCGGTCACGGAATGCGACCAATTGCTCCGGGAGCATCCGGACCTCCCCGCCGCGCATGAGCTAGGCGGTCGAGTGTGTTTGGCGAAGGATAAACCAGAAGACGCTTTGAAGGAATTTGAGACGACAATCCGATTGCGACCGCAGTGGATTGCGGTGTATGTGCAGGCGGGACTCGTCTGCCACCGGTTACAGCGCGACGAGGCCGCAGTGAAATATCTGGAGTCGGCTCTCCAGTTATCCCCGAAGTCGCTTGAGATAAAATTAACCCTAGCGGACATTTATATGCTCCAAGGGAAAACTGTGGAGGCAATTGAAGCCTTCCGGGGGATTTTGGCAACTGACATCAAACAGCCCATCGCCCTCAATAATCTCGCGGCATTATTGGCAAAAACTGGTCAAATCGCGGAGGCATTAACATTGTCTCGTCAAGCGGTGAGTCTGTATCCGCAAGACCCAAACTTCCGTGACACGGTGGGCTGGATTGCCTTCTTAAACGGAAATCAAGAGGAAGCCCAGCTGCATCTTGGGGAAGCGATTCGGCTCGATCCCAAACAAGGAATGTCACATTATCATTTGGCCAAAGTATTCCTCGCCCAGAATCATCTACCGGAGGCCAATGAATGTCTCCGGCACGCGCTAGAATGTAGTCTTGCGGATGATACAAGGCGTGAGATTCAAAAAATATTAAGCGGTAAATAATTTCAAAATCTATAGTCGGCTGTCGTCCGCCAAGACGGAAGCCTTACCGGGACAGTACTGAAGACTAACTATGTGCCCCACATCAAAACTTGCCTCCACACTAAATCCACTGTCATTTTGTGAGGCTTAGCCCCTGCTCAGCCTTACGAATCTCCCAAGATCAAAATCAGACTTGATTCTTTTCTCAGTAAGACTAAACTTACTTGCATGATTGCTAAAGTTTCAGTCAAAGGACAAATGGTCATTCCGGAATCTGTCCGGGAACAAGCCCGAATCCGTCCGGGAGATGAAGTGGACATTGGCTATGCGAATGGCTTAGTGGTACTCCGCAAACGCCGACCCTTAACTCCCTCTCGCGTCCGATCCTTATTACTGGCAGGAAGCGAGTTACCCGAGTTGACTTCCAAAGATGAAGCTACGGTTGCGCAAGCCATCCAACGCGTTCGCAGCCGGTCGTGAGAGTGGTTGTTGATACCAATGTCGTTGCCAGTGCCACGTTTTGGCGTGGAACTCCGTTTACGTGTCTCACCGCTTGGGCACAAGGGCGCTTCGAGATTGTGGTCAGCCCCGCTTTGCTGGCTGAATACCAAGAAACTGTTGAAGAATTGCACCACGATTACCCCAATCGGCCAACCGTCTCATGGGTGGAAGCATTGACGGATAACGCCACGCTAGTATTCCCCATGGAACGCGCCAGCGGGGCCACTCCCGATCCCGGTGACGAAATGATTCTTGAATGTGCGTTAGCTGCCGAAACGGATGTGATTGTCAGTGGCGACAAAAAACATTTACTCTCCTTACGTCGATTCCGGGGCATCCCGATTCTTAGCCCCGCCGATTTCTTGCGGTCGCTCCCTGCCATTTCTTAACCCCTTTTGCTTATCCAATTCTGCAAGTACGCTACCCGCTAATGCTGGCAACCGTTGCAACCACTGCGACGCATCACAGAAAAACGTCATCCCACAATTGACCCGCCAATGACTTTTGTGCGGATGTTCCCGTTGCCGTTGACCAGCCCAAATGTATTGTCTTGCGATCCGCATCACCCGAACCGCTTCCACTCCCTTGATCGGCACTCGTACCACTTCCGCCCATGGGATTTTAGTTCGATTATGGATTCCCCAAAATCGTCCCGCATTGCCGACAGCTTCCGTATCCAGTTTGCCAACGTACTTCGCCGCGTAAAACATCACTCCCTCACGACTCCGAATCGGTTCCACTCGTGTACCCGCCCGAACATGCCGAGGATCGCAGGACTTGACTACTTCCGCCCATGTCAACGAAACCCAGTGCAGTAAATTCACCGTCCCTGCCGTTGTACGACCATCGATCCATCGGCTCAATCCCTTTTCAAATTGCCCCGTAGAATCTCGTTTCCATGATTCTACCGACCGGATCGTTTCGCCTTCCTTGTTCACATGTTCACTGACAAATTCCACCACCGGTCCATCGCAATCCACGCCCGTACTACTTTCACAGAAAGAACTCCATTGGCCATCTCGCCATTTTTCTTCTTTCCAGAATACCAATCCCGGAGCAGCCCATTTTGTTTCTTGATACATGTACCGTAACCGCCAAAGAATCCCGTCGGGTTGTTCCCACGATTCTTTTAGTCCCCACAGTAGTAAATGAAAATGCGGAGCCACTTGACCGACATTCGTACCGGACAAACGCGGTTTGAGTTCGAGTTTCCAAAACCCTGCCGCATCGGGAAACTGACGGGCTAATCGTTTGAACCAGGCTTTCAAATCGGCTTTCCAACGACGCGGATCACCGGGAAAACCATCCGGGTATGTCAAGGTAATGAACCACGGAAGTTGATCGCGCTGGGTTCGACTTAAAGCCCGGAGCAATCGGCGACGGCTTTCATCACTAAACCGCTTTACCGTTCCCCGTTTACCACCACCTCGACTTGGACGGATGCTAGGACTATGTACTTCAATCAAACTCCCACCCTTGTACACAGTCGCTTGCCAGAGGTTGTCCCGGTTCACTTGGCGAATCGCCGATAGTAGTTGTGGCCTAATATGCGTTGTAGACAAGCCCAACGCATCGCGGCCAGACGGCGGCGGCGCTGGAGCGCCACCCTCCGCCTTGGCCGGTGACCAGTGCTTCAACTCATAGATCAGAGGCTCATCATTCACGACGGCCTCCTTGCGCACTGCGAACCAATGCCAATACTGCGGCCTTGAGTGGTTCCACTAACGACGGCCACGCTTTGAGTATTTCGCGAAGATCGGGCGACAAACCCGTGGCGTGTGAGTCTATTTGTGAGTCAGAACTTGTTTCGTGCAGGCCGGCGTGTATTTTATTGTCGCTTCGATTCCGACACCCGCCTCCAATTCTAACTGCATGCGCAGCAACGAATTTGGAGATGAGTGGTCCAGAACGGACACCAAAATGGGTACTAAAATTCGTACTCCATTAGTATTCAGCGTAACGAGCGGTAATTCGCTCACTACTTTTCAACACGAATACAGTCTAGGTAGTACGGCACTTTCTCGGAGCCGGTTGTGCAGCCAATTGCAATCTTACGGATGTTACTGAGGTCGAGTTGACGTTCTCCGCCATTGACGCTCAGACCGGTGAGAGGTAATTCGTAGGTATACTTACCCGGTGGAACTACAAACGATGAGGCATCGTAGCGGTCATCATACATTCCCATTGCCCGGCCGCCAGGATTGTTTTCTGGCTGCTGTGTCTTGCCATCGGTAATGCAAAGGTAACCGTTGATGGGATGATCGAGTGGGTTAATAAAGTCAATTCGCAGGACGCTAAACCCTGTCCAGTTGCCATCAAACCGAATCAGGTGCAGACTGCCGCCTTTTACGATTGGTTCGTAGAAAAGCGCTTTTTTGCCATGGGTCGCGGTTTCCGGAACACAACGGGCTGGCATGATTGTTGGATCAAAAGGATCTTTCTCGTTAAACGAATCTGTTTCAATCTGTTGTAAACAAGCATCGGTCTCGAAGTCAAAAACTACCTTCGCGCCGGCCGGCAGTGTCGTCGTTGCCACGGATAATGGCGTATGGGTTGCAACCGGCGCGGCAGTATTGCGACTCGCCACCGGTGCCGACAGGCTACCGAAAGGATAAACTTTAAAGTGAGCCCATTGTGAATCGGCCGGCGGGCGTTTCGCGATTTCATCTTGCGCCTGCAAAATGAGTAGTGCTATCCGCCAGCGGAAATGATCGAAGTAAGCGAGCAGGTGAGTCGAGTCACCGGAGCTTCCTGCTTCGGCGCCGGTCTTCAATCCCATCGCTGGATATTCCGGTACAATCTTCCGCATTTCTTGGAACAGTTTTTCGGCTTCGGCGGTCGCAATTGGACAGGCTCCTTTTTTGAGCGTTTCGCGCAAGGTGTACAGATATTTGTAATCGTCGACACCTTCGCGGCACCACTCGAAACGCGGTGCTGGCACAATGCGGTCCGGGAATGGATAGACAGGTTGGTGACCGGTTGCACTTGAGCCTTCGTTTTCGTAGCCACGGAGCGGAATCGGTGAGAACGCGTCTGCGCCTCCGGAGCCGGAGGGGTATGTCCATTGCCATTCACCAACTGCACCGGTACGCCAAACACCGAAACCCCAAGCGAGGCGCGATTGACCATTATTGTAAATCCAAAGTGGCCGGCCGGATTCCAGTGTTTGCGCCATCAATTTTTTCGAGCCTTCCCAAGCGTGGGTGTTCAAGATATCCACAGCTTTACCGAATTGCGTGTAATCTTTTTTTCCATCTTTATCGCTGATGGGATTGACTGTGAGACGCAATCCCGGTACTTGGCGGCAAAGGCGAATATAGGCCATGGTCTGGTCAAACGTGCGGTTCCATGGGTTCAGCATGCTTTCACGTGGTTCGTCATAAATGCAGGTAATCACTTGGAAGTCTGGTCGTTCATCCAGCCATTGCTGGCGCGCCCGCATCGCGGTAACAAACGGCGCATCAAAACCTACTCCTAACTCTTGGATGCCATGGGACTTTAAATACTCCGTGATGAAGCCAACGCCCGATTGCTTAATTCCCGTCATTCCAGTCTTTGTGCACAGCGCGCGATATTCTTCCCAGACAGAAAAATCAATATCCGCATGGGTGGCGGAAAGTGAACGAACCTTAGGCTCCGGTAGTGTGAAGGTATTACAGCCGTGAGCGCGCAAATCTTTCAGCTCGCGTTCCCGCGTGGCCTGTGTATCGCCGGTGTACCACCAACCAAAGGCTGTGCCGGGATCCTCCAGAAGTTGAAACGGTAGCACAATAACCTGCATCGGAATTTCAGTTGCCGGATGATTCGCGGGTTTGAAAGTCACAGTCCCGCGATATTCTCCGGCGGCTTGTGCGTCTGGCACATGCACCGTCAACCAGAATTGCGTGGTACGATTTTTTGGGATGTCGACTCCCTTATCGAGTAGCGTCAGCGCTTCCGGTCCAATCATATACGTGAACGGTTGTGTTCCGCGCGCCAACTGGCGAGTCATCCGGACTTCAATCGAACTGCTGGGAATTACCGTGCCACCGCTACTGCGAAGATTACTGACAGTAACCGTCGCACCGGTCAGATCAGCCAGCGGCACGACCGCAAACGTAGCCGGTTCGTACTCGCCGGGAGTTGCGAAGAGCTTCAGCTCCGCACCGATTTCAAACGGACGCGGCATACTGTTGTAGTACACCTCTTCGAGGTAATTCCGACTGAACCAGAGATAGCCCGCCTGGATTTGCGCCGCCGTGGGCGTCGGCGGTGTCAAGGTTTCCTCATGATCAATCAAGAAAAACTTGTTCAACCGCCGAAGCACACGAACAGTGCTTTTGATAGTCGGATTTCCTGTTTCAGTCAGTTGCTCATCGAGCAACTGTTCCGCCTCCGGCGCAGCTCCCGGCGACCTGCCGACTACAGCTAAGAACAGCGCGATGCCGACTGCCACACGGGAACACACTAGACTACGATTGCGCCAGAGGTTTTTTTTCATTTTAGTCACCCGTTTCCAGCGTGAAGTCGCCGAACAAGAGTGTGCCGCCTTTGGGTAACGAGACTGTAATCTGTTTTATCGCAGACAAATTGGCCGCGGTCCCGTCATTATTTGATAGACCAACAAGATCGACTTCCTGACTGCTGATACCGGGGCGAAGCAGAAAATTCTGTTCGACACGAGTAGGGTAGCCTTGCGTTCCGCTATGCTTGATGGTCATGTTTAGAGATTGGATTCCCTTATCTGGATTAAAGACTTGAAACCGCAACTTGGTGAATGGACTCCAGTCCTTAATTTTTAAGCTGTAGTCACTAATATAGCCACCTGCTTGGAAGACGACTTTAAGTGCTGCTTGTTTCAGCTCCGTGCTGTCTTCCAATGAGACATCGGCAGCGTTTACATCACCCGGCAATATCCCTTTGGAAAAACCCCAAAGTTTGGCCTTACGCACTGCGGGAGCCGCCGGAGCTGCAGCGGGCTTGTCTTCCGCTCGACAGTCTTGCACAGCGAATGCAACCGCTAGACCCAAGAACACCGCCATACCATACCGACACATATGCTTATTCATACGTTCTTCCTTTTGTTGGTTACGGCAACAGGATCACCAGCTTCTCGCGTCAGTTACCCCGTCGCCAGATTGGTTAAACAATTACAATGAAGAATTGTGTTCGTTCGGAATGATTCCGTCAACACTAAACAATTAATTGGTGTAGGCGACTAATGGACAGTGATATTAGATACAGCGAACGAATGGACACAGCCACCGGCGCTGCAACTGGTGGTCTGAGCGTTTTGATAAGACCCCGGGCAGGCAAGATTAGTGAGTGTATCGGTGTTAGGAATGGTAGCGCAGGGTGTGCTGATGGTGACGCCAAAGTAATAAGTGCCATCGCCCATATCAATATCGGGATAAACTTCAGCGCAGTAATAAACTGAATCCCACCGGCGGCTCCGGAGGTCGGATTGCTGGCTGCGGTCCAAGTGCAAACCGCATTGCGCGTAATCGTGACTGAGCAATGGGTTGGTGTAGGTACCGGTCGAGCTACAGCCGCCGCCTTGATCGCTAACCACTGCGCTCCAGTCGAAATCGAGTTGATAAGTACTCTGACATACACCGCACGGGCTGCTACTGTTGGGTGGCGGAGTAATGCAATTCGTCGTGACGGCCACGCCATCCAAGTAAATGTCACCGGACCTTGCGATGGGGTATTGGAAGAACAGGGCGACGCACCGGTAATGTCGCCGGCATAAGTAGCTTGGATATGACCGCCCGGTAGACCGCTGAGCCAAGTCAACTCACCGCTCAACGCACCTTCAAAATGACCGCACGGTGCGCATGGTTCAGTCGCGCCATGCGAGCTGACACCATTGTCACCATACAACTCTCCCACGGCGTAGATATTCGTGCCGACGCTAATGGTAAAGTTACCGGTATGATATCCGCGCCAATCCGGTTGGCGAATTCCCGTATTAAATGAGGCATTAAAAGTCGCAGCAGTCGGCAAATATGCGCTGAGCTCATCACAGCTGGCATTCGCTGCAATCGGCCCTGTAAGATTTTACTGAAGGTGAAAGATTGCCGCACCACCATAGTCATTTGTGCAGGTAACATTTGTTACGGTATTCGTGAAAGATACGGCTTGGTGAACACAGTTGCTTTGGCAGTGAACAACCGTTGTCAAGTTGACCTGCCCCCTAACGAGTCCAGTGGTGATGGTAGAATATTGGCTGCTGGACGAAACTGAAAGGGGTTAGGAACATGGCCAAGCAGCATTACAAGCCGGAGCAGATCATCAGTAAGCTACGGGAAGCGGAAGTGGAGTTG
>CAINDI010000113.1 GCA_903847335.1 uncultured Verrucomicrobiota bacterium | reverse complement strand
TTCAAATCTACCGGCCCGCCTTCTCCATTCGGATGGCAATTGGGCTTTCGTATCCAGTTACAGCAGCGCCACTGTTGCCGAATCTCACGGCATTCCCTGCGCCGACGCATTTTCCTAAAGAACTGGCGCGGACTCTACCGGTAACTTTGTGACTCCGTCAACTATTTCTTATTTAAGCTGGTCAGCAACAAAGTCGAGGAGTCGCGGTTCAGTGAGCATCGGGGGCGAAAGTTCCCACGTGACACCGGGATGGTCTTTTAGCACTTCGGCGAACAGCGCCGGAATGTCGTTTTGCAGATGCGTGCCGGGAACGAGAAATAAGGCGTAGCCGAAAATATGCCGGCAACCTTGCTGAATCAATTTGTGAATCGCCACCGGAATGCTCGGCTGCGCGATTTCCATAAACGCCGGTTCGATAAGTTCAGTGCCGAGGCGTTGCCGGAGTTGTACGGCAAATTGGAGGAGCGCGTCATTGCCGGCGGCGAGTCGGGAACCGTGCGTGACGAGAATGATGCCGGTCTGCGGTTGCATATTAATTCGGACTGGGGATTTCGAGCGCCGGTAAAATTTCGGTCGCGCCGAGATTGTGGGCGAGACGGAATTGATGTTGCGCTTCATCTTCGTCACCGGCGCGGGCATACGATTGGCCCAGCGCAACATGATAGGAGGCATTCAACGGGTCAATATCGAGCGCCTGCCGGTATGCGGCTTGCGCTTTGGTGGAGTTACCGAGCACATCCTGAAGGCGACCGATTTTAACTTGGATGTCGGCGGCATAATAATTGAGCGTCAGAGCGCGATTGTACCACTCATAGGCTTTCTGACCAAAAGCTGCCCGGTGTTGAAGATCCCAAGTGGCGCGAGCAATGTAGAGATCGCCGAGCGCTTCGGCGACTTTGTAACTCCGGCCATCAAACCAACGCGCTCGCTGGAAAGTTTGTTCGGCACCGGCCCAATCCAATCGCGCCAGTTGTTGCCGGCCACGATGGAGGAAAAATTTCGCTGGATACGTCCGGCGAGCGCCCGCTGTTAGAAATAATGCCAGTCCGACAAGTCCGGCGACTAACACGAATCGGCTGACACCAAACAACCGGATGGTGAGGTGGTGGCCGGGTTGCTCGCGCTGATCATCTTCGTTCACACGCCGGTGCACGCCACAGGTTAAGGTGGTCGCCATAATTGCAAGCAATGGAAACAGCAAACCGCCGACCTGTAAATTCAGGTCAACACCGGCATTGATTGCGACCGCCGCCAAAATAGCCAACCCGGTCACCACAAATGCATAACGATTGGAGAGCCGCTCCGATGAATATTTTTTGTCGCGCAACCGGATGATACTCAACATCGCCAGCGCTAAACCCACGCCAATCCAAATGAATAATATCACGCCTAGCCCACCGTATTCCGCGAACACTTGCAGATAGAGATTCGGACAACGCTCCGGAACTCCTTGCACCGTCCGGTGGCGTGGAAATAGCCACGGAAACATCCCACCACCGCCGCCGACCCAAAAATTATTCTGACCAATAGTCAACGCCGCATCCCAAAGTCCGCGCTGGGTCAATTCCGCATTCGACGCGGATTCCGGTACTGGCTGCGAGCCGGCAACTGCGGATAATTTTGCCTGCAGAATCGGGCCTTCACTACCGTCAGCAATATTTTGATTCCGGATGGACATCGCTCCAAAAATCACGGCACCGGTCACCGCGACGAGCACACAGGCCCCGGCTACGACCCACCGGAAATGCCAAGTCCGTTTAAAGGCAGTAAAGAGCGCCACCACAATGAGCGCCGCGCTCCAACCAAGCCAATGCCAGATAGAAAATGTCACTAGTAAGCCAATGCAAATTGCGATGCCGGCAAAGGCTAAACCTAATTTTTCAGATTGCGACCGGTGCGATAGAAAAAAATTCGCCGTCGCGACCGCAAACGCCATTTGCAAAAACACCGCCAAATCCATCGGTTTGAGAAATGTTCCGCACGCATAGGCTTGATGACATAAGACTTGCACGCAACCGTAGACTGCCAGCAGTACGCCAAGAATTGTGATAATCCAAACTATCGCCGTAATTTGCCACCGGTGACTAAAATCATTGAGGAGGACAAAGAAAAACAACAACGCACTAATCGCCAGTAACATGCTCGGCCGGCTCACTGGTTCGATATCGGCCAGGGCATACCGGAGAATTAAATAGAGTCCGGCAAGAAAGAGTGGCGTTCCCAGCGCCGAAAATACCACCTCGACCTCCGGCACTACCGCAATCCGGATTGCCCAAAAAAGTACCGCTAAGATTACCGCCGCAACCACCGGTCCTTGCACCCATTCCGGCGTGGCTCCATACATCACCACCGAATAGATCAGCACAAAAACGATCAGCGCGAAAATCGCGCGATGACAGAATTGCACCACCGGTTTGCGCCGCAATTCCCAGAATAGCGGTTCGTGATGACTGCGAGTGCTTACGCCTCGACCTCCGGAACTACTCATTCCACAAATTCCAAATGCACCGGCCGCGGAATCAAGGCGGCATGGTAAGCGCGCGTCAGCAGTTGCGTGATGGATCGCCGGCCATCCTCACCCATATCCACCGTCCACTTGTTGACGTACATGCCGACAAACTTGTCTGTCGTCTTCACATCCATGCCGCGCCCGTATTTCATGGAGTAATCGACGGCTTCGGTCCGGTGTGCCATCGCGTAGTTAATACTTTCCTGCGTCAGCTTCGCCAAACGCTGCATCATTTCCTTGCCGAGATCTTTGCGAACCACATTCACACCCAGCGGTACCGGCAGGTTCATGTCCTCCTGCCACCATTCGCCCAAATCAACAATTTTGTGTAAGCCGTGTTTTTTGTGCGTGAGTTGGCCTTCGTGAATTAACAACCCGGCATCCACGTCGCCATTCAGCACCGCATCCATAATCTTGTCGAACGGCACCACCTCAAATTTGAAATTAATGAGAAGCAATTTCAGCAGCAAATACGCGCTCGTCATCGTCCCCGGCACCGCAATCCGGTCATCCGCCAATTCGCCAATTTCCATTTTCTTCTTCGCCACCACAATCGGCCCCACGCCATCGCCAAAACTCCCACCGCATTTCATCAACGCATACTTATCCATCGTATAGCCATAGGCATGAACACTCAGCGCCGACACTTCAAATTCACCTTCGACGGCTTTGTGATTCAGTTCCTCAATCCCGGCAATGTGGTGTTTAATTTTCAATCCACCGGTATCAATCTTACCGTGCGTCAGCGCATAAAACATAAATGCGTCATCGGGGTCGGGACTGTGGCCAATTGTAATCTCTTTGAGTGCCATAGAATTAAATCTCCTGAAGTTATTGAGCCGTAACTTTAGGCGTCTGCCCCGCAGTTTGCACGAACAAAATTTATAGTTTGCAGATTTTTACAACTGCGCCACATCAGTCAATAACCGGTATGTTTTCGCGAGTCAGGAGCATTGTCAAATTAAGGCATAACCCTTATTTTCCTAGTGTTTCACGAAACTTACAGCATTACAGCGTGTCCTGTCGTCAATACGGCGGGTCAACAAAACATAAGTAATCAACATGGATCCAATTAGTAATCGAGAGACTTTTCGAGCCGCCATTACCGGCGGACGCTTCGTGTACGGCGCGGAATTGGTCAGCACGCGCGGCATTCCGGCTCCCGGCGAACAACACAAACTCATCGATCTCGGCAAAGCGCTTGCCCAAGACCCACGCATCGGCTGGCTCTCCATTACCGATAACCCCGGCGGCAATCCAATGCTTCCGCCCGACTGGATTGCCGGTATGCTGGCTGGTCAATCAGTCCCGGTGGCGATTCATCTTACTTGCAAAGACCTGAACCGAAACGGTCTTGAATCCGCCGCGTGGCGGTATGCACTTGAAGGCTTTGATAACTTGCTTGCCCTCACCGGTGATTATCCAATCACCGGCTACGGCGGTTTAGCGCGACCGGTCTTTGATTTAGATTCTGTCAGCCTCATTGCCATGCTCAAAGCAATGAACGACGGTCTCGAAGTTCAGCGTCCCGGCGGTAAGACCGAAAAATTTCCACAGACAAAATTCTTTACCGGCTGCGCCGTTTCGCCATTCAAACGCCAAGAACGCGAATTGATGCCGCAATATTTCAAACTCGCCCGCAAAATCCATTGCGGCGCCGAGTGGGTAATTTCGCAACTCGGCTACGACATGCGAAAGTTTTACGAAATCAAACTTTTCATGCAATGGGCGCAAGTCCAAGCGCCGGTCATCGGCAATGTCTACGTCCTCAACAAAACCGTCGCCGGTTTGTTCAACAAAAACAAAATCCCCGGCTGTGTCGTCAGCGATAAACTTTTTGCGCTCATTGAGAAATACGCCGCCGGTCCCGACAAAGGCCGGAGCTTTTTCAACGAACTCGCCGCGAAACAACTCGCCGTGTTCAAAGGCTTAGGCTTCGCCGGTGGCTATCTCGGCGGTCTCGGTAAAGCGGAATCGTTCGGCAAAATTATCGAGCTAGCGCAGAGCTACGGCGAAAACGACTGGAAAGAATTTGCCAAAGAAATTCAGTATTCGAAACCGGATGAATTTTACCTTTTTGAAGCCGACCCCGCCACCGGTCTCGGCGACGTCACGCAATTGAATCGCGAGTACCGGAAGGCGTTGGAAAATCCCGCGCCGCTGGGTTACCGGCTCACGCGAAAAATTCACGAGAAATTTTTCGTCGCCGGCGAAGGATTTTATCCGGCGATGCAAAAAATTTACACTCAGCTCGAAAAAAACGGCGATAATCTGGCGTCTCGAGCATTGCACAGCATCGAACGCGTCTCGAAAGAAATGGCATTCGGCTGCAAAGATTGCGGCGATTGCTCGCTACCGGACACCGCGTATCTTTGCCCGCGCAAAGCTTGTTCCAAAACCGGCCGCAACGGTCCGTGCGGCGGTTCGGCGGAAGGCCGGTGCGAACTCGACGACAAAGATTGTCTCTGGGCGCGCGCTTACGACCGACTGAAAGCTTACGGCGAAGCCGAACACATGCTCGATGGCCCGGCCGTATTTTACAATGCCAGCCTCGAAGGCACTTCGGCTTGGGCGAACACTTACCGCAACCGCGATCATCACGCAAAAAAGGAGAAATAATATGTCACTACCCGGCCTCAGTATCATCGGAGAATCCATCAACGATTCCGTTCCGTCCACCAAAAAACTTTACGAAGCCAACGACATCGCCGGCTTGAAAGAACTGGCTAAGTCGCAAGACGCCGGCGGCGCAACCTACATCGACGTCAACGTCGGCAAGCGTTCGCCGGAATTTCTCGCGGAAATGGTCCGGCAAGTTCAGAGCGTCACCGCGAAGCCGCTCTCCATCGACACACCCGATCCAGTCATGGCCGAAGCTGGTCTCAAAGCCTACGACCTCAATCGCGCCGGTGGCAAAATCCCGTTACTGAATTCCATTTCGCCGTTGCGACCAGAGATGTTCGACTTGAAAAAGATTATCGCATTCAGGCCGATTCTCCTCGTCACCGAGCGCAATGAAAACGGCACCGGCCAGCCAAATCACGACGCCAACCAGACCTACGCGACCGCAAAACAGATGATTGCCGAAGCCAAGAAACATAGCATCGCAGTCAGCGATTGCATCATTGACGCCGGCATCTCACCGATTGGCGCTGATTCTGAAAACCAGTTTCTCCGGTTGATGAAATCCATCCGCCTAATTCACGACGACGCAAACTTCAAGGGCGTCCACATGTCAGTGGGTCTCAGCAATTTCACCGTCATGCTGCCGCCGAAACGCGCCGATGGTTCACCGACGAAAGGCCCGCTCGAAAGCGCGTTCCTCACGCTGGCCATGCCGCTCGGAATGGATCACGTCATCGGTTCGGTCAAACGCAAATACGAAATGCTTACGACCGACGCTCCGGCGCTGCAATGCCTCACCGATTGTCTGAAGCTGGAAGGTTTCGACGTCATCATGCGCGTCCAAGAATTCTACGCCTAAAAAGGAAATCTCATTATGCCACTGTCCGATATTGAAATCGCGCGCGCTGCCAAAATCAAACCCATCGGAGAGATTGCCAAGAAGCTCCGCATTCCCGATGCCGACCTTGAGCATTACGGCCATTACAAAGCCAAAATCTCGCTCGATTACTTCCATAGCCTCGACAACGCGCCGACCGGCAAGTTGATCCTTGTCACCGCTGTCAATCCGACTGCCGCCGGTGAAGGTAAAACCACCTGCACCGTCGGTCTCGGCGATGCGTTGAACCGCATCGGCAAACGCGCCGTCATCTGTCTACGCGAACCATCGCTCGGTCCGTGTTTCGGCGTCAAAGGTGGCGCCGCCGGTGGTGGTTACGCGCAAGTGATTCCGATGGAAGACATCAATCTTCACTTCACCGGTGACTTTCACGCCATCGGTGCCGCGCACAATTTACTCGCCGCGCTCCTCGATAACCATCTCACGCAAGGCAATAAACTCGGCATCGACGTGAATCGCATCGTCTGGCGGCGCGTCGTGGACATGAATGACCGCGCTCTCCGCGACATCGTTCTCGGCCTCGGCGGCAACGCCAACGGCATCCCGCGCGAATCCGGCTACGACATCACCGTCGCCTCCGAAGTCATGGCGATTTTCTGTCTCTCCGAATCGCTCAAAGAACTCCGGGAACGTCTCGGCAAAATTGTCGTCGCTTACACCCGCGAGAAAAAGCCCGTCACTGCTGCCGACCTCAAAGCTCACGGCGCAATGACCGTCTTGTTGAAAGATGCGCTCAAACCAAATCTCGTCCAGACGCTCGAAGGCAATCCGGCATTCGTTCATGGTGGACCATTCGCCAACATCGCGCACGGTTGCAACAGCGTCCTCGCTACCAAATTAGGTCTCCGGCTCGCCGATTACGCTGTGACCGAAGCCGGCTTCGGTGCCGACCTCGGCGCAGAAAAATTCCTCGATATCAAGTGCCGGAAGGCCGGCTTGCAACCGAGTGCCGTTGTCATCGTCGCCACTGTTCGGGCGCTCAAAATGCACGGCGGAGTTCTGAAAGCTGACCTCGGAAAACCGAATCCGTCCGCCGTCGAAAAAGGCATCGCCAATCTCGAAAAACACATCGAAAATATTCGGCTCTACAACCTACCGGTGGTGGTTGCGATTAATCATTTCACCGCTGACACACCGGAGGAAGTCGCCGTCATTGAGAACCACTGCAAAACTCTCGGCGTTCGCGCCGTCAAAGCCGACCACTGGGCGCGCGGCAGTGCCGGTGCGGAAAATCTGGCGAAAGCTGTCGTCGAACTTGCGGAGCAACCGCGTTCCAATAATTTCCAGTTCCTCTACACCGATGAGATGGGTCTCTGGAATAAAATTCGCGCCATCGCGCAAAATATTTATGGCGCCGACAACATCATGGCCGACGTAAAAGTCCGTCAGAAAATCAAAGATTTCGAAGCCGCTGGCTACGCGCATCTGCCGGTGTGCATGGCGAAGACGCAATATTCGCTTTCCACCGACCCGGCCTTGCTCGGCCGTCCGAAAAACTTCGACGTGCCGATTCGCGACGTGAAACTTTCCGCCGGAGCCGGATTCGTCGTCGTCTTGACCGGCGACATCATGACGATGCCGGGCTTGCCAAAAATTCCGTCGGCGGAAATCATCGACATCAACGAAGCGGGCGAAATCGTCGGCTTGTTCTGATGAAGCGCTGGCTCATTGCCGGTGCCGGCACATTGCTACAACTGTGCCTCGGCGCGGTGTACGCTTGGAGTTATTTCCAGAAACCGCTCGTCACCGGTTACGGTTGGAGCAACACGCAAGTTGCGTGGGCGTTCAGTCTCGCCATCGGTTTTCTTGGCGTAGCGGCGGCGGTCGGCGGCGTCTTGCTTCCGAAATTCGGCCCACGCAAACTCGCGGTCACCGGTAGCTTGCTGTACGGCGCTGGCTATCTGCTCGCGGCGCTGGCGTTGCATTTGAAATCGCTGCCGCTGTTGTGGCTCGGCTACGGAGTTGTTGGCGGAATCGGCTTAGGACTTGGCTATGTCACGCCGGTGGCGACTGCGGCGAAATGGTTTCCCGATAAAAAAGGTTTAGTCACCGGCATGGTGGTCATGGGTTTCGGCTTGGGCGCACTGCTGATGAGCAAAGTCATCGCACCGGCACTCGACGCCGCTTGCCAACATCAACTACCGCTGGTTTTTGCCGGTATCGGCTTGATTGTCGGTACGATCAGTTTGTTTGCTGCGGCTGGCCTGCGGAATCCACCGGGGACACCGGTCGCTTCCGTCAACCTCGCGGGGATCGCGCCGGTCTGGTCGCGACAGTTTGGTTTGATGTGGCTGGTGTTCTTTTGCAACATTGTCGCCGGAATCGCCATCATCAGTTTCCAATCGCCGCTGTTGCAGGATTTGTGGCGTGGCCCAAATCCGGCGATGGCCGGCGCGACGTTGATTGCGGTTAGCTCATTATTCAATGGTTTGGGCCGGCTGTTCTGGGGCGGTCTGTCGGACCGGCTCGGTCAACTCGCCACGTTCCGTGTGATGCTGGCCACGCAAGTCATCGCGTTTGTCGCGCTCATCTTCACCGGTAACCCTTGGTTGTTCGGCGCGCTGATTTGTTATGTGCTGCTTTGTTACGGAGGCGGCTTCGGCGTGATGCCTGCGTTTGTGCTGAACACGTTTGGCCCGGTGCGGATGCCGGTGCTTTACGGCTGTATCCTAACGGCGTGGTCGGCCGGCGGAATTGTCGGCCCGCAAATGGTGGCATTCCTCAAAGACCACTTCGGAACGCAAGCCGCCAGCGACGCATTTGGAATCGGCGCCGGCTTATTGGCGTTGGGATTTTTATTCTCATTGTTGTTAAGCAATTCTAAAAAATATGAACCTGGCTCACCTTGACTCCCGATTCGGGTTGAAGTATCGGTACCGGCATGGGCACGACCAATCTGATTGATTATCGAAAAATTCATCGGCCAGCGGGCCAATTATTCACGGCAGCTACTCGGTCGGAGGAGATTCCGAAATACACCCTCTCGCCGGAACAAGTGCGGTTCTACGAGACCAATGGTTATCTCAAAGGCATTCGAGTTTTGGAGGAACGCCAACTCCAATGTTTGCGCGACCGGTTGGAACAGATGGTGGCCGACGATTTTCCGCGCCGGAGCGAACTGATTGGATTGACCGCAGCCGCCGGTGGCGCGACCAAGAATCAGCAGATGATTTATTTTCAAGGTGCTTGGTTTGTGGACGACGCGTTTCACGACCTGCTGTTCAATGCGGAGATGACGGTTCCGCTCAGTCAATTGCTCGGCACGAACCGGGTGCGGTTCTGGCACGACCAGCTTTTCTACAAACCCGCCCGGCACGGTGGCGTGGTGGCATGGCATCAGGATTATTCGTATTGGACACGCACGGTACCGGTGGGACACATCACCTGTTTCGTTGCGCTGGATGACACCACTTTAGAGAACGGCTGCGTCCATGTCGTTCCCGGTTCGCACCGCTGGAATCTGTTGCCGACCGTCAAGCTCACCGGTGGCATGGAAGATATGGAAGCCATCAAGCAGGTGCTGTCTCCCGAACAACTCGCGCAATTCAAACCGGTGCCGATGATGCTCAAGGCTGGTGAGGCATCGTTTCATCATTGCCTCACTTTGCACGGCTCATATCCAAATACTTCGCCCAACCCACGCCGCGGAGTGGTGCTAAACTTCATCCGACCGGATGTGCGTTCTGACACCGACAAGCCGCTGATGCCGGGCACGCCGCCGATCCCGAAAGGCGCCGTGGTCGAAGGTGAAAACTTCCCGATTGTGTTCGACGCGAATCAACTCACACAAAACTAATCACCGGCGGCGCGTAACCGGTTTTGACTCTGCCGCCGGTCTGTTGTATCAAGAAGCCGCATGGCGGATTTTTTAACCACGTTAAAAACGCAACCGTTGCTCACTGACGGCGCGATGGGTTCGTATTTGTTTGAACTCACCGGACGATTGTCCGAGACGAATCACGTCTACGAAGCGTTCAACACCGATCAACCGGACCTCATCCGTCGCGTCCACCGGGATTATCTCGCCGCCGGCGCACGCTGTCTCAAAACTAATACCTTTGGCGCGAACCGACATCAGTTGCGGCAGTTTGGAATGGAACACCGCGTGGCAGAATTAAATCGCGCCGGCGTGAATCTCGCGCGCACCGCCGGGACGGAACCGGTCTTCACGCTCGCTTCCATCGGCCCGGCCGCCGGAGTTTTACTCACACCCACCGCCATCGCGGAATGTTACCGGGAACAAATCGAAAATTTGATTGCCGCCGGTGCTGATGCGTTGTTGCTGGAAACTTTTAGCTCGCAACCACAACTGGAATTACTCATCGCGCTCATCCGGTCGATACCGGGCGCACCGCCGATTATCGCGGAAATGACATTCAGCCCAGAAATTTTACCGGCGGCGTTTGTCCAGCGGATGGCGGAAATCGGCGCAGCGGTCGCGGGCGTGAATTGCTGTGCGCCGTGGGATGCGAGCGCATTTGTAGACGCGGTACCGGATGCGCCGTTGCCTCTAGTAGTGATGCCGAACGCCGGTGGATTTCAGCGAATCGGCAACCGGTTCATGAGTTCAGTGAATCCGGAATATATGGGCCGGTTGGCGCGGAGCTTGATGGATCGCGGCGTGCGATTGATTGGTGGTTGCTGCGAAATGCACCCGCCACATCTTCGCGAAATGCACAATTATCTCCGGTCGCGACAAGCCGGCGTCACCGGTGGCGTTGAAATAAAATCAACTCGTCCGCCGGCCGGTGATGTCGAAAAATCAGCAAACGGCCGGTTCTCTCAAAAATTGAAAGCCGGAAAGTTTGTCGTCAGCGTTGAAATTTTGCCGCCGCGCGGAACGGATGAGAAACTGGTCGCCGGTAAGATTGATTTCATCCGCCAACTTGCCGACAGCGGTCTGGCGGATGCGGTGGATTTCACCGATGGCTCGCGCGGAATTCCGTTGATGCCGCCGGGAGATTTCATTCATCTGGTTCGGAATCAGATTGGCGACCGGTTGGAGTTGATTCCGCACTTTACCGGCCGCGATTTGAATCTGATGGGAATTCAGAGCCGACTGATTGGATTTCACGCGAACCGGATTCATAATGTTCTTTTCATCACCGGCGACCCGCCGAAGATGTCGCCGACGTATCCGCGCTCGACGGCAGTGTTTGATTTAGATTCGGTGGCACTGGTGCGATTGACAAACTCGTGCCTGAACGCCGGTGTGGACTTTGGCGGCGCGCCACTCGGTAAACAGGCTGACCCGCGTACTCATTTTACGATTGGTGCGGGCTTTGAACCGGAAGCCGTCGATGGCAAACGTGAACTCGACCGCCTCCGGCAGAAGCTCGATCACGGTGCGGATTATGTGATGACACAACCGGCGTTTCGCGCGGAACCGCTGGCGGCGCTGGAATCGTTGCGGACAAAACATTCGATTTTGATTGGCGTTATGATTTTGACGAGTTTGGAACAAGCCCAGCGCGTGGCGCAAGTGCCCGGTGTGGTTTTGCCGGATAAAATCCTCCAGCGGTTAGCCACTAAATCCAATCCGACCGATCAGGCAAAGGTTGGCCTTGAAATTGCCGTGGAGCAGGTGCAGCGAGTTCAGCAAGAAGGCTGGGCTGGGCTATATCTCATGTCGCCCGGTGGTGCCGCCGGTATTCTGGCGGCGCTGCAAACTGGACTGATTGCGAAGTAAAAGTTATTCACAAGTTATTGACATTTCACACCACTTCTCTTATATGAACCCGCCATGGGTTCTTGATGACCCGCAGATGTTTCCCTCGTTTGGATTCCTTCCCATGTTTGGATTGTTGTCATTTCACATGGCAACCGCTCCCTGAAGAGCATGATTCGTCGTCCACTATTCTTCGCGAATGAGAAGCTATCGTCATGTTGCAATCGCCGTGGGACTGATTGGTCTTTTTGTAGGACTCTTCAGCACGGTTAACGTGTCGGCTGCAATCATTGATGAATCCGCCACGATTTCACTCACAGATACATCTTACGCCCAAGATTTACTTTTGAATCTTTTCGATCCAAGTCTCGGTCACTTACAAAGCGTGCAGATCACTGTCACCGGTGAATTAGTGGGTGGTTGGCAATATGAAAACACCAATCTCACCAAACCTTCCACGGCGTTTACAGCCAACTACGCAATGGATCAAACCCTAGATATTACTCAAGGTGCGCAGAGTTATCTTTCCATGGCCACTTCCGCCGCGACTAATGGAATGGTAATTCCATCTATGCCAAAATATGACGGTACGACTGATGGCTCCGGTACCTCCGGTGCTACAATTCCAATTGTTAACGCTACGCAATCGCAGGTTTTCACTTACACCACCGCGCCGACTTTAGCGGCATTCATTGGCCTTGGACAAACTGACTTCCAAGTCGCAGCGAATGAGTCAGATACCATTACAACTCACAACAAACCCGGCAACTTCTGGCTGGGAACGACCTCGCAAGGTGCAGCAACGATTGATATCCAATACACCTACACTCCAACAGTCGCCGCCGTACCGGAACCTTCGACTGGGTTTTTGTTGTGCATCGGCGGACTGGTATTAGGTTTCGCCGGTCGTAAATGGCGTACTAAATTCGCGTAACTTTCTGTTGCTATTCTAGGAAAGCAGGGTATGGTGAAGGTGCTCGCAGATAGTAGCAGTTGCAGTGAGATTGGTAGATTGTCAGACGATTTTGCTCGGTGATGATCCTAAACTCGAGTTCGAGAACAGTCACTGAGACCTCCTAACCGCAGCAGAAAGATACACATAATGGCTACCAGGCTATTCGTAGGAAACCTGTCGTTCAACACCACCGAAGGCGATATTCTCGACCTGTTCAAACAGGCCGGTAACGTCACCGCTTGCAACCTGATCGTGGACAAGTTCACCAACAAGTCCCGTGGGTTCGGATTTGTGGAAATGAGCTCGCAGGAAGAAGCCACTAAGGCAATTGCCGATATTAACGGCAAAGAACTTGATGGTCGCGCGTTGACCGTCAACGAAGCGAAACCCCGTGAAGAACGTCCCCGTGGCGACTTCGGCGGTGGTGGCGGTGGCCGTCGCGACGACAATCGTTCGCGCCGGTACTAAAAACCGACTCGCGGTATAATCCGAAAAGGGCATCCTGTAACCGGGATGCCCTTTTTATTTCTGTACGGATTGATAGATACAAGGCCGCACAAATGTGGTAAATTGGCTAGACAACCCAGTAAACAGGTCGGTTCCATATGTATCGTCAAAGAGTAGGTCCCCGTTTTGAACACCGTGAAAAAGCCAGCCAACGCATTCAGGCCGCACCATCGCTTGCCACCCAATTCCAAAAATTGAAATCTCTTACCGTTGGGTTGGCATATTTCGACCACGATGGCGTCACAAAAAACAGCCAAGTCAAATACGAGGTCAACATTGAACACGCCAAATCTGTGCTCCTTTTCAATTGTCCCAACAGCGAATGTATCCGTGGCGACTTTGATCTAACCAAAGAATTAGAAGAGGCCATCACGAAACGCCGCAAAAATGTCACCGGCGCAATCTCCTGCAAAGGCTGGCAAAGCAAGACCGTCATCGACTCCGTGCATTGCCACAACGTCCTCCGGTACACCTTCGATCTCGGCTATTAATCAAGCGACCGGTAATCTACAAACGAATAATCCGGATGGTCTTCGCGAGCGACTTCGCGCCAGCGTTGCTGGTCGAATTCTGGGAAATGTGTATCACCGGTGACTTGTTGGTGAACGTGCGTGATGAACAGCGCATTTGCCACCGGTAAAGCTTGCCGGTAAATCTCCGCGCCGCCGATGATGAAAACAGTTTCGTCCCGGCAAGTTTTCAGCGCGGCATCAAGACTAGAAAAACATTCGACACCGGCAATCGGCGCACCGCGTGTGAGCACAAGATTACGCCGGCCCGGCAACGGTTTTCCAAGTGAGTCGTAAGTTTTTCGGCCCATGATAATCGGATGGCCGAGTGTAAGACGCTTGAACCGTTTGAGGTCGTCGCTGATATGCCACGGAATCTTACCGGCGTCGCCGATGACAAGATTCTCGGCGATGGCGACGATGATGGCGATGTTCATACGGCGACTTTGAATTTGATGCGCGGCTGCGACCGGTACCCTTCGATGCTGAAATCTTCAAACTTGAGTTCCGGTAACGCTTTCTTTGCGATAATCAGCCGGGGCAACGGTCCCGGCACGCGCTTCAGTTGTTCACGCAGACCGGGGACATGATCGTATTCTTCTTTGCCACTACCGGAGGCGGCGGTGTAGATGTGCGCATCCACGATAGTGTGACTAAACCAGCCGACGGCGAGGCCGACTTGTTCGGCAATGATTTGTGTGAGCGTGGCGTAGCACGCGAGATTGAATGGAATTCCGAGCGCGATGTCGCCGCTGCGTTGCGTGAGATGGCAATTGAGCCGACCATCTTGAACATTGAAAACATAGCTGTAATGGCACGGCGGCAACTTGCTGGTTGTCGCGTTGCCGGGTTCCCACGCGGTGACAACCATCCGGCGGCTGGTCGGTTCGGTGCGGAGTGTGTCGAGAACAAATTGGATTTGGTCAACTTCCCGGACTTGCCAGTGACCGTCTTTGTCCCGGTACGGATGCGGAAAACGCCGCCAGTACCGGCCATAGGCGGTATCGAGATTACCGGCTTCGTCAGCCCACGCGTCCCAAATTTTGGTGTGTTGCCGGAGATTGCGAATGTGGTCTTCACCGGAGAGATACCAGAGCAATTCATGGAGCAACGAGTTCCAGACGATTTCTTTGGTGGTGAGCAACGGAAATCCATTCGCCAGATTCACCCGGTAATGCGCGCCGAAATAGGAAATGGTGTCGATACCGGTGCGGCTCTTTTTGAGCGTACCATTGGCTAAAACTAAGTTGACGAGGTCGAGATATTCTTTCAAGGGAATCGAAAATTATGCCGGTGGATTATTCGAGATACCGGCATACACCGGTTTCGTCCGCTCACGACCAAAGAGCATCGTGCGAGCAGTCCGAATGCAAATCAGTAGGTCGAGAAAAAGCGACATGTGCTTGATGTAATAAAGGTCAAACTGAAGTTTGCGCCTGGAATCTTCAATACTGGCGGCGTACGGCGCCATGACTTGCGCCCAACCGGTAATTCCCGGTGGTACCAGCAAGCGTTCGGAATAGAACGGCAATTCTTCGGCGAGTTTTTTGATGAAGACGGCGCGCTCCGGACGCGGACCGACCAAGCTCATGTCGCCACGGAGAACATTGAAGAGCTGCGGTAGTTCGTCGAGCCGGAATTTGCGGAACCACCGGCCAACCGAAGTCACACGCGGATCGTTTTCAGTCGCCCAGACTGGACCGGTCAGGCTTTCGGCATCTTCACGCATCGTTCGGAATTTCATGAGCATGAACGGCCGGCTGTCGCGACCGAGACGTTCCTGCCGGAACAAGACCGGACCTTTGGAGGTAATTTTAACCAATAACGCGGTCAACAACATCAACCACCACGTCAGCGCCAAACCTAACATTGCCACCAAAATATCCGTCAGGCGTTTGATGCGGCGAATATGAATACGCGAATTATTCATCGAGGCGTGGAAGAGCCATTCATCGTTGATGTGATCAATGGGAATTTCCTGCGCCAATTCTTCGTACAGCGAAACGAAATCCACCAATGCCATTCCATGGTACCGGAAGGCGCGCAGCCGGCGCAGCAAGTCCGGTTCGGATTCTGTCGAAGCGGCAATAATCAGACGTTCAACATCGTAAAGTTCGATAAAGCGCTCTACTGATTCGAGCGTGCCGAGAATTGGATAGTCACCGATAAATTTACCGACTTTTTCTTGTTCGCGGCCGCAATGAATTAAACCCAGAATCCGAATATCCGCGCGGCCGCAACCGGCCACCAATTCAATTACCTTCCGCGCCTCGCCTTCCGTGCCAATGATTAAGCACCGTTGCGCCATCATTCCACGCCGGCTAGCACCGAGATAGATTAAGCGCGTCAGCAAGACCGCTGCAAAAACAAACAATCCGTACCCGGCGAAAATTCCACGGCCAATCAGCTCCGATGAAAGCGTCGCGTAGAAAAACGCCATCATCAAAATCATCCCGGCACCGACCGCCACGACGACTCCGATTAGCGTACGACCGATTTGATGCAGTCGTTCCGTGTCATACAATCCGGTGACGTAATACGACAACCCAAAGAAAACCCACGAGATGACAACGGCGCGCCAGTGAATATCGAAATAAGCTAAGCCGTTATCGTAACCCAACCGGAGGACGACCGAGATCAACATTGCCACCGCAGTGAATACGCTATCGCTCAGCACTAAATACACCTTGCTGCGAGGCATTCGAGTATGTCGAGAAAGTAACATAAATTATTCGGTAAACCTGATTCGCCTGCTCCTAATTATTCTCACATCCACGGATTTAGCATACCGCCAAACATCCAATTGACAAGATAGATTTCCGAAATCGTGTATTCTTGTCGCTTGCCAGCAGCTTCACGGTTCGGGTATCGTGCGCCAGTTATGGCAACCACTGTTTTAGTTGGCGCCCAATGGGGCGATGAAGGCAAAGGCAAAATCATTGACGTCTTGACCGAGCAGGCCGACGTTGTCGTCCGGTATCAGGGCGGCAACAACGCCGGGCACACCGTCGAGGTCGGCAACGAGAAATACGTTCTCCACCTCGTTCCCTCCGGTATTCTTTACCCCGGCAAGCTGAACGTCATCGGCAACGGCGTCGTCGTCGACCCGCTCGCCTTGCTGGAAGAAATCAACCACCTCCAAGCGCGCGGCATTGCCATCAACGGCAATCTCCTCGTCAGCGACCGCGCCAATCTCGTTCTTCCATACCACCGGTTGCTCGACGCCCTGCGCGAAGAACAAAAAGGTAAAGGCAAAATCGGCACCACCAAACGCGGCATCGGCCCGGCGTATTCCGACAAAGTCGGACGCACCGGCATCCGCGTCGTCGATTTACTCTCACCGGCGAGCTTCTCCGAAAAACTCCGCCGCAAAGTTCGCGAGACCAACGAAATCGCCCGCACCTTCGGCGCGAAACCATTGAGCTTCGCCAAAATCAACGCCGAATATCTCGCCGCGGCCAAGAAATTGCGCCGGCACATTGCCGACACCGTGACATTGCTCAACCGGTACGAACGCGACGGACGCCAAATTCTCCTCGAAGGCGCGCAAGGCACATTGCTCGATATTGATTTCGGCACTTATCCATTTGTCACCAGTTCCAACACCACCGCCGGTGGCGCTTGCGCTGGTTCCGGTATTCCGCCGCATCGGATTGGCCGCGTGGTCGGCGTGATGAAAGCGTACACCACCCGCGTCGGCGAAGGTCCATTCCCGACAGAACTGCTCGACGCCAGCGGCGCAATGCTCCGCGAGACCGGCAAAGAATTCGGCGCCACCACCGGTCGCCCGCGCCGGTGCGGTTGGTTCGACGCCGTGGCCACCCGGTTTTCCGTGATGTTGAACGGCATTGACGAACTCGCCGTCACCAAAATGGATGTGCTCGACACGTTGCCGAAAATCAAAGTTTGCGTTGCCTATAAGCTCGACGGCAAGCTCGTTGAAACCGTTCCGGCCGATGTGGACGCCTTGCTGCATTGCAAACCGGTCTATCAAGAATTCGACGGCTGGCAAACCTCGACCAAGCTCGTTCGTAATTTCGATGACCTGCCGAAAAAAGCGCGGCTCTATCTAAACAAGCTCGCGCAACTCAGCGGCACTAAGCTCGGGATCGTCAGTGTTGGCCCGCGCCGGGCCGAAACTATTTTCCTGTGACCCAACCGTCCCAAAACATTCCCCGGCACATTGCCATCATCATGGATGGCAACGGTCGCTGGGCTAAGCAACGCGGCCTGCCGCGCGCTGAAGGTCATCGCATCGGAATGGAAAGTGTCCGCGCCATGGTGCGCTCCTGTAGCGAACTCGGCGTGGAATATCTGACACTGTACGCTTTCTCTTCGGAAAATTGGAAACGTCCGCGCACCGAAGTCGCAGCGCTGATGTACCTCTTGGAATTTTTTCTCAAACAAGAAATCCCGGAGCTGAATTCGAATAACGTCCGGCTCGCGGTCATCGGCCGCACCCATGACCTACCGGCGAGCGCGCAAAAACAATTAAACAAAAGCATCGAGACGCTCAGCAAGAATACCGGAATGACGCTCGTGCTGGCGTTGAGCTACGGCGGCCGAGCAGAAATCGTGGACGCGATGCGCGGCATCGCTCGTGAAGTGAAAGCCGGTCACCTCGAAATTGCGGACATTGATGAAGTGGTCATTGCGCGAAATCTTTATACCGGTAGCATCCCGGACCCAGATTTACTGATTCGCACCAGCGGCGAAATGCGGATTAGCAATTTTCTCCTCTGGCAAATTTCCTACGCCGAAATGTACGTGACCGAAGTACTCTGGCCGGACTTCCGTAAACCAGAATTGCTGAAAGCATTGGAAGATTACAGTCAACGCAGCCGCCGGTTTGGCCTCGTCAATCCGCCCAAAGCAAAATGAGCGAACCGATCCAAACCGTCACCAGTGTGAATCCGCGCTCCGGCTTCGGCTGGCGGCTAATTAGCTCGCTCGTCTTGTGGGGTATCATGTTGGCGGTCATTTTTTGGCTTCCACCAACAGCACTCTACTTGTTCATGAATCTCTTCATCGCCCGCGCGATCTGGGAGTTTTACCGGATTTGCGAAGCGAAAGGTTTGCGCTCCTACAAAATCTGGGGCGTCATCGGCACGGTGGTGATGATTTCCGGTAGCTGGTTTTTCTACCGGCAGACTAAACGACTGGAGTTGTCCTATGATTTTGACATCCTGATTCTGCTCGTCTTCGCGCTCGGCGTTTTCATCCGGCAATTCCCGGAAAAAACAAATCCCGCCGGTATCGAGACAATGGCGATCACGCTGTTCGGCCTCATTTACGTCGCGTGGCTCGGCAATTTCATCACCCGCATCAACTTCGCCGACGTGAACGGCCGGTATTTCGTCATGCTGCTCGTGGTCGTCACAAAGTTCACCGACATGGGCGCCTACCTCGTCGGCTCCACGCTGGGCCGGCACAAAATGATTCCGCGCATCAGCCCGAAGAAAACTTGGGAAGGCACCATCGGCGGTCTCGCCTTCGCTGTCGGCGGCGCCGTGATGTGTTTATACTGGCCGCGCCAACTCAGCACCGGCATCGTCGCCTCCGGTATGAATCTCACCCACGCGCTCGCCATCGGTCTCCTGCTCGGCACAGCGGCGGTCATTGGCGATCTCGCCGAATCGCTCATCAAACGTGAAGCCAACGTCAAAGATTCCAGCGACATTTTACCGGGTCACGGCGGCGCGCTCGACATGCTCGACAGTTTTCTATTCACCGCGCCGCTGCTCTACATCTACATGCGCTTGGTGCTCGCGTAACACTGCTAAATGCTGCCGGTACATCGCCGTACCGGGATCCAACTCCACCGCTCGCTCCAATTGCTGACACGCTTCCGCAATCCGCCCAGTCTGACTCAACGCACTCCCAAATTTTGCTCGCAACCGCGCATCGCTCGGAAACTCCCGGACCAATTCCGTCAACCCGACCGCTGCCGCAGCAAAATCGCGTCGCTCCAATTGACAATCGGCCAATGCCCGGCGCGCCCACACATCGCCGGGATGCCGGCGCAAGATTTTCAAATAACCGGCCTGCGCCTCAGCCAACCGGTGTTGCCGAGCGAGTGAATACACCAATTCCAATTCCGCGCCGGTTTGTGCGATGCGGATGCGCGGCTCAAATTTCTCCCGGAGTTTTACCGGCTGTGTCGCCAACAACTCCAACGCCCGGTCAAATGCCGCAACTGCCGCCGGTCGGTCATTCTCTGCCAGCGCTGCGAAACCAAGTTGCGCCGGTGGTAAAAACGAAGCCGGCTCGACTTGCGCCGCGCTGCTCCACAATTTCCGGTCCGTCTGCCAATCCCAGCACCGCGCCCAAGTTTTACCGGCGTGATGAATCAAGACCAACGCCAAAATCACCGGCCACCAGCGGCCACGCATTCCGGCCAGCACCAGACTCATGCCGATTAATGGCAAATAAGTAAATCGTTCCGCCATCACGCTACCGATGGGTAAAATCAAGTTTGAAACCGGCAGCAACGCCACGAAAAACCACGCCCAACCCAAAACCAAATTCGGATACCGGTCACGCCGCCACCACAACCACATCGTCACGCCGGCGAGCAACACCACCGCCAGCGCACTGCGGAAAGTTTCGACTTGGACATCGTGAAACACCGATTGCCGGTACGGCACGAACGCCAATCCAAGGTACCGGAGTAAAACTTTACCGGCGACGAGCCGTTGCGTCCACGCGTCGGCGAAACCGTTGAACGCCACTTGTTCCAGTCGCACGCCGGCAAAGAGATATTGTCGCCACGCCAGATACGCCAGCGCGATGCCGGCGTAACCGGCCCACAATTGCCACCGGCGTTTCGCCGGCCACCGCCACGCAAGCAATACCGCTAAAGCCGGTGTCATAATCGCGCTTTCCTTGCACAACAACGCTGCTGCAAACGCCAGCCCGGCGAGTACCGGCCGGTTACGAATAAATGCAATCAGCGACGCCAACACAAAAAATGCCGCCATTAATTCCGCTCGCCCGGCCACCCACGCCACGGATTCTGTCGTCAATGGATGCCACGCAAAAAATGCTACCGCTGCCAGTAGCGCACCGGTGGCTGGCGTGCCGAGTTGCCGGAGCAAAAGCACCAGCATTGTCGCCACTGCCAGATGCCAGAGCACGTTGGTCACGTGAAAGCCGGCTGGTTTGCCGGTCACAGCTTTGTCGAGCGCGTAGGATAATATCACCAGCGGCCGGTAGAGTTTTTGCTCCGGATGTTGCGGTGGATACGACGTGGTGAAAACCGCAACCACGTCGAGGTGTGGCGCATTCAACAACGGGTTTTCGACGACAAAATCCGAGTCGTCGTACACGAAAGTAGCACGGTAAACCGGGCTGAACAGCAAGACTGTCAGCACCGGCAACACGAACCACCAAAGTTTGCTTCGCAGCATGCGCCGCCAGTATCCGGCAAGCGGCGAGCCGGTCAAGCGAGAAACACTTGAGATTGTTCCACTTCGCCGGTATTGTCCGCGTGCTCAGATGAAACCTAAAAACATCGTTCTCCTTGGCGCGACTGGCTCGATTGGCGTCAGCACGCAAAAAGTCGCGGCGGATTTGCCGGACTATGTGCGCATCGTCGGCATGGCATCGCGCGAAAATGTGGCCGGAATGGAAAAGGCCATTCAGCAATTTCACCCGAAAGCCGTCGCGATGACCGACCGAGATAAAGCGCGCGAGTTGGAACAGCGCATCCAGTCACCGGTGTTGACTGGCGAAAAAGGTCTAGTGGAGTTGGCGACGATGCCGGAGGCAGATATTGTGCTGGTGGCGATTGTCGGCACGGCGGGATTGGAGCCGGCGTTGGCAGCGATTCGCGCCGGTAAAGATTTGGCGGTGGCGTCGAAGGAAATTTTGGTGATGGCCGGCGAGTTGGTGATGAGTGAGGCAAAGAAGCACGGAGTGAAAGTGTTACCGGTGGACAGCGAGCACAGTGCAATTTTCCAATGTCTCGAAGGCCGGAATCCGACGGATGTGAAGCGATTGATTCTGACGGCGTCGGGCGGACCGTTCCGGCAGACGAGCCGGGAAGATTTCAAGCACATCACACTGGCACAAGCGTTGAAACATCCGTCATGGAACATGGGGCAAAAAATCACGATTGATTCGGCGACACTCTTCAACAAAGGTCTGGAGATGATTGAGGCGCGGTGGCTGTTTGACATCGAGATTGACCGAGTGGATGTGGTGGTGCATCCGCAAAGCATCGTGCATTCGATGGTGGAATTTCAGGATGGGTCGATGTTGGCGCAATTGAGCGCGCCAGATATGCGGCACCCGATTCAATATGCACTCGTCGGGCCGAAGCGGTTACCGAATTCGATGCCGCCGACAGACTTGGCAAAAATCGGAACGCTGACTTTTGAAAATCCGGATCAGGATAAATTCCCATCACTCCGACTGGCGCACCTCGCCGGGCGCATCGGCGGAACGCTACCGGCGGTATTCAATGCGGCCAACGAAGTCGCTGTGGCGCGATTTGTCGAAGGGAAAATCCGATTTACAGATATTTTTACGATGGTGGAAAAAACCATGAACGCGCACCGGCCAGTCAATCAGCCGCCATTGGATGCGATTCTCGAAGCAGATGCTTGGGCACGAAGGGAAGCGGAACATGCTGTTTAAATTTTTCGATTTGGTGCGACTTTATGTTTACCCAGCGCTACTGGTGATCTTTTTCTTTGGGTTAACGATCTTCATCCATGAGTTTGGCCATTATCTGATGGCGCGCCGGCGACGGATGATTGTCGAACGATTTTTCATCGGTTTCGGCCCGCGAATTTTCAGTTGGAAAAGCTCTGGTATCGAGTATGGCGTGGCGTGGTTACCGTTTGGTGGCTACGTCATGTTGCCGCAAATGGGACCGATGGAAGCGTTTGAAGGTAAGACCGAAAAACCCACCACCGAAATACCAGCAGCGCGGCCACTCGACAAAATTCTCGTCTCGGTTGCCGGGCCGTTCATGAATTTGGTGCTGGCATTTGTAATTGCCACGGTGCTCTGGCGAATTGGAATGCCGGCGGCGAATCACTCAACCGTCATCGGCTGGATTGAGCCGAACAGCCACGAAGAATTGGCCGGCTTGCGCGCCGGTGACCGGATCATTCAAATCAACGGCAAAGAAGTCAGCAAATGGACGGATATCGCCACCGGTGTCGCGCTGAGTTTGGAGCCGAATGTCAATGTCGTCGCCATGCGCGGCGATGAGCGAATCGAATGCAATCTTGAAACCACCTACGAAAAAGAATTTGGTATCAAAATGACCGGCCTTTATCCGCCGGGCCGACCGGTGGCGGTGCGCACTCGACCGGGTTCACCGGCTGACCGCGCTGGTATCCAGTCACGAGACGAATTTCTCGCCATCGAAAGCGTTCCGGTCTTCAGTCGGGCGCAGTTGATTGAATTAATCAGCAAACGCGCCGACAAACTGACGCATGTCAAACTGCTTCGCGATGGAAAAGTCGTCGAGCTAACTGTCACGCCGGTTGCGGCACCGGAGGAAAAAGTCGCGCGGATTGGCGTCGAACTTACCGAGCAAATCGTTAAACCCGGTCCAAAACCGTGGGAACAATTCAGCGACGTCCTCGACATGCTCGGCAACAGCGTTTATGCCGTTGCGCATCACAAACAAACCGGCGTCACCGTCAAAAGTTTTGCCGGCCCGGTGGGAATTCTCGGCGGTTGGTGGGGCGAATTTGCCAGCGGCGGAATGCGACGGGGTTTGTGGCTGGCGGTGGTGCTCAACATCAATCTCGCGATTTTTAATCTACTTCCCCTGCCGGTCCTCGATGGCGGTCACATTGTTTTTGCGCTCATTGAAGCCGTCATCCGCAAGCCGGTGAATGCGCGTTTCGTCCACGTCGTGACGACCGGATTTGCGGCGGTGCTGATTGGGTTTATGCTCTACATCACGTTTAATGATGTCCAAAAATTTCTACCACACCGGTCACCGGCGCTCAGCGTGACTAGCACGAATGAACCGGCGGCAACTACTACACCATGAACTACTGCACAAATCCATTTCACCGGCAACGGCGTCTCACCCGCGAAGTCAAAGTTGGCCACGTCGGAGTTGGCGGAAATAATCCGATTCGTGTCCAGACGATGTTGATTTCCGACACGATGAACACGGACGCCTGCGTCAAAGAGGCGATTCCAATTATCGAGGCCGGTTGCGAAATTTTGCGGATCACCGCGCCAAGCATCAATGACGCGAAGAATTTGAAGAATATCGTCAGCGCACTTCGCAACCATGGTTTCAAGACACCCATCGTCGCCGATATTCATTTCGTTCCCATTGCGGCGATGGAAGCCGCGGAATGGGTGGAGAAAGTTCGGATCAATCCCGGCAACTACGCTGACCGGAAGAAATTTGCGACGCGTGAATACAGCGACGACCAATACGCCGACGAATTGGAACGACTAGAGAAAGCATTCACGCCACTCGTACTCAAGTGCAAACAACTCGGTCGCGCCATGCGCATCGGCACGAATCACGGTTCGCTCTCCGACCGGATTATGAACCGGTATGGCGACACGCCGCTCGGCATGGTAGAAAGTGCGTTGGAATTTGTTCGGATTTGCCGGCAGCACAATTATCACGAAATCATTCTCTCGATGAAATCGAGCAGCGTGAAAGTGATGATCGAAACCTACCGGTTGCTCGTGGCTCGGCTCAACGCGGAAGGCGCGGATTGGAATTACCCGCTGCATCTCGGCGTCACCGAAGCCGGCGGCGGCGAAGATGGCCGGATTAAATCCGCCATCGGCATCGGCGCGTTGCTCGAAGATGGTCTGGGCGATACCGTCCGCGTCTCCTTGACGGAGGACAGTCTGCATGAAGTTCCCGTCTGCCGGGAACTCGTGAGCAAATATAATTTACCGGCCGGTAAAGCTCCGGCGCTGCTGTCGGTCATTGAAACCCGTGACCCATTTAACTACCAACGCCGCGTCACGCAGATCGTGAACATTAATGGTGTCGTCATCGGCGACGGCAATCCGGTGCGCGTTTGCGCAACACAAGGCACCGGTGACTTGGCGGCAGAATTTTCACTGAAGGCACCGGAGATTTTGGAAGTGAATCCGTTGGTGCCGCCGGATTTTCACGGAATGCCGGCACGGTTACTGACGGTCAGCGCCGGTACCGGCTTGGAAATGATTCCGGCGTATCGGTTATTAGCGGTACGCGCACCGAATTGGCCGATTTTATTGCGGGACGAATCCGGCAATCTTTTAACCACGAGTACGAACATCGGCGCGCTGTTGTGCGATGGTATCGGCGATGCGGTGCAAGTGGCCGGGCCGGTGACGCTGGCGTATAATATTTTGCAGGCGGCGGGTTGCCGGTCGTTCAAGGCGGATTATGTGGCTTGTCCGAGCTGCGGACGAACGCTATTTGATTTACAGACGGTGACAGCGCAGATTAAGGCGCGGACGGCGCACTTGAAAGGCGTGAAGATTGCGATTATGGGGTGTATCGTAAATGGTCCCGGCGAGATGGCGGACGCGCATTTCGGTTACGTCGGCACGGCACCGGGGAAGATTTCGTTGTGGGTCGGTAAGATGCAGGTCAAGCAACACATTCCGGAAGAACAAGCGGTGGATGAACTCATCGCACTAATCAAAGAACATGGCCGGTGGATTGAACCGCCGGTAAAATAGGAGCCAGAATGAAAAAGATTATTCTTAGCATGACTGTTTGTTTGTTCGCCGTTGGCGCGTGGGCAGCGGAAGTGGATTGGCAGAAGAGCTACGACAGCGCTTTGGAAAAGGCGAAGAAAGAAAAGAAAATCGTGATGGTGGATATTTATACCGACTGGTGCGGTTGGTGCAAACGCCTCGACCGCGACACCTACAGCGATAAAGATGTGCAAGCCAAGCTCGCCAAAGATTTCATTTCGGTAAAGGTTAATCCTGAAAAGGGCGACGCCGGAGCCAAACTGGCGCAACAATTTGGCGTGCGCGGTTTTCCCTTCATCGGATTTGTCGGTGCTGACGGAAAACTCGTCACGCAAATCAGTGGTTACTTACCGGCGGCGGAGTTTCTTAAAAAATTAGAGCAAGTTACCGCCAAGTGATTCGGCCTTGGAAAATTGAAAGTTCCCAGCAGCTTCTCGACTGTCGCATCTTTCAGGTGTATCACGATGTGACTGTCAATCCGCGCACCGGCCAACCCCACGACATGTACCGGTTGGAACAGCCGAACTGGGTGAACATTATTCCGCTCACTCCCGACAACCAAGTCGTGATGGTAGAGCAATGGCGACACGGCACGCGCACTGTCGAACTCGAAACGCCCGGCGGATTAATGGATGCTGGTGAGTCACCGGAAGCAAGTGCCCGGCGCGAACTACTCGAAGAAACCGGTTACGCACCGGACAAAATCGAATTACTCAGTACGGTGAATCCGAACCCGGCTATCCAAAACAACCGGCAGTATTACGTTCTCGCCACCGGCTGCCGGCGGGTTGCGGAATTAAAACTCGATCACGCCGAAGACATCATCGTTCGACTGGTGCCGCTCGCGGAAATCCCGGATTTGATTCGCACCGGCAAAATCACCCACGGAATTGTCATCGGCGGCTTTTACTGGCTGAACGACCAGCGCACTACCGGCGGCGCACGATAACTTCCTGCTGCTGTCGGAGCTTCACGATCGAATCCGGCGGGCAGATACCACGCCAGAGAATATTCGGATAGAGAATGGAATTGCGTCCGATGATTGTGCCGGGACTGAGCACACAGTTGCAACCGATGTCTGCACCATCGCCGAGAATTGCACTGAACTTCCGCAAGCCGGTATCTAGCTGACCAACTTTCACATTCCCGACGACTGATTTGACGTTTGACAAAATCACACCAGCACCGAGATGGGCTTTGTAACCGAGAATTGAATCGCCGACATAACTGAAGTGCGGGACTTGGCAACCATTGAATAGAACGCTGTTCTTGAACTCGCATGCATTGCCGAGGACACAGCCGTCGCCGACGATGACATTTTCGCGAATGTAGGCGTTCGACCGAATCTGACAGTTCGCGCCGATAATCGCCGGGCCTTTGAGGATTGCACCGGGTTCAATCTCAGTCCCCTTTCCGATAAATACCGCCTCACCGATAAAAGCCGTACCGGTCACCGTACCCAAGTTACCGGGACGCAAGTGACATTTCACAAACTCCGGCAACTTGCGCAACGCTTCCCACACATTCGCGTCGGCATCAAAAAGCTCTGGGAACGCAAACTGTTTCAGATCGAGAAATTCTTCGGGACGAAACATATTTTTATCTTAGCCGGCGCAACTGCGGACGGCAAGCCGTTCCTCAATGGGCCGGCAGTTGACCACGATGTTGTTGAAGTAACCAGGTGTATAACTCTTCGGTGGCGTAGGCAGGCGTCCAAGAATTGTGGTTGGCCTCGGGATAAAGCGTGAAGCGCACCGGCGCACCCAGTTTTTGCAGCGCATCCACCATTTCCTGACTCTGCTGAGGCGAAACGACTCGATCTTTAGCGCCGTGGAAAACCCAGACCGGGAGATTTTTAATATCAGCTACTGCCTCGGGATCGCCGCCACCACAAATCGGCACGATAGCCGCAAACCGCTCCGGAAATCGCGTCGCCAAACTCCACGTTCCATATCCGCCCATACTCAAACCCGTCAGATACACCCGGTCGGAGTCGACATGATATTTCGCGCCGACTTCATCCAGCAGATCACGCAACGCTATCACATTCCACCATTCGTTCGACGGACATTGCGGGGCGATTGTGATAAATGGAAAATGTTTTCCTGCTTCGATTAAGTGTGGCAGCCCATTCTTTTTGACCTGATTTAAATCGTTCCCACGCTCACCGGAACCATGCAGGAACAAAACCACCGGCCAGCGTTGCGTCGATACCGAATCGTAATTCTCCGGCAAATAGGTCAGATACTGTAACGGCGCAATCTCGCCGGTTTGTTTCTTCAGCCGATACCACCACTCCGCATCGCGTGCCTGCGCATTGTTCTGGCGATGCGTTGGACCGCTACCGGCCGCTGTTTCGGAAAGACCCGCCAACACGATTGCGCCATTCGCGGTGCGTTGAAATCCAGCCACAATTTCCTCTCGGAGATAATCATTCAGCTTTGCGGCTTGCTCACGAACCACTTCAGGATCAATGCCCACCTCCGGTGGCAACTCCACCGTAAACCGCTGTTGAGCATCTTTCCGTTTACATTCTGCAATCTGACGAAACAGCGTGTTAAATCTTTTGAAGGTTTTCCCATCCGCCGTGCAAATTTCTGTAATCGCACCATACCGGCCCGGTTTTTCGGCAGTCGTAACCACGTTAAAGTCCGCATCATAAAACGTCACCTTACTGATGCGATATGGCCCGACCGCATCTTCTACTAATGACGGCTGCTGAAAATCACACGGCGGAAACGTCTCACCAGTAAACACACAAGGAGTGAAATTAAACTCCGCGCGAGCAAACGCCTGCTGTCGCGCCTCATCAGCATCGGGGAGTTGCAGCGTAGTAAATGTCTGACCGGCGAGTTGGACCGTCAGCAGTCCATACGGTTTACCGCGCGCCGGCATGGGTAAATCCAAATGAAGTCGAAACCCATCGCCATCTGCAATCAGCAGACCCGAACCAAGTTCGCGATCAGCCGCGCGAACCGTAATGACTTGCCCAGTCAGCGCTCCGGTAGCGACCACTCCGACCTGCGTCCGCCGGAGTCGCTCGTAGGAAGCGCCCGCCGCGACCACCACCGCAGAACTCGGCGACTCCGCCAAACGCAACCGGTACATCAGCCGCGTATTACCGTATGAGTTACCGGGATACCAACGGCTTTGCAACCGTGGCCCGGTCGGACTAGCATCGTTGACGCAGAGTTGAAACAAAATCTCGCGCCCGGTTTCCGGTTTGATGCCGAGATTTTGCCACGGCACGCAGACTTCCAATGTACAATTTTCAGCATCCGCCGTCCGGGCCGCTTCAATTACAATTGGTGTTTTCTTCAGTTCGTCGCTAGCCCGCCGGTCATACACATGAAATCGTAATTCTCGTTGTCCAGCAATTCGCCCCGGAACAAAAACCACTTGAAAAGCCTCCTGTCCGCCGGATTGATCCGCGATGAACATTTCCACCGAATCCCGAAGATAGAATTGCGCGTCATTTTTCTCCTCCACCGGCGTAGGATCATGAACCGTGACCAACACCAATAATCCACGCTCATCCCAGCCGAGACGAAATCGCGAAGCAAATTCACTCGCCGGTCGTGCCACACCATCGCTATCCACCATCGCATCCACCCGAAAGCCATTGGTGCTCCAATCATCCGCCCGGCCATCCATCGTGATTTTTTCCAACCGCGGGATGTCAAACACCGGTGACTGCTCAGCTCGACCAGATACCAGTCCGAGTAAAAAAAGGATTCCAATGAAAATCCGTATCAAGTCACGAAAGCGCGCGAGTGGAAACATATCGGCATCTTACCGCGCGATGCCGCATTTGCAAGAATCTGACGATGCATCAAATTCGTTTTGCCAACTCTTCCGGTTCCGTCGCCGGCAGACGGCAGGTGCGGTCAACGCAAACATACGCCGTGGCTTTTTCATCCATCATCAGACGCGGTATTTTTTGATCGCGCGCCAGCATCACAATCCTGTTGGGCAGATACCGGCGACGCACGACACGGAGCAAGGTTTGCGTATCCGTCACAGCTGGCTCACCGGCGATGACAATTTGTTTCGGCTTACCGAGAGCGAAATCCAGCGCACACAACATCTCCGGTACCGCGTGTGGCACGCTGTGAATTCGTTGCGCGAACAATGTCAATGTCTGCTCTGCCGCTTCCCGAAAATCAGACCGGTCCGTGAGCAAAGCTAAACGCAACAGTAACCGCACCGCAATGGAGTTACCGGATGGTTCCGCACCATCATACTCGTCTTTCACTCGAAGAATCACCGACGAATCAGCGCCGTCCGTCATGAAAAACCCACCGGCGGCTGCGTCATAGAACCGCCGGAGCATTATCTCCGTCAGCACAACGGCCTGCGTCAGCCAACTGGAATCAAAATCAGTTTCGTAGAGGTCAACAAGCGCATTGGCAAAACAGGCGTAATCGTCAAGCATCGCCGGCACATTACCGGTGCGAACAAACTTGCCGACGAGTAGTTGCCGGCCGGCGCGTTGAGCCGCCGCGAGATACTTGGTGTCGTCCAAAACCTGCGCGGCCCGGCTGAGCGCTGAAATCATCAGCCCGTTCCAAGCAGTGATAATCTTTTCGTCACGGTGCGGGCGAATGCGTTTTTCGCGGACTGCAAAAAGTTTTTCACGTTCGTCAGGAAAACCGGTGCCGTGCAGAATGCTGTTACCGTGTTCCCAATTACCGGCGGCATTCACATCGTAAGCCCGGCAGAAGGCTTCGGCCTTTTCGCCGAGAATGTTTTTGATTTCGGTGTGTGTCCAGACGTAGAATTTACCTTCGACTCCTTCGCTGTCGGCATCTTCGGCAGAGTAGAATCCGCCATCCGGACTGGTTAAGTCACGCAATACGTAATCGCACGTCCGGCGCGCGATGTCAGCGAAGAACTCTTCACCGGTAACTTGATAGGCGTCCACATAACTGCTGACCAACTGCGCCTGATCGTAGAGCATTTTTTCAAAATGCGAAACGAGCCAGCGTTCGTCCACACTGTACCGGTGGAAGCCGCCACCGAGTTGATCGAACAAACCGCCCTCGCCCATTTTACAGAGCGTGTGCAATGCCATGTCTTGACCACCGGCGCGAAAGAGAAAATTCAACGCGACCGGTCGCGGAAATTTCGGAGCACCATCGAAACCGCCGTGCACCGCATCGTAGCTGGCGCGAAATTGTTCCAAACCGGCACGCAATGGAGCTTCATCAAGCGCCGCGGTGCTGGTCCGGTTCATCGTGACATATTGTGCAAGCGTCGCAGTAATCTCACCGGCTTTGGCGACAAGGTCGGCGTGGTGAGTTTCCCAAACTTCGTGAATCTTCAGCAATAACGGTTGGAATCTTACCGGTGGAAAATACGTGCCACAGAAAAATGGTTGGAGATCGTGTGTCAACCAAACACTCATCGGCCAACCGCCGTGACCGGTCGTGGCTTGGGTGGCGGTCATGTAGATTTTGTCGAGGTCGGGACGTTCTTCTCGGTCGACTTTGATGGCGATGAAATACTGATTAAGCACAGCGGCAACTTCGTCATTCTCAAACGACTCGTGTGCCATCACGTGACACCAGTGACAAGTCGAATAGCCGATGGACAGAAAAATTGGTTTATTCTCCGCACGCGCCTTAGTAAAGGCTTCCGCGCTCCACGGAAACCAATCCACCGGATTATGCGCGTGCTGCCGGAGGTATGGGCTAGTTTCGTGAATCAGATGGTTTGGTTCGTGCATCGCGACGGAAACGTACGCCGCTTCATGCAAAACGCAACCGGCGGCTCAGGCAGCAGGCTGACGGTAACCGAAGTAACCGCGCTGTTTGATGACGGCGACGACTTGCGGCGGCACGAGTTGTTCCCAAACCGAGCGGCCCGCTTGAAGTTCGGCCAGCACATCGCGAGGAAGAATGGCGAGGTCGAGTTCGTTGAACTCGCGAATTGGCTCGATAAAATGATTTTCGAGGAGATGAGCATAAAGATGGCGCAGGTGTACCGGCATCTGGAATGTATCGGCAGTGACGAGTTCACCGGTGCGATTATTTTTCCATGGATAAATGTAAAGCTTGACCGGACCTTTGAAAAGCCGGCCGAGCGATTCGAGAACGCCACCTTCGAGGTCTTGGTAGTGTTGCGCATCGAATAACGGCAACAGCGTCGGCACGCCGAGCACCATGCCGATGCGGCTGGCAGTATACCGGCGCAGATAGGTGGTGACGTTGTGAAACCGGGAATAATTAGAAATCATCACCGTCTTACCCAGCGCACAGAGCATATCAACGCGCGCCAAAAAATCGGCGTGTTCAATATGCTCACCTTTCGTCAGCAAATTTCGCAGTGTCATCTCCATCAACACCACCGGCTCCTGCCCCGCTAAATCCAGCTCACTGCGCATCTGGTCGAGCGAACGTTCGAGCATGTCGAGAGTCACATTGGTCACTGGCCGGAAACTACCGCGTTCCACCAGCACCGCTTTGTGGTGCAGCACTTCCGCCGGCTCGATGACTTCTCCGGTCGGTGTGAATAGCACCGCATTCGTCAACCGCTGCTGCACGAGTTGGAGACTCATCAACCGGTTGTCCACGCCGGCGAAAGCCGGGCCGGAAAATTTAATCATGTCCACTTCCATCCGGTCACGACTCAACTCATCCATCAAACTTGTGATTAACTTTGCCGGGTCGGAATGTTCGTTAAACGCGCCATAAATCAGATTCACACCGAGAACACCCAGTGCTTCCTGCTGCCGGACATTATCCGGGTCCCACATTCGGGCGTGAATAATAATCTCCGACGGCGCAGTGTGCGGTGCAATCTGAAATCGGACTCCAAGCCAACCGTGACCTTCTTCCTGCCGGGAATAACTTTTTGCCGTGACCGTATCGGCAAACACAAAAAATGCTGTCTGCTCGCCGCGCTGCTTGTTGAGCCGTTCCAACAACAAGCTCCACTCGTGATCCAGCATCGCTTGCAAACGTTCCCGGCTGACGTAGCGTTTCGTCGAACCATAAATCGCGTCTGACACCGCCATGTCGTAAGCCGACATCGTTTTCGCCACCGTACCGGCGGCCCCACCGACCTTGAAAAACCACCGGGCGACTTCCTGCCCCGCGCCGATTTCGGCGAACGTCCCATAGCGCGTCGCGTCGATATTGATGTGCAGCGCTTTGTGATGCGTACCGGTCTCGTGTTCCATGCATCGTTATGATGCCTGAAATGCGCCAGAAATCAAACTCGCACTGGCGTTTGGCCCGGCAACAGGCTAGAGATACGCCATGTCGTTTGCCCTTGGAAAACTGCCACTGGCGTCGAATCTGTTTCTCGCGCCGCTGGCTGGCTACACCAATTTACCGTTTCGCCTCACCATCCGCGAAATCGGCGGCGTCGGCCTTTGCACCACCGACCTCGTCAACGCTCGCTCGCTCATCGACAAAAATCGCAGCGCCAATAAACTGATTGAAACCTGCCCAGCCGATTCACCGCTGGCCGTGCAACTCTTCGGTAAAGAACCAGCCGAACTCCGCGACGCGGCGCTCATTCTCGAAGCGCGCGGCATTCCATTCGTTGATGTGAATATGGGTTGTCCGGTGCACAAGGTCTGCCGGAACGGTGGCGGTTCTGCTTTGCTCACCGATCACGCCAAAGCCATTCGCCTCGTCAAAGCGATGGTGGACGCTGTCAAGATTCCGGTCACCTGCAAAATGCGGCTCGGCTGGGACGCCGACAATCTCACCGCGCCCGATCTCGCTCGCGCGCTCGCTGATGTCGGAGTTGCCGGCATCATCATCCACGGCCGGACCCGGGAACAAGGCTTTACCGGCAAAGTAAATCTTGCCGGCATCCGCGCCGTCGTCGAAGCCGTGAAAAATGTTCCAGTCATCGGCAATGGCGACATCACCACGCCGCGCGCCGCGAAACGGATGTTCGACGAGACCGGCTGCGCCGCCGTCAGCATCGGACGCGGCGCGTTTTATAATCCGTGGATTTTCCGGCACACCGCACATTTTCTCGCCACCGGCGAAGAGCTACCGGAGCCGACGCTCGATGAACGCCTCGCTGTGATGACTAAGCACCTCGACCGGATGGTGGAAGTTTTTGGCGAAGCGCAAGGTTGCCGGCAGTTCCGCAAAGTTTCGCTCCAATATTCTCGGCGCTTCGGCCCGGTGAAAGAATTCGACAAACGGATGATTCACCTCAACCACCGGCAGGAGTTCGACGAAATCGTCACCGCCTACCGGCGCTGGCGTCAGCAATTCCTAGACGAGCACGGCCAACTCCGCCAAGCCTACCGGCCTCGGTCGCTTGATGCGGATACCACCATCGCCGTTCCACGCGGTCCAAATGAAAAATGGTAGCCGACTTGCGCGCGGCGGGAAGTTGAGGCAAGATGCGAGACATGCCGGCGGTTAATTCCATCCAAGATAAGGTGCTCGCGGGCGTTCGTATCACGACGGACGAGGCGCGGGAACTTTACCGGGCGTTGAGTTTGCCGGAATTAGGCGCGTTGGCCGATTCGGTCCGGCAGCGGTTGCATCCGGACCAGCGCGTGACCTACATCGTGGATCGCAATATCAATTACACGAACATCTGCAATGTTTACTGCACCTTTTGCGCGTTCATGCGAGAAGCCGACGTGCCGGACGCTTACATCCTGACGCCGGAAGAAGTCGGCGCGAAGGTGCGGGAATTGGTATCCATCGGCGGCGTGCAAGTGTTACTGCAAGGCGGACATCATCCAAAACTCGGCATTGATTACTACCTGAACTTGCTCGGCTATCTCCGGCAAAACTTCCCGCAAGTCAATGTCCACGGTTTTTCGCCACCGGAGTTCACGCATTTTTCCGAAGTCTTTAAGCTACCGGTCGCGGAAGTGATCCGGCAATTCAAAGCCGCCGGTCTCGGCTCAATTCCCGGTGGCGGCGCGGAGATTCTCGTGGATGCGGTGCGAAAACGCATCGCGCCGTTGAAATGCACCGGTCAGCAATGGCTCGATGTGATGGAAGCGGCGCACCGGCAAGGATTAAATTCGTCGGCGACAATGATGTTCGGCCATGTCGAGACGGTGGAAGACCGAATTGAGCATTTGAATTTACTCCGGCAATTGCAAGACCGGACGCACGGATTCACGGCGTTCATTGGCTGGACGTTTCAAAGCGAAAACACCCGGCTGCGTGCCGCACCGGTGGGCGCGCAGGAGTATTTGCGGACGCAGGCGGTGGCGCGAATTTTTCTCGATAACTTTCCGAATGTCCAATCGAGTTGGGTCACGCAAGGTCCGCAAATCGGCCAAGTCGCATTGAAATTCGGCGCGAACGATTTCGGCAGCGTGATGATGGAAGAAAATGTCGTCTCCTCCGCCGGTACAACATTCCGCACGGACGAAGCGACCATCCGCCGGCTGGTTTCAGAAGTTGGCTACGAACCGCACCGGCGGAATAACTGGTATCAACTACAGGACTTGCCGTCCTAATATGCACATTCTGTTTATCGGCACTGCGGAGCTCGCCTGTCCGTGTCTGGAAGCGGCACATCGCTTAGCCGGTCACGAAATCATTGGCGTCATCACGCAACCGGATAAACCCAAAGGCCGGTCACTCCAACTTTCGCCGCCGCCGGTCAAAGTCACCGCCGAAAAACTTGGCTTGCCAGTTTCGCAGCCGGTCAAAATTCGCGAAGCCGTCGAAACGATTCGCGCTCAGCAACCGGATTTAATCGTCGTCGTCGCCTACGGTCAGATCTTACCGAAAGCACTTTTAGAAATTCCGGTGCGCGGTTGCATCAACGTCCACACTTCGCTGTTACCGCGTTGGCGCGGGGCATCGCCGATTCAATCCGCGATTCTCGCCGGTGACGCTGAGACCGGCGTGACGACGATGTTCATGGACGAACAACTCGACCACGGCGACATCATTCTCCAGCGTCGGACGCCGATTCGCCCCGACGATACCGGCGCGACATTACACGACCGGCTTGCCACGCTTGGCGCAGAACTGCTTGCGGAAACGCTGACGCTCACCGACTGGCCGCACCGGCAACAAGATGAAACGCAAGTCACTCATGCCCGGAAGTTCGCCAAAGAAGATGGCCGGATTGATTGGACAAAATCTGCCGTGGAAATCGACCGGCAAATCCGCGCCTTCAATCCGTGGCCCGGCGCGTTCACCGACCGCGATGGAACTTTGCTGAAGATTTGGAAAGTTGAGTTGGTTTCTTCCACTACGACCGGTGCTGACATCGTCACCACCGGTACCGGCGCGTTGTGCTTGCTGGAAGTTCAACCCGCCGGTGGCAAGCGGATGAGCTTTGCCGCTTTCGCTCGCGGCCGGAAACTAAGCTAGCGCCAAGAGCGCAAACATCCGGCCGGTTTGGCCGCGTTCGGCGCGATAGGAATAATACCGGTCGAGATGGCAAGCGGTGCAAATGCGCGAGTTGTGAATTTCTGTGATACCGGCGGCGCGGAGTTGCGCTTCGATTTCTGTCCACAAATCCATTTCGTAATGACACGCACCGATGCTGGGACCGATGAAGGCAACACCGGCGCGTGGTTGCATCGCCGCCACGGTTGCACCGACTACATTGAGGTTTGTGCCTTTCTTGCCAGAGTGGACGAGCGCAATCACCGGTGCGGCACGGTCGATGATGAAGACCGGCGCACAATCGGCGCAGCGAATAATTAATGGTAAACCGCATTGCCGGGTGATGAGCGCGTCGACGCCAGCAACGGTACCGGATTGATTGACGATGGCGACACCGTTGCCATGAGTTTGTTCGGCGGCAGCGAAATCGGAATAGCCGAAATCTTTTGTGACTTGTACCGGAAAATCAGCGGCACGGGTCTCGTCACCGGGATCGCGAAGAGTGAAAGCGTGTGGGTAACCGGTGAGCGGAGCGAAAGTTTCGTAGCGCATCGGCGCCGGTTTATTTGGTGGCCGTGACGGCCGGCGGATTGAACAGCGCGGCATCGCATTTGTAAGTGTTGAGCGCGTTGTCGCGAGTTTGCTTGGCGAGCGCCGGCTGTTTGGCGTCGAGAAAAGTTTGATTCAGATTGGCGTAGGCGCGGCAGATGTGAGTTTTGACGAGTGCACAGTCGGCATTGAGTTGGGCGACAGGATGACCGGGAGAAAAAATCAGCGCGCAGCCATCGCGGTCGATTTGCTTGTAAATTTCGACGAGGTAACGCAGCGCTTCTTGCCGGTTGCCGTCGAGTAGTAAAGCCTGAAGCAAAGTGATGGCGGCTTCTTCATTTCGGCCAGCCGAGATGTAGGCGGAGGCGATGCTTTGATAGGAATCCGGATTGGCGGGCGCGAGATGCGCCATCGCTTGGTAAGCTTTCAGTGCGTCAGCGTAATTACCGAGGCGCATGTGCGAAAGCCCAAGATTCCAATAAATTTCGTGGTTGCCGATGTCGGGAATTTCTTCGGGTTTGCGGCCGCGCAGAAGTTCTTTACGCCGGTTGTCGCCGTTGAATTCGTGGTCGAGCGGAATGGCGCGTTCGAGGGTGGCGACGGATTTCTGGTACCACGGCAGACTCGCCGGAGAAGCGATGAGCGAACCATCGGCGGTGTGTTGGGCGACGAGATCGCCTTTGATCCGGTAATAGGCGCCGAGATGGAGGAAAACGATTTGAGTTTTGTCAGTGATTTGTGCGGCTTTTTCGCCTTCGTCAATAATGCGATCGATGTTCCGGTAGTCCGTATCTTTTTCGTAAAGAGCGTAGGCGAGTGATTTGTGAGTTTTGAAACTATTCGGACATGCATCGACCGCTTGCGTCCATAAACTCACATCATCTTCCCAGTCGTAATTCCGTTTGAACGAGCGCGCGGCAAACGCCAAAACTACTAACGCCAGCACTCCACGAGCGACAACCTGCAGCCAGATTCGTTGTGACCACGCCGAAATATCCAAACGCGGAATGAACCGCCTGCAGGTCACATAGACTAGCACCACGATGACACCGGCAAATCCCAGCGATGGCAGATAGAGAAATCGCTCGGCCATAATGCTGCCGATAATTTTGAGGAGATTCGCTGTTGGCAGGAGTGTGCCGAAAAAGAACATGATGAAAAAGAAAATGGCTTTGTTGCGCCGGTAATTGTAAATCGCCAGCACAATTAAACCCACCAGAATGCCTAACACCACGAGTGTCTTCAGATCTTCCCAAGAAGAAAAAGAGGCTGAGACGATTGGGATTTGATTATAGGAATAGTCGCAGGACAAGGTCTGCGGCCAAACCAACAGCCAAAGGTATTTTCCGAGAACTTTGATTGCCGTCAGCCGGGCGCTCAAGAAATCCACGCCAACCAGCGGATTGTCCACAAACGGTAGCTCCGGCGGACGAAGTTGGTCAAAAACCCAGGAACGCACATACCACAAAGCCAGAAACGGCGGCACCAACGCGATGTAACCTTTCCAGAAAAATCCCCAGAAATTTTGGACGAGGTTGACGAACCAATTCGGATGCAACTTCTGCAATCGGTAGGTGAAATCATAAAGCAGCATCACGCCGAGCACGACCACCGCGCTTTCTTTGCAAAACACACCAACGATGGTGACGAGCATGAGCAGCAACAACCAAAAAATCGAGCGCACACCGGCTGTCAGCGAAGCGATTAACAACACGAGAAACATCATTGCCGCAATACAACCCACGACCCACCAAACCGATTGAAACACCACCGGTAGCAATTCGAGATGAAAACGATGCAGGTAACTGAATCCCACCAGTGCCGCCATTCCAGCGCTTAATCCGAAGACCGATAGCCAGTTAGTTTCGGGTTCCTCATTCACCGTGGTGCTCTTGGCATACACGACAAATCCGAGCAATACCGTCAGCGTGGCAAACAAATCGGCACGGCCGATGATATTCGTTACCGATTCAGTTACCACCGGATGGGTGGCAAAAATCGCGGCGACAAATAACGCCGGCCAAAGTTTCTCCATCAATATCAAAACCAATAGATAAACTAAAATCGCATTCACCCAGTGAATGAGGAAATTCACCACGTGGTAACCGGTGGCAGTGTCCTTGTCACCAAACACGGTGTAATTCACCATGTACGAGAGCGTCGTCAGTGGCCGGTACAATCCGCTGACCGCTTTCGGCCACCAGTAATCCTGCTGAAAAATCTGCTGAATATTTTCCGGTTTGTTATCACGCAGCCGGGGGTCTTCGAGCAGGATGAATTTGTTGTCGAGCGCAAATCCGGTATTGTGCAACGTGTTGGCAAACGTCAACAAAATCAGCGCGCCCAAAGCGACGATGACTGCCCAATGCCCAGCGGCGCCCACCTCCGGCCACAGTCTGGTTTTCGCTGGAACCGGCTCGGGCGTCGTTATGTCTGACGCAATTCCGGGATTGTCATTGGTATCCATGCTTAATTCAAATGCTCGCCACGTGCCGAGTGTGTCAGCAGCCCGGCGCAATGTCAAAAAACTTTTCATTGCAATTGTCGGCAAACTGAAGGAAATAAACTCCGCGAATGTTCCGTTTGACCAAACAAGAGCAGCTGGTGGTGGCGTTTCTCGTCGGCGCATTACTTCTCGGCACCGCCGTCCAACGTTGGCGGGAGTTGCATTCACCGACACTAAATGCGAAAGTGGAGCCGAAAGGACGCTAGGATATGCACAAACAAGATTTCGCTGAAGCCGTCGATGAAATCCGCCAAGCGGATTCCCGCTATGACCGGGATGCGTATCTCTTCGTGCGCGAAGGTTTGGATTTCACCCTCAAGTTGATGAAGAAGAACACACAAACCAATCCCGTCCACCGGCACGTCAGCGGCCAAGAATTACTCAACGGTCTCCGGCAATACGCACTCGACCAATACGGCCCAATGGCCAAAACCGTCCTCGACTACTGGGGCATTCGCCGCTGCGAAGATTTCGGCGAACTCGTTTTCAACATGGTGGACAAAGGCATCCTCGGAAAAACTGACCAAGACAATCGCGAAGACTTTCGCAATGGTTTTGATTTCGACGAAGCGTTTGTTCACCCCTACCGGCCCGCACGCCGGCACGAACCACCGGCGCGGACGGTCAAACCGCACGAACCGCTCGCGGAACAAACCCGCTCCGGTAAGTCGAAGAAATTGAGCAACGGCTCAAATTAGTTGTCAGACTCACCATGCGAACCTTTACCGCCGTGCGAGCGCTCGTTGGCGCCGCGACATTATTTGGAACCATCACCATGGCCACTGAACCAATCCATAAAACCATCCTCGATAATGGCCTGACCATTCTCATCCGCGAAGACCACAGCGCGCCCGTTGTCAGCGCCCAAGCTTGGTGTCGCGCCGGTAGCATTACCGAGGGAAAATACACGGGGGCCGGCATCTCCCACGTCCTCGAACACATGCTTTTTAAAGGCACCACCACCCGCGCCGTGGGCGACATTCCGCACGCCGTCCAACGCGCCGGCGGCGACATGAACGCTTACACTTCTTTCGAGCAAACAGTTTATCACATCGACCTACCGGCGGAAAATTGGCAGACCGCCGTCGATATTCTAGCCGATTGCATGATGAACGCCACCATCCCAGCGGACGAGCTTCTCAAAGAAAAACAAGTCATCCTCCGCGAAATGGCGATGGGCGTGGACGATCCCGGCCGCCGCGCCGACCGGTTGCAATGGAACACCGCTTTCATCGCGCATCCCTACCGGCACCCTGTCATCGGCTACCCAGATATTTACAACCGCATCACCCGCGACGAAGTCGTCAGCTACTACAAAAAATATTACGTTCCCAACAACCTCATCTTCGTCATCGTCGGCGACGTGAACGCCACCACCGTCGCAGCGCACCTCCGCGAACTAACCCAAGACTTCAAAATGAACGCCATCGAACCGGCCACCATTCCGGTCGAACCGCCGCAAGTCAGCCTCCGCGAACGTCACGAAGATGCGCCGGTGCAACTCACCCATCTTGATCTCGCTTGGCACGTCCCGGCCGCAACCGATCCCGACGTCCCGGCGTTGGATGTGCTTTCCATCATTGCCGGTCAAGGTCGCAGCTCGCGTCTCTATCGCGAAATCCAACAAAATCAAGGACTCGTCCATTCCATCGGTGCCGGCAACTACACACCCGGTTGCCCTGGTCTTTTCGGCGTTGGAGCCATAACCGATCCCGACAAACGCGAGGCCGCTACCGCCGCGATTCGCGCCGAAATTCGAAAATTCCAAACCCAACCAATCACCGCTGACGAATGCCGGAAAGCAATCAAACTTTCTCTGAGCGGCCATTACGAACGCCTCAAAACCATGGCCGGCCAAGCCGCTGACATCGGCTCCAACGAATTGCTCGTCGGCGATCCGAATTATTCCGAAGCGTATCTCACCGCGCTCCGTCAAGTCACACCGGCGGATGTCCAACGTGTCGCCAAAAAATATCTGACCGACGAAAACTTGACCATCACCTCGCTCGACCCCACCGGCACGAATGTCAAACCGGAAGCCACCACCGGTAAGCAAACCGGCATTGAAATCCAAAAGTTCGAGCTACCGAACGGTCTGCGCCTGCTCGTTCGGGAAGACCGCAAACTACCGTTTGTTGATCTCGGTGTCTTCTGCAAAGGCGGCATCCTTGCCGAAACCGCCGGTAACAACGGCATCACCAAACTCATGTCGCGAATGCTTTTAAAAGGCACTAAAATCCGCACCGGCGATCAAATCGCTGAGAGCATTGAAAATGTCGGCGGTGCCATCAATGCTTTCTCCGGTAACAATAGCTTCGGCGTTACCGCTCACGCCCTGAGCGATGACCTCGATCTCGTGTTGGATATTTTGGCCGACGTGGTGGAAAATCCAACTTTCCCAGACGACAAACTGGCGCGTGAACGCGCTGTGCAACTTGCCGAAATCAAATCCGAGCAAGATCAAGTCATGAGTTCCTGCCGGCAATTGCTCCGCGAAACAATTTATTCCTGGCACCCGTACCGGTTGAACACACTCGGCACACCGGCCACCGTCGCCAAGCTCACGCGGGCCGACCTCGCCGATTTCCAACACCGGTATATTGTGCCGGATAATATGGTCGTTACCGTCTTCGGCAACGTCACCGCGTCTGAAATTCGAAAAAAAATCGAAGCCAAATTTGGCGCGTTGCGCCCCGGCAAGCCAACCTTCGAAACCGGCGGCGCAGAAAAACTGACCGCGTCAGTCCGCAAACAAATCGAGAAACCGAAAGAACAAGCCGTACTGCTGATTGGATTTAGCACCGTGGATGTTTTCAACTCGGACCGGTATGCACTCGATTTGTTGAGTGAATCGTATTCGGGTTTAGGTTCCCGGCTATTTACCCGACTGCGCGATGAGTTGAGCTTGTGCTACTACTGCGGCGCGCTCCAACTTGCCGGTGTCGAACCAGGATTCTTTGCGTTCTACGTCGGCACAACTACGCCGAAAGTCGAGTTGTGTGAGAAAGAAATCTTCGCCGAGCTGACGAAACTAAAAACAACCGGTCTCACCGCCGACGAACTCGACCGCGCCAAAGCCGGCATCATCGGCCAACGCAAAGTGGCGCTGCAAGACAATGGCGGACTGGCGATGACGGTGGGGCTGGACGAATTATACGGACTTGGCTATAAAAACTTTGCGACAGCGGATGAAAAATACCGAGCCGTGACACCGGCGGACATCCAACGAGTTGTCGACCGGTATTTCAGCGACAAGCCCAACGCCGTCGCCATCGTTCATCCGATAACCAAGGAAAATTAAAATGGCTGAAGTTCAAAAAGATACAATTGGTTCGCGCGAAGACACCCGTCGGTTTCTGGATTTAGTCAGCTTGTTCGGCACGCAAGCGCTGATGGCGCTCGGCAAGCTCGCCAATCCCGCCACAAATAAAGCCGAGAAAAATCTCGACGCGGCCCGGCTCTTTATCGACCTCCTCGAAATGGTGGAGCGCAAAACCACCGGTAACCTCACACCGGACGAAACAAAAATCTTAAAAGCGACGCTGACGGATTTGCGACTGATGTTCGTCGAAGAATCCAATGCGCCGGTAGAACCCGCGAAACCAGATGCACCGGCGGAGTCGAAAATCTAATACTACGGTGTGAGCTGCGGTTGTTTCTTCCGATCCATTAACCACGCGACCCAGATTGTCACTTCAAAGAGCGCAATCAACGGGAGCGACATTAGCACCATTGACAATGGATCCGGCGGCGCGACGATGGCCGAAATTACAACGGCGACAGCGATAAACACCTTCCGACCTTTCCGGATTGTCGCCGCCTTGACGATCCCGAGCTGAACAAGTACCAACAACACAAGCGGCACTTCAAACGTCAAGCCCATCGCCAGCATAAATTGCGTGACGAATTCGACATAGCTACCGACTGTCCAGTGTGGTTCGATATGCATCCATTCGCTGTATTTGATGAACGCTTTGAGTGTTTGCGGTACGACCCAAAAAAAACACAACGCCACACCCGCGAGAAATAGCAGCGCCCCAAAGAAACAAACCGGTAAGAGCAGTTTTTTCTCACGCGGCTTTAGTGCCGGTAGAACAAACTGCGCGATAAAATACAATAATATCGGCATGGTCAAAACAAGGCCGCCGTAAAATGCCATTTTCATGGCGAGCACAAATGAATCGGTGACGTTGAGACTTTGAAGAAATCGTTCCGGCTGGGCGACGGATTGATACAACGGCTGCTCAATCAGTCGCAGCAACCGGTTGGCATAGACCAAGCAGATGTTGAAACCGATGAACAACGCGGCGAGCGTTTTGAAAAGCATCGCTCGCAAATCATCGAGATGATCAGTGAACGATTTAACTTCTGCCGCATCCGTGGAGGGCGACTTTCGGAACCAAGACAGCACGACGGGAATTAGCACAGCCGCTTAGGCCGGTTTTTGCGGAGTTTGCGTGTCAGTCTTCACTGCCGGCGGTTGCGGTTGGTCGACCGGCTTGACCTGCGCCGCCTCGTCATGCAAATCACGCTGCGCTTTCTTAAATTCCTTCATTGCCTCGCCTAAACCGCGAGCCAATTCCGGCAATTTCTTACCGCCAAACAGCAGTAGAACAATCACCAACGCTAAAATAACGTGCCATTCACTGAGTGTCGCAAGTACCATAATTACTTCCTTCCTACTGCCGCACGCTACATTCGCACATTGGCTTTGTCAACGCCGGCATCGGAGTTATTGCCCGGCAACGACGAATTCCGCCCGGCGATTTTTTGACCACGCGGCGGCATTGTGCAACGGCTCCACCGGTTTATCTTTACCAAAGCTAACCGTGGTCATCCGGTCTGCAGCGACGCCGGCAGCGACCAACGCATCCCGAGCCGCAGCGGCACGCTTTTCACCAAGCGCACGATTGTACTCGGCCGTACCCCGTTCATCGGTGTGCCCTTCAATAACCAATTTCTTAGCATTACCTTTCAGCGCAGTCGCAATGGCTTCGATTTTACTGGATTCGCTAGATTTAATCTTCGCGCTATCGAGATCAAAATACACAACCTGCGCCGCAAATTGCGTCCGATCCATCGGGCCATTCATGTCGGGACGCTCGCCTGGTTGAATGTCGGTGCTTACGCTCGTTCCGCCACCAAGCGGTCCAGGTTGCGCACTACTGTTTTGATTCGCCGGGGTCTTCGGTCCGAAATGTTTATGCCACCAACTGCAACCGGTCAGGCTGAAACTGGCGATGAGTGTTAAGGCAACGACTTGGACTGTGAATCGGTTACGCATACTTAATTTCCTCTCGTGAAATATGTTTTTGTTTGCATCAGTGCCACGATCCCCACGCTGGCTCTGATGATTCTCCGGCGATTGCTGGCAACTCTACCTGTTCATTTGTCCGCACGTCAAGCAGATACAAACGCGACTGATAGCCGTGGATTTTCGCAAAAACTAAATGATGTCCGTCCGGCGCCCAAGTCGGATCAGTGCAATCGCCGTCGGCGGCCTTCGGTGTTATCGCTTGCGTGCCGGGATCGTACACGCCCACCTGAAAATTACCTCCCACCCGCGACGTCACCGCCAACATCGGTTTTACATCTGCGCCGGCCGGTGGATGCGACCACTCTGGCTCGGTGTTATACGCCGGCGAAACCGTCAATCGCGTCGGCTCACCACCGGAGCGGTTCACTGTATAAATCTGCGGCGAACCTCGATCATCGCTAACATACGCAATCGTCTGACCATCCGGCGACCAAGTCGGCGACGACTCCGCTCCCTTCGTGTAGGTCAACCGACGCAACCCACCGCCACCGGCGTTCATCGTGTACAATTCCGGATTGCCATCCTTGCTCAGCGTCAACGCAATCGTCTGACCGTCTGGCGAATAATCCGCACCGGAATTCACCCCCGGAAAATTCGCCAACACCCGGCGCTGATTCGTCGCCAAGTCCGCTTCCAACACATCCGGAAAACCTTTCCAGTAACTCGTGTACGCAATCTTCCGTCCGTCCGGCGACCAACGCGGATGCCCACTGATTCGGCCGTCGTGCGTGAGGACGCGCACATTGAAGCCGTCATAATCCATCACCGCTAATTCCTTCACGCCGCGCTTTGGCGAATAGATGAACGCGATTTTCGTCTGCGCAATCCCGCGCTGGCCAGTGACCGTTTGCACAATGTCATCGGCAATGATATGCGCCGTCGCTCGCGCATTACCGGTGGTCGCATAAGCACGTCCCAGCACCACCGCTTTCGTCGCCGTCTGCGTCACAAAACATTTCACGCCAGCCGCGTCCGCGCTGCCACTCACGGAATATTCCGCTGGCTCACCGGCCGCCTTGATGTCAAACGAACCGGATAATCGCAAATCGTTCTTCAACACGTCCGACACATTCGCGCCACCGGTGAAACTGGTGACCACCACCGATTTCTTCACAAAATTCTTTTTGATATCCACCTGCGCCTGCGCGCCGGTCGCCACCAAACAAATCGCCAACCAAAACCAATTTTTCATTTTATCCCTCCACTTGAAAGTTCACCGCAATGATTGCATACGCTCCGCGCACCAGAGTGTCAGGTGGCGGTTCAAGGCGCGGCACTTTGCGCACCGCCGCCAACACCGAATCATCCATCAGTTTATTCCCCGAACCCACCTTCACCGTCGCCTCCGTCACCGAACCATCCCGCGCAATCCGCAACGCCACCGTCGTCATCAACCGTTTATCCAGCGCCGTCCCCGGCTGGTCCCACGCTTCGTATAAGGCATCGTGAACATGCTGATAATACTGCCAGTTCGGCGTGCCCTGACCAATCCCGCCCACCACACCATCGGCCGTGCCACTCGGCGAACCAATCTTCCCACTCTTACCGGTACCACCACCGGCGGCTTTGCCATCGCCATACGGCGTCCCGCCCGCCGAAGAACCCAGTGCTTTTGCAAACCGGTTTTTAATATCTTCCGCACTCGAACCTTTACCAGCACCGGTGGTCGCACTGGCTTTCGCAGTGGTATTCGTTACTGATTTTTTACCGGTACTGGCGACAGTTGGTTTTTTCGTCGTCGATTTTTTCGGAATCGCAATTTCGTTTGGATCCGCTTTGGATTGCGCGACAGATTTTTGTTCCGGTGTCGCGACTTCATCTTCGGCTAGATTTTGCGCCGGTGGAGTCGGCACGGCAGGCGCTGGACCCGCTGGCTCCGGTGCTTTGTACAAACCGCGACCGGTCCCGGTACCGGCCGGTAACTCACCAAGAATATCGGCTTCGATAATTTCGCTGCTGGGACGGGCAAAACTCACATCGGAGAAAAATTGTTCCCACGCCACGATGCCGACAATCACGCCGCCGTGCAGCAGCAGCGCGATAATGAAATTTCGCCGGTACCGTTTAGCGGACGCATTCATTACCGGCCCGTCTTCGGCGCGTTTTCTTCCTGCGTCATCAAGGCGATGCGCGTGATTTTGGCGGCGTGCAATTGTTTCAACACATCCATGACCTTGCCGTAATTGTCGGCTTCGTCGGCTTTCACCAAAATCGTCACCGGCGGATTGTGATTGGCGAGCGGCTGCAATTCACGCTTCAACTCCGCCATACTTTTCCGCACATCGTTCAGATAAATATTACCAGCTTTGTCGATGGACAACGTCCGCGTCTGCTCGCGTTTGATGGTGTCGGTCGTGCCTTTTGGCAGATTGATATTCATGCCGTACTCGACCACCGGAAAGAAAATCACCACTGCGATGAACAGTTGCAGCAGCAAATCCACCAACGGCATCACGTTGATCTCGCGGATCTCGTGCATGTGTCCGTAACGGCGCGTGCGGCTGACGGTTCGGTTCATGGCTTACGTCGTGTAATTGTGTTCAACTGCCGACAGAAATTCGTCGGCAAAATTTTCCAATTCCATCGTCTGATGCCGGATGCTTTGCGCGACCCAGTTGTAACCAAACAACGACGGCACCGCGACGAGCAAGCCGACCACCGTCGCCAGCAACGCCGCTGAAATACCGGGCGCGACTGCGCCGAGTCGGACGGTTCCGTAAATTCCCATTTGCGCAAACACGCTCATCACACCCCACGCGCTGCCGAGCAATCCCAGAAACGGTCCGCCTTGAACCGCTGTGCCGAGCCAGCTCACGTGTTGTTCGAGTTGCAGCACTTCGGTATCAATCGCGCGCCCTAAAACATTCCGGAGCGTGTCGAGATTTACAACGCCAGTTTCCGCCACCGCCACACCGGCGTCCGTGGTGAACAACGCCGGCTGTTGGCCGGTTTTTTTCTTCGCCCCATTGCCGAATCGCGACGAAACTTCTTCCGCGCCGAGCCGGTAAATGTTGTAGAGCGGACACTCCGGCAACTGATAACCATTGATGAAAAGATGCAACGGATCGCGTTCGCGGCGAAACTGCAGGAGAAACGCGCTGCCGGTTTTCCGGGCACGGCGAAACTGTTGCCATTTTGAGAGCATCAGCGTCCACGTCAATGCGGAGCCGACGCAAAGCAACACGACAATCACTTTGCCCTGTAAGTCAGCCTGCTGGAACGCCCAAAGCAAGCCGCCGGTTGTTACTGCATTCATTCTAACTGCCTCCTTGATGCAAGCCGTGGGGAACAGCTTGACTGTCATACCTATACAACTTTCCAGCGCAGGGTCAAAACAATTTTGAATTTACCGGCCGCTAGTCAGGTAATCCTTCGGCCAGCCGTGGTCGTCAATCCAATTCAGCAGACTGTAAAGTAAATCGTACTTGCGGATTCCGTGCGAGTTCAGGTGCGGCTCGCGAAATTCTTCCATCGCCAGACCGGCGCGTGACAGGCGATCTACGGCCGCTAAAAATTCCTCCCGGCAACGACACAAGCTGATATGCCCATCAAACCGGAGATGATCCGGTCTTCCCGGCCAAACTCCGCGAATGGCAAGCAACTGCGCTGCTTCAAACCCGGGTGCGCGGCTGTCCAAATCTTCATACCAATACACCGGTGTGCCGTCCCGAATCAGTGCGCGCTGAAACGAAAACAAATCTTTTCCACTGAGGTGAGCGTGCACTCCATGTTCCAGCGCGTACTGGGCAAGTCGTCCGGCAGCTTCACCAATCGCCCACTCCTCGGGATGCAGCCGGTAAGCGCCGTTCGTTATGTGCGTGACACCAATCCCTTTACCGGCCACCGCGAAATTCCGTAATTCCGATGTCACCAACGCACTCAGCGGAATCTGGTACGGCCGCGTGTCTTGCCAAACGCCCGCCTCCGGTCGTCCCGCACTTTGGTGAATATCAATGGCATAACCACCTAAGCCGACCGAATCGGAAAACAATCGCGCCCGCGCCTCCGGTTGCGAAGCCTTGGAAATATCGCATTCACTCACGACAAACGGCGACCGGAGGCGACGCCCTTCTCGAACATACGGTGCCTGCGCAATCCCGTCCGGCGTACCGGTACATTCCGTCGCAGGTCGAAGCTCCGGATAACCATAACCACCCTCATCCCGCGGTGCTTCGGTCTGTAGCCAATAAAGATACGCAGCAGATAATTCTCTAGCCGCTGCTAAAACTTTCTCTGGATTTGCATGCTCAAGAAATGCCTCATCGTGAAAATCGTTACTACTCACATTGATTACCGCGCGCTCATAAAGCCCGGGGCGCTTCACAAAATTGCGAGTGTCCAGCACGCTCCGGTAGTTCCAAAATGGGATAATCCGTAAACCGTCACGACGAATGCGCGGCGTAAAAAAATAAGCGGGTTCCTCTTGCGTCGCACCGGCTGAACTCAGCCAGAAACCTTGGCGATCTCGCCAGTATTCGTAATTCACAGGTTTTGGAATGCCGAAGTTTCCTCCCGGCACAAATTCCACCACGATGCCGTAGGTGAACGCTTGCACTCCGCGCGGATCGGCCTGCGCCGGAGCGTGCGGCTCGTCGAACTCCGAACGCGATTCGATTCCAATCCGGTAAGGAATTCCGAACAGCGGATAAGTATCGCCACATTCCGTACCATCGAGGAAAAATTTCGCGGCGATTTTCACCTGTTCCCCGGAAGTTCGATTCGCACAAGTCACCGAAAGTGCTAAATCATTTTTGCGCTCGGCTGAGACCGGCGCAAACCCGGTCAATATTTTCAACCGGCCAGCGGCAACCGCCGGTTGAAGCCAAGCGAGAATAACCTCATGCGCGACCTGTGGTTCCGCTGCAAGATGCGAACAGCGGGCATTACCGGGACAGAAATGAAATTGTCCACGAGCAAACGCTGACAACTCATAATGCTTCCGGTACCAATCCCGGACCCGCGACCGAAACTCGGCGCAGCGCCGCGTCACTCCGATGGTTTCAGCAATCGGGTCGTGCAAGTCATCCAGCACACACAACGCTTGACTAGTCACTTGCCCGCCAATCCATGCAAACTCATCGGTCAAAGTGACCGAAACACCTAAATCACTCAACACAATCGCCGCAGCCACACCACCGAGACCACCACCCACAATCGCCACATCGCTGGTTAATGTTTTCATAAATTTTAAGCAGTAAAAGCGCGCAAACGCGTGACCACTTTCACCAACGCATCCAACACTCGGCTAACATCTACCGGCATTGTATCTTTCCCAAAACTGAAACGCACCGCCGCCCGTGCCAACTCGCGCGGCAAACCCATCGCCGTCAAAACGTGCGACGGCTCCAGCGAACCGACCGCACACGCCGAACCGCTCGAGACCGCCACACCTTCCAAATCCAAACCGAGAATCAACCCGCTCGTCTCGCAACCGGCGAAACTAAAATTCACCGTGTTACCGGCCCGCAACGTCGCGTGACCATTCCGGTGCGCCCCGGGAATCTTCGCCGCAATACCGGCCGCCAGCGTTTCAGTTAACTCAAATAAATTCACCACCGGCAATTCCATCGCTCGCGCCAAGCCGACGATACCGGCCACATTTTCCGTACCGGCGCGCCGCTCGTTTTCGTGACTGCCGCCGACGAGCAATGGATTCAGTTTCACACCACGCCGGCAATACAACACGCCGGTGCCCTTCGGACCATAAAATTTATGCGCGCTCAAGCTGAGCAAATCCACATTCCAATCGTTCACGTTCACCGGCTGCTTGCCAAACGATTGAATGGCATCGGTGTGAAATGGCACACCGCGCTGCCGGCAGATGGCGGCGAGTTCTTTCACCGGTTGAATTGTACCGGTCTCATTATTGGCGGACATGATGGAGACGAGCACGGTGTCGTCCCGGAGCGCGCGCTGCAAATCGGCGGGATTCACCCGGCAATCTCGGTCGACCGGTAAATAGGTAATTTCGCAATCGGTCCGCTGCCGGCACGCGTGCAAGATGGCGTGATGTTCAATCTCGCTGGTGATGATGTGACCGGGGCGCACACCGAAAATCACGGCGTTGTCAGCTTCGGTGCCGCCACCGGTAAAAATGATTTCACTTTCCTGCGCGCCGAGTTGCCGGGCGACACGAACCCGCGCATCGTCAATCGCCGCCCGCGCTTCCCGGCCGAAAAAATGCGCACTGCTGGCATTGCCAAATTGGTCACGGAGATAGGGCAACATCGCCTCCAACACCACCGGAGCTAGCGGTGTGGTGGCGTTGTAGTCGGCGTAAATCCGGTTCATTGGCCGGTGGCGTGGCCGACCATTTTGTCGCGGTCTTTGGCGGCGTGTTTCATTTTAGTCTGACCACCTTCGTGATAAACAACGGTGCCGGGCGGCACGGAGTCGAGCAGCCAGACGCTGCCGCCAATAATCGAACCGCGACCGATGGTGACATCGCCGAGAATTGTCGCGCCGGCATAAATCGTCACGTCGTCTTCGATATTCGGATGGCGCTTGATGCCTTTGACGACGCGGCCTTGGGCATCTTTCGGAAAACTTTTCGCGCCGAGTGTCACACCTTGATAAATCTTCACGCGTTGACCGATGACGCTCGTTTCACCGACGACGACACCGGTGCCGTGATCGATAAAAAAGTGCGAACCGATTTGCGCACCGGGATGAATATCAATGCCGGTTTTGTTGTGCGCCCATTCCGTCATGATGCGCGGAATCAATGCGACATGCTGCCGGTACAGCAAATGCGCCATACGCTGCACGGCAATCGCTTCGATGCCGGGATACGCCAGAATGATTTCCTCATTGCTGATGGCCGCCGGATCGCCTTCATAGGCGGCGGTCACATCGGTTTGCAATGTCGCGCGTACCGCCGGTAGCTCCGCGAGAAATTCGTTCGTGATGCGTTCGGCTGTTCCGGCTAAATTACTTTTGTCAGCAGGCCGGTAGACGAGACTCTTGTACAATTCGCGCAACAGTTCTTGCCGGATGGTTTCCACCAGTTGTGTGGTGAAAGCGACGACTTGATTCGAATGAATTTCGTCGTCGTAAAATCCCGGGAAAACCAGCCGCAGCAAATTGCGTGTGATGGCCACCACCGCTTCGCGCGACGGAAGATTCGCCTGATCGAGATGATTAATCCCGCCGTGCTTATGAAACGATTCGACCAGTTTTTTTACAATGTCTGCCGGTGGCTTGCCCATAACGCCGGTAAGGTACTCCCGAATGCGCCGCAAATTCACGCAAATAATTTACACAAACTCTGTCGCTACTTCATCGGCGAAGAGAATTCCGCGCCGGGTCGGGCGCAACCGGTCGTCATGCCAGTACGCTAAATCAGCCTGGAGCAACTGCGTCACTTGCCGGTCAAACCGACCCCGCACATATTCCGCCGGAACGCCGTTAGTCATCCGCATTCCAAATGCCGCACACTCGGCGGCGCGCAGTTCCGGCGTGAGCTGTTCTGCAAAGGCCGGTGCGCACGGACCGGCCACATACCGGTCGATGTCGGAAATATTTTGCCACCGGCGGTCGCCCACCGTCGAACACGCGCTCGGACCAACGCCGAGGTAATCCCGGCCTTCCCAGCCAGCGATGTTGTGCCGGCATTCGCAACCGGGTTTGGCGAAATTGCTGATTTCGTATTGCCGGTAACCAGCCGCCGCGAGCGTGTCAATCGTCAACTCATACATTGCCAATTCCTGCTCGGAGTTGTGCCGGAGGTGACCGGCTTGAAAGAGTTTCCAAAACTCCGTGTCTTCTTCGAAGCTTAGACAATATGTGGAAAAATGTTCCGGCTGTAATTCGATGGCGCGGCACAATGTGTCACGCCATTGCTCTAGCGTCTGCCCCGGCAAACCGAACATCAAATCGAGATTGAGATTGTCAAAGCCGGCGGAGCGCAACTCCCGGTACGTCGCCACCGCTGTGGCCGCAGTGTGAATCCGTCCGAGCATTTGCAGCAACTCGTCGTCGAGCGCTTGCACGCCAAGCGAAATCCGGTTCACGCCAACCTCCTGAAACACCGCAATCTTCTCCGGCGATACCGTGGCCGGATTGCATTCCACCGTCCATTCAATCAATTCTGGATTTCGCGGCCAGCCGGTCAAGAGTGGCCGGAGCAACGGCGCCGGTAACAAACTCGGCGTGCCGCCGCCGACGAAAATCGTTTTGGGTGCGAGCCGGCTCGCCCACGGCTGCATCTCCTTCAGCACCGCCGCCACAAACGCCTCCATCTTATCGGTCTGGCCGGGTTCGGAATAAAAGGCGCAGTACCGGCACTTTGTCGCGCAAAACGGAACGTGCAAATAGAGATGCTCGACTTTGTCCATACTTTTGCGAAAGATACTCGGCATGTCGGTATTGCACAAACCGGAAATCATTCTCGCGAGCGCGTCACCGCGCCGGGAATTCTTACTTCGTGAAATGGGACTCCGGTTCCGAATCGTTCAACCGACCGGCGTCGAGGAAGCCACCGGTGGCGCAG
>CAINDI010000112.1 GCA_903847335.1 uncultured Verrucomicrobiota bacterium | reverse complement strand
CCGGTGACTGGCTCGGCGCGATGCTGGTGTTGTCGTTGCTACTACCGGCGATGGTATTGGCGAAAATGATTCCGATGACATGAATAAACGCCTCGTCATTCTCAACATCGTCGGTCTCGCGCCTCGGCATTTCGAGCGACCGGAATTGATTCCGAACTTGGTGGCGCTCGCCCGGCGCGGCGTGATGCGACCGATGAAACCGAGCTTCCCGGCGGTGACTTGTTCGGTGCAAGCGACATTGCTAACCGGTCAACCGCCGAGCGTTCATGGAATTGTCGGCAACGGCTGGTTTGACCGAGAGAATTTCGAGGTGAAATTCTGGGATCAACCGGCGGCGTTAGTGCAGGCACCACGACTTTGGGATTTGTTACCGGAGAAAAAAACGGCGGTGCTGTTCTGGCAAAACTCAATGTTCATCAATGCTGACATCGTCGTCACGCCGCGACCGTTGCATACTGATGCTAGGTTGGTGCAATGGTGCTACTCGAAGCCGGCTGGTTATTACGAAAAACTCCAAGCGGAAATCGGCGGTTTCAAGTTACAGAATTATTGGGGACCGGTGGCTGGGCTGGGTTCGAGCCGGTGGATTGCGCAGGCGGCGCGATTGACATGGCAGAGAGAACAACCGGACTTGATGTTGGTGTATTTGCCGCATCTGGATTACTCGTCGCAAAAACTCAGACCGGACCAGCCGGCGGCGTTGCGCGAGATTGATAAAATCGTCGGCGAGTTATTGCCGGAGCTGGGCGATGCCGGTGTGCTGGTTTGCTCGGAGTATGCATTGACACCGGTGACCGGTGCGTTATTTCCGAACCGGCAACTCCGCGCGGCCGGTTTGCTGCGAGTGCGGGAGATTGCGGGTAAGGAATATTTGGATTTTGAATTGAGTGATGCGTTCGCGGTGGTGGACCACCAAATTGCGCATATTTATTGCAAGCCCGGTAAGATTGAGGCGGCGCGCCGGGCATTGCCGGAGGTGGAATTCACGAACATTGCGCATTCGCGAGCCGGGGAATTGATTGCGGTGGCACCGGTGGATAAATGGTTTGCGTATTATTGGTGGGAAGATTGGGGCAAGGCACCGGAGTTTGCGTTCACGGTGGATATTCATCGGAAGCCGGGCTACGACCCGTGTGAGTTGTGGTTTGATTACCGGCGGATGGCGCGGACATTTAGACTGGCCACCGGTACAAATCCGGCGCAGGTGAAAAGTTCGCACGGACGAGTGGATGCTGATCCGCGTAACTGGGGCGTGTTTTTGTCGGATGCGCCGATGGAATTACCGGAGTCTTTCGCGGCGACTGATTTTGCACCGGCGGTGCAACGGCACTTTTCGGAAATCGGCTGTTGACTTTGCCGGTCGCGCGACTAAAATCTTTTTCTAGTCGCGGAGTGCTTAGTTAATAACAATCGTACAGAGGAATATCAGACTTATGGCTACCCAAGCTAAAGAACGCCGGCAAGTGGACTTCCCAAACCACGAACGCCCCACCACCGATATCAGCGCCGCGTTGATGATGTTGATGGGGTTCATCATTACGGTCAGTTGGTTCACGATTTTATATTTTACACCGATTACCGACGGCAACTTCACCCGCGATTTATTCATGGGCGCAGACGTGAAAAATGGCGTGGTCGTCCATGGATTCCTAACAGAACGCGTCATCTTCCAAGGTGCAATTACGTTTGTCTGGGCGATGTCGTTGGCCACAGTTATTTTGAAGCTGAAGCGGCAAAAGCAGGAGCGGAAGGCGTTGGCAGAGATTGTGATTCCAGAAGGTTTGAATTTGATCGATATCGAGAAAGTGGCGCAGGTCTATGAGCGCATCAAAGCACTTCCGAATTTGGCGGAGAGCCTCGCTCTAACACGTGTCGCGCGAGTGTTGGCGATGTGGATTAATACCGGCGATTTCGAGCGCACTTCGGAGTATGCCCACGTCCAAGCCGATGTCGATGCGATTGAATCTGACGGAACATTCCGACGGAATCGTCTGTTTATTTGGGCGATGCCGCTATTGGGATTCGTCGGTACGGTGTTCGGTGTTGCCGCCGGTATCGGTGGATTCGCGGCGTTCTTGCACCAAGCGAGTGTCTCACCGGAAGAAATTAAAGAGCAAGTCGGTAATATCACATCCGGCTTGGCGGTGGCGTTTATGTGTACGCTGTTGGGACTTCTCACAGCTGGTCTGGCGGCATTTCCGAGCTTGATGATGGAACGAAATGAAGAAGGCGTGCTGGCGGAGATTGATGAACTAGTCGAAGATAAGTTGCTCTCGCACATGCCGTCCGGCGGAGTTGATCAAGAGAGTTTCCCCACAGACGAATTAGTGACCGCAATTCGCGCCGGTATGGAAGGTCTGCAGGCGCAGACGAAATTCCCGGTGGAAGAGTTAGCTCATGCAATTGATGCGGGCTTCCGGCGGCTGCCAAATCCCGAACGCTATGAAGAAGTCTTCACGAAAGCGGTCACGCGCGCTGGCGAGGTGATCAATCAGAAGTATGATGAATTTCAGACAAATTACGAACGGCGTGTCGGTGAATTAGGTACACAATTGGGCACAAAACTCGAAGCGGTGTCGAATAATTTCAGCGCCGGTACACAGCGAATGATGACAGATTTTTCAAAGGCTCAGGAACGGACGCAGGAGCAGTTTGGCAAGAATGAGCAGAAGTTGACTGAACGGTTTGAGGAACTTGCCGAGTCGGTCAGCAGCATGGGCAAGGAAATTTCCGAACGAATCGGCACGGTTCACGAACGCTACGTGGATGTCGTAGAAGAATTCGATAAGAAGGAAATCCAACGCTGGGAGAAGATGGTCGCCGAGTTCAACCAGCTTTCAGTGAAACTCGCAGAATCGTTCCGGCAATCGGTAACTTCGCTTGATTCTGCTTCGAGCCGGTATGCAGATCGTATCCAACAATCTGCCGATCAGTTAACCAAACAATTGGAACATATCACGCAGTTGGGGAACGAGATTGACAAGGTTCTCCGCACCACGCAAAGCATGGAAACAACATTGCGGCAAGTCGGAAGCTCGGACGAATTCCGACAAACTTTGTCAAATCTCCGCACTCACTTGGCATCCAGCGACGAATTATTGAAACAGTTGTCGCGCCCCCGGAGGATTACCTTCCAAGAGGCGCGTTCCGACGAAGCATAAAACGACAGACAGAACATGTTGTAAGCGGACGACGAAATGGCCGGGAAAAAGCATTATAAGCAGATCAATATCGACGTGGAACCATTCTTGTCGATTATGGCAATTGTGTTGAAGTTGGTCTCGCTGATTCTCGTGGTGATTGTCATGCGTATCGCGGTTAATGCCGGAGGGAAAAAAATCGTCACACTGACAAAGTTCTCCAGTTCACATGGTATTAACGCCAATGAAGCTAAGGAACCCAGCTACGTCGATTGTTATGCAGATAGCGTGGTCCTCTATCCATCCATGATCACAAATACTTGGGAAGATTTGCAGCGTCCCGATAACGCTGTTGAAAAACTTCTCGACCAAGTGCAAATCAGCAATAAGACCCAGTATGTCATTATCATGGCACGGCCGGACGCCGTGAAAGTTTTTCGTTCGGTCCGAAAAATGATCAGCAACCATACGGTGGACGTTGGTTATGATGTCGTGGATGCGGATTTCAAAGTAAACTGGGACGCCGCAGTGAAAGCACTGGCGGTCTCCCAATAACCGATATGTCACGTCGCAAACCCAAGGAAGAGCCGGAGATGTTGATTGTGTCGTTCTGCGACATTGTCACAATCACAACGGCCGCGATGTTTTTTGCGCTATTGATCACCGTCCAAGAAGCTGTAAAAATTCCAATTTATCGCCCAGCACCGATGGCACGGACAACCAATAAACATCCGGTCTTTTTCGAATGCCGGGCCAATCAAGTGTTTTATATCGATAAAACCGGATTGGATGATCAAGTGGAGAAAATGCTTTCCACCCTGACTCCCAGTATGCGCAGTGGCGATCCGACTGGATTCGTCAAAGCCATTAGCGGGAATGAAGTTGGTAACGAGTATTACAAAGTCGCGCCGAGTTACTTATTGGCCATGATTATGGCACTGGAACCCAAACCAGAGGCTAAGGGGGACGATAAGAATTCCATTGATGATCCCAGCGGCAAATTTCAAGGTTGGCTACACCAACTGAATGCCGCTAGTGATTATATCGTCTTCCTAGTTCGCGACGATAGTTTTGACATCTTCCGTCAGGCGCGCGTTGTGGCAGATAAAATTGGCTATGATACTGGCTGGGAAATGCTCGATAAAAATGAGCCGATTAAATTTGGAACCGGCGGGAGCATCGTACCAACGCTCTAAACACAAAGGACTAGTTCGGATTGCTTTACAGGCATTAGAATGATAATGTTTGGTTGCAGGTGAGTCGCATGACAAACGTCAAGCACAGCAGAAAAGGAACACAGCCAACAACCATCCTCGTATGGAGCGTAGTGGCTGTTTTGTCGTTAGGATCGAGTGTGTTGGCGCTGAATGTTACCACCCGAGTCCGGCACGTTCTCCAAGAAACCAATCAAGTTAAGTCGGCAGTTCAAGATGCGATGAAGCGCCAAGAAATGCTTGTCAAAGCACCGGCGCGCCGTGAGTTTTCTTCAGCTTTTCTACAAATGGCATTTGGCGATAATCCCGTCTTGTTAGAGCAAGTTAAAGGACAACTACAAGAGGCGATTGGTCATAATCCTTCTTTGCAACGAAGCGAGATTGCAATGATGCTCGTAACCTATCGCGCTGAAGGGGAAATCCGCGATGTGGCAATCCAGGTTTTTGGAGACCTGAATGTAGAACGAATGCCAGCTTTTAGCACCGAAGGCTATTGGAAGGGCAATCTTCCAGAGCAGTATTTTAAGATCGGCCAATCTTGGCTCTCGCTGTTGGGGCGTGAAATATCGATTCTTGGAAATCAAGAAGTTGTGAAACGCCAACGCGAAGTTTTTGATGCCACAACGGGAGACAAAGCTTCGATTGTGGAAGACTATTTGCATGATCCGGTATCTTTCATTGCAGTAATCCCAGATCCATCAAAGTTATTTTCAGATCAATTCCGAAATTACATGGCGGCGGTACTCATTAAAGGAAAACTATGTCTGGACGAATCTCGTTTTGAATTTGTCGCCTTGAGCACCGACCCCGGCAAAGCACAGGCTTTGGCACAGATGTTATCGGATACACGAACGATGGCAACCGGTGTGGGGCGAGTGCGTTTTGGGGCATCCAGCCTAGCAGAGTCCGCATTTGAACAGATTACTCGCTCTCAAATTCGCGCTGATGGACCGGCGGTAATTATCAACGGCATGATGCCAAAAGATGTACTTCAACAAGCCATTCCAAAATTAATCCGCGGTCTATCCAAAGGCGTAGGCCGTATCCACCGCGGCCCGGGCTACCCAAGTTAAAACGTGGGCAGCACTAGAACAACATGAAAAAGGTGTTGTTTCTTCTAATGTTTTTTTGCGCCGGTGCTGGATTTGCGGCTACATTAGACAATCCAGTCGATATTAAGCTGCGCGACACATATCGTCGTCTCCACTTTGCTCAACAATATCCGACCAACGCTGCATTATTCATTCAAGCACAACTTCAAGACGCTAAACTGCCACTTGATGTCATGCCGGAGCTGGCAAAGGACAAACAGGGTCCTGTCAGAATCCTACTGGCAATGTTGCTTGGTGAATATGGAGAATCCGATGGCGCAAAAATTCTTTGGCCAATGACTCTCGATGAACTTGAATCCGTCCGACTAACAGCAGCCGGTTCACTAATTCGCTTATCCCACCTAACATCCATTCCAATCAATCCCGCAGGATTAGATGACGAACGTCCAACTGTTCGCCGTCTAACGGCTAGCACTTTTGCCGGGATTAGAGATAAATCTGCTGAAAGCTCTTTACTTGGACATGTGCTCAATGAAAAAGATGAGTTAGTACAGGCAGATATCGTCAAAGCTCTTCACTCAAACGTATGTGGGACAGATAAGTCACTATCACCCCTACTTCAATTATTGCACCAATCAGCAAGCGTAGAAGTGCGACAAAACGCAGCGCATTCAGTCGGTTCTATTCATGATCCAGTTGTTGTCGACCCACTTATTAACGCTGCCGTAAAAGATTCGGATTGGCATGTCAGAGCCTCTGCCACATTGGAATTAGGTGGCTGGGTAAAAGAAAAACCTGATACCATTAATACGCTGGTTAATATTTTGGAGAATGAAAACTTTGCACTCGTCCGCGATCGTGCGGCTGACAGTTTGATTCCGGTCGTCAACGATGAAAAGGCGTTAGCGGCATTACTGCACGCCATCGGTGATGATGAACGAAGCGTGCGCTTTCATGCCGTCCGCGCCATTATCGATGGAAAGGCCAGCAACGCGCTACTTCCATTGACGGAAATGCGCCATCACTCCGATCCGAATGTTCGTGAAGCTGTCATGGATATTTTTGGGAAAATTGGCGGGTTAGATCAAATTCCATTCATCGTTGAAGCCACTAGTGATTCAGAACCACAAGTCCAACTCGCCGCTGTCCGCGCTTTGCACCTGCTAAAAGATCGCGGTGGCGTTCAAGCCTTAATCTCTCAACTAACTTCTCAGGATCCACATCTTCGAGCAGCCGCAGCCCGCGCTCTGGGCGAGATGGGAGATAAAAGTATTACTCCGAAAATTCTACTCCTCCTGCGTGATGACTACGGTTATGTCCGTGGTGCTGCTGCTGAAGCCTTGGGGAAACTCGGCGATCGTGCTGCCATTGCTCCGTTAATTCAAATGCTCGCCGGAGAAAAAACAACCGACAAAGCCACGATGGGATTAATTATCGGAGACAAACCAAAATTCGCCGCTGAGTTGGAACTTACCCAAACCCAAGCCAAAATCCGTGCGACTGATGCGCTCGGAGTTTTAGCCGCTCCCGAAGCCGTCGATGCTCTAATCCAATTCGGCTTGAAGGATAAAGATCCACAACTCCGCGCCGCCTCTGCCTACGCCCTCGGACGAACCCGTGATGTACGCGCCGTTGAGCCACTGATTGACGTCGTTACCCCATACTATTCCACTGAAACTCCGGCGGCATCCGGCATGACCATTTATTCTGGAGCCGGCCAAGTCCCGGATGAACAGCGCCGCACGATTGAGAAAGAAGCCCGCGTTCGCGCTTCGGTAGCCTACGCCTTAGGTCAAATCGCCGATCCCAGAGCAGCGGCCATACTGCAAAAAGCTCTCGAAGATCAGAATAGTCTAGTCCGCGATGCTGCTTCTGAAGCGTTAGCTCGAATTGTTGAAAAGCAAGAACGGGAAGAATTCGCCGCAAGTAGTACGAATGCCAATAAAACTGCTACCGGTAAAAAACCGTAGTATTGACTACCTACCGGCGCGCTCCCGGACACAAACCGTTGGGTGACCCGCGAATGAACTCGATAAACTCTTTTGCCTCCGCCGTCTGAAACGCACCGGCTTGCGAAATTTCGGCCAACGCTTGTGTACCGGTCAGTTCCGATAGATACACCGACTGAAATAATCGCTTCAATTCACTAATGGCCGGTAATGGAATTTTCGCCCGGCGTAATCCAACTAGATTCAAGGCGTGAATTTCATTCCGCTCTGCTGCCAGTGTAAATGGCGGCACGTCCATGGAAATCCGCGCGTTACCGGAGAACATCGCCAACTGGCCGATGTGTGTGAATTGATGAATCACAACGCCACCGGAGATAAAAACCCGGTCGCCGATATGCACATGACCCGCAACTAGTGCGCAATTGCAGATGATAACGCCGTTGCCGATGACGCAGTTATGGCCGACGTGCGATAAGCCCATCAGAAAACAATCGTTGCCGATTGTCGTCGCGCTTTCCAATTCCGTGCCGCGGTGCACCGTGCAATATTCCCGGAACACATTCCGGTCACCAATGCGCAGGTAACTCCGCGTCGCCCGGTCAAACTTCAAATCTTGCGGTTCGTGTCCGATGACTGCGCCCATGTGAATCTGGTTATCGCGACCGATTTCTGTATGGCCGGTGATATACGCATTGGCCCAAACTCGCGTACCGGCAGCAATCTTCACGTGCTCTTCGATAATTGCGTGCGGGCCGACTTCGACGGAAGAATCTAACTCAGCTTTCGGACTGACAATCGCTGTCGGATGAATCGCCATAGATTTTCAGGGCTGCGCTAACGTCGGATCAATTCGCTCGACCCACGCCGTAATACCACCGGCAAGATTCTTGATTTGCGTGTAACCTTGCTGCCGGAGAAAGCTCAAGGCTCGCGAACTCCGTCCGCCCATTTTGCAATGGAGGACGATGAGTTTGTCTTTCGACAATTCCTGAAAGCGCTGCGGCAATTCCGGTAACGGCAATTTTTTGGAACCGGCAATCTCGCAAATCGCGACTTCATCAGGATTCCGCACATCCACGAGCAAAAAATCTTGCCGGGCATCGCGCATTTGTTTGAGCGTCTCGACGCTAATATCGTCTGGATTCTCGTTCATAGTATTCTGACTCATACCACAGAATGCCGCGTAGTCGATGAGTTTTATGATCGTCCGCTTTGTGCCGCAAACCGGACAATTCGAATCTTTCGGAATCTTGAGTTGCCGGAATGTCATCGCCAATGCGTCATATCGGAGCAATCGTCCCATCAAAGATTCGCCTTTACCTAGAATCAGTTTAATCGCTTCAGTGGCTTGAATGGTACCGATGGTGCCGCAGATGACACCGAGCACGCCGGCTTCGGCGCAGTTCGGCACTTTATCCGGTGGCGGCGGTTCAGGATACCAACACCGGTAACACGGTCCGCCTAAGTGCGGCGCGAACACACTCGCCATTCCTTCAAACCGAAAAATTGAACCGTAGACATTCGGCTTCCGCAGCAGCACGCAGGCGTCGTTAACTAAATACCGGGTCGGAAAATTATCTGTACCATCCACAACGACATCATAATCCCGGATGATTTCAAGGGTATTGGCACTGGTGAGTTTGACGGAATGCGGAATAAAATTCAGACTCGGATTGATTGCTTTGAGTTTTGCACCGGCACTCTGAAGTTTGGGCTGACCGGCATCCGGAGTGAAATGCAAAATTTGCCGGTGCAGATTACTGAAATCCACCGTGTCGAAATCCACCATGCCGATGGTGCCGATACCGGCCGCCGCTAGATACAATGCCACCGGCGATCCCAACCCGCCGGCACCAATGAGTAAAACTTTCGCAGCTTTGAGACGTTCCTGCCCTTCCCCGCCGACTTCCGGCAAGAGAAGATGCCGGGCATACCGGTGGCGTTCTTCAGGAGTCAGCGACGCGCGATTCTGGACGATGGGCTGCATAAAAACATTGGAGTTGGTGGAGGTGAAGGGACTCGAACCCACGACCTCCTCGTTGCGAACGAGGCGCTCTAGCCAACTGAGCTACACCCCCGACCCACAAATGTAACGTGAAACTTGTACTGTCTTTGTTGCGTGCCGTCAACGTTTCCCTTATACTGTCAGTACTTTGAACCCCGATTTAGACAATCAAGTAGGCCTGTCGCTCGATGAGTTGAATCTCACGCCCGACTGGATGAAGGCACCGGTAAAAAATTACGACCGGCATCCCGGCGATTCCGGCGAACGAAAATTTGATAAAGGCTCGCGACCACCGCGCGACCGGCAACGAGAACCGCGTGGCGAACGCCGTCCAGAAGAACGTCGTGGCCGACCACAAGGCGGTCGTCCTGCACCGCGCCCCGTCGCACCGGCTCCGCTCATATTGCCTAATGTCGATGTGACATTTGTTCCGAACGAAGCGGCATTTACGACGATGATCGAAGCTGTGAAGCAATCGAACCGGGCGTATGCTTTGTTTGACCTCGCTAAACTGGTGCTCAACAAACCCGAGCGTCACAACGTCAAGTTCACCTTCAAAGATGGCCAACTCTACTGTGCATTGCTCGCCGGTGGTGTATTTCTGTCACAGGAAGCCGCCGTTCGTCACACGCTCCAGCAAGGCGAAGGCAAAGTTTTTACCCGTGCCGACAAACCAGTCGATCCACCCAAAGGTAATTTTCAATTTGTGAATCGCTGCGGTATCACCGGTGAATGGTTCGGCCCACCTAACTATCACGAATACCAAACACGGCTCATCAAACACCACCAGCAACGACTGGCGCACATGCAGTTTGACCGATTCAAATCGAGTATCGAAACCGTCCACGACCCCGAAGCCGTCAAAGCGTGGCTCGAATCAAAAAGCAAACTGACCGAGTACACTTGCATTCTCGATGCCGAACCAAAAGTTTTTATCGACCGGAGCGAGCTGGAAAAACATATCCGCGCCAACCATCTCGACAAACTCGTGAGCGCCGTTAACCTCGTCGAAGTGACCGGTTTGATGTCACGCCGAGTTCCAGAGCAACGCCTTCTCGAAGTCGTCCGTCAATCTTGGGAAAACGAACGCCGATTCCCACTCAAAACCGTCAATGAGTTACGCCCACTTTTAGTCAAAGCCGGTCTCCATTTCTTTAAGTACAAAAAAGGCTTCACCTTCATCACGCCAATTAAACTGAACCGATTTGAGTCCACGACCAATCTTTCGGAATTGCTCCAAAAGATTATCGCGTTTCTCCGGACTCACGAAGGCGCGACTCGCAAAAAACTCGCTGAACATTTAGCGCCGGTCAACGAGACGCAACTCGCTTCGGATTTGCATTGGCTCATTCAAGACGGCTACGTCGTCGAATTTCATGATGGCAAACTCTGGGCTTTGGAAGATAAGCCAGCCAAACCGGTACCGGCCAATGCAACCCCACCGGTGGCCGAAAGTCCAGTTGTACCGGCTCCAACGGCAGTCGCACCCGAATCAGCGCCCGCCGAATTGTAATTCATAAAGGTGAGCATACCGGCCGTGGCGCGCTAGCAATTCTGCATGTGTACCGCGTTCGGCAATCTGGCCTTCGTGCATCACCAGTAACGAATCGGCGCTCCGCACCGTGCTGAGCCGGTGTGCGACGACGAGAACTGTCCGGTTCTTCCGGAGCCGTTCCATCGCTTGCAAAATCGCTGCTTCAGTTTCGGAATCGAGTGCGGCAGTCGGTTCATCGAGAATGAGAACTGGCGAATTTTTCAAAAAAGCTCGCGCCAATGCCAACCGTTGGCGTTGCCCACCGGACAGCATCACGCCCCGCTCGCCGACCGGTGTGTCGTAACCATGTTCCATCGCGCAAACGAATCCATCTGCTTCCGCTTGCCGGGCTGCGTTGATAATTTCTTCGCGCGTGGCACTTGGCCGACCATAGGCGATGTTCTCGGCGACGGTCGTAGAAAACAAAACCGGCTCCTGCGGTACAATACTGATTTGGTGGCGCAAACTCCGGTACTGAAATTCGCAAACATTCTGACCATCCACCAACACCCGACCTTGTTGCGGATCGTAAAATCGCAGCAGCAAACTCAGCAACGTCGATTTCCCAACGCCGCTCGCTCCAACTAACGCCACCATCTGCCCCGGCTGCACTTCAAAATCTACCTCTTTCAAAACCGGCTTACTCGGCTCGTAGCCAAACGTCACTCGCTCGAAACGCACCACACCCCGGCAAATATCGAGTGGTCGCGCCGCCGGTAAGTCGCGAATTACCGGCGCAGTTTCCAAAATTTCTTGCACACGACGGAACGGCGTTATCGCACTTTGCACCGCCGCCGCAATGCCACTAAGACTGCTCATCGGCCCATACAACATCCCGACATATGCGATGAATACCAGCAATTCACCGACACTCAGCCGACCGGCGAGCACGCGCTGGCCGCCAATCCAAAGCATCGCCACCGTACCGGTCGCGGTAATCAGGCCAACTACAAACGACGACATCACCTGCTCACGCGTCATCCGCACGTTGGACTCCACGCTTTGCGCGGCACCGGTCCCGAATTTCTGAACCTCATCCTCCTCGCGCGCAAACGCCTGAATCGTGCGAATAGCCGAGAGCGATTCCTGAATCAATGCGCTGACTCTGCTTTCCCGGTCGTGGTAATCAATTGAAACTGCGGAAATCTTCCGGTTATAAAACTTAATTGCCCAGCCTAACGCTGGCGCAACCGCCAATGCCAATATCGTCAGCGTCACGTCAAACCGCAACATGATCACCATGATTCCGACTAGCGTCACACCGGAGCCGATAATCTGGACGAAGCCGTTATTGAACAATGTCTGAATCGAATACGTGTCCCACGTCACCCGGTAAATCGAATCGCCGACCGGCCGTTTTTCGTGAAACACCAGCGACAGCTTTTGCAAATGTTCATACACCCGACAGCGCAAGTCGTGCGTCATCCGTAATCCCGCCCGCACCAGCAACGTCGTACTCCACGTGCTCAACCAACCGCGTAAAAAATGCATCGCCAGCAAAATTCCACACACCACCGCTAGCGCCGGTGCCTTTTCCGCCGGTAACCACAATGGCAACGGCGCCTTACCGGTCAAAATCGAATCCACGATGACCTTCATTGGCCACGGCAAATAAAGTGCAGCCGCCACTGCCAGCAGCGACAACACCAAACCGAGACTCGCATCCCGGCGTTGCGCTACAATCAACGGCCACGCCGACCGCCAGATTTGTTTAGTTTCAGCCATGAGCTTTACCGGTTAATTCTACAACCGTCGTATTTTTCGCAGCAAGATACTTTCGCACCCCCTGCTCCATCTCGACAAAAACATTTGGATACACAAACCAAGCGGTGCCGACTTGTACCGCCGCCGCACCGGCGAGTAGATATTCGATGGCATCCTGCCAAGTCGAGATGCCGCCGATGCCGATGATGGGAACTTGCCGGTTGCGACATTCCGGGATTTTCGCGAAGCAATCCCAGACCATGCAGAGGCCAACCGGCTTGACGGCGGGGCCGGAGAGACCGGCGGCGACGTTGGCGAAATACGGCTTCTGCGCGCGGATGTCGATGGCGACACCGCGCAAAGTGTTGATCATCGAAAGTGCGTCGGTGCCGGCGGCGATGGCGGCTTTGGCCGGTACGGTGATGTCGGTGATGTTTGGTGTGAGCTTGGTGATGATGAGAACTTGCCGGCCGCGCGGCACGTTGGCTTTGACGCCGGTCACGATTTTCTCGATGGCGCGCGGATCAATGCCGAAACTGACGCCGCCTTCCTTGATATTCGGACAGGAAACATTAATTTCCAGCCCGGAAATTTGCCCGGCATCTCCGGTAAGCAGCTTGCCGGCAAGTGCGGCGTATTCTTCAACGGTATTGGCGGAAATATTGACGATGACCGGTACGCCGTATTGCCGGAGTTTTGGCAAATCTTCACTGAGAAAGCGGTCCGCGCCTTTGTTCTGAAGGCCGATGGAATTGAGGATACCGGCACGCGTCTCGATGACACGCGGTTCGGGATTGCCTTGGCGCGGCACCAGCGTCACGCCTTTGGTGACAAACGCGCCGAGCGTCGCGGCGGTCGCGGCGGCATTGCTGAAACTGGCCAGTTCGTCAGCGCTGCCGGCGGTGCCGGACGCAGTCAGGAGCGGGCTGCGCAGCCGCAGTTTACCGATGGTTGTTTCGAGTCGTCGTTCTTCCATACGATGTCCTTTGCATCAAATATCGGGCCGTCCTTGCAAACGCGAACGTAATCCGTTGCGCCGTCAACCCGTCGCACTTTTTGCACACACGAGAAACAGACACCAAACCCGCAGCCCATCCGTTTCTCCAACAGCACTTTCAACAGAATATTCGCTTCCCGGCAAATCTCCGTCATCACTTCCATCATCCGGTTCGGGCCGCAGGTGAATGCCGCTGTTTTACCGGCAGATTTTCTAGTCGCCAGAAACCGCCGGTATTGCTCCGGCACCAAACCGTGAAATAAATTCTCACGCGGAATCCGTCGTGCCTGGCGTGGCTGTTCGCGGTCGCACGCTAGGAAAATGTCGGCTGGTGCCACACCGGCGGCAAGCAGATCGTCAATGTAGATGTAAGCGTCGCGCGATTTCTCTCCGAAGGTAGCGGCCAGTTCATCGCGATACCGGAGCGATTCGAGTGTCGCCATTCCCAAAAATACTTTTACGGGAAACGAATGAAATCGCAATTCTTCCACCAGCAAAATCAACGGTGCCATGCCGACACCGCCGCCGATAATGTGAACCTCTTCGATGCCGTCAGCGCGTAAGGCGCGGACGTCAAATGTGCGCCCGAGCGGGCCGACCATGTGAACTTTGTCGCCGCGCCGCAATTTCGTCAGCAACGGCGTGCCGATGCCTTCCGGTAAAACTTTGTAGAGCAAATCAAACCGAGTGGCCGCCGGTGGATGCAAAACTGCCGCGAGCGCCGGTGGTAGCGCGAGCCGTTTCAAATAATCCACCGGAAAATTCGGCCGGTAAACGCGACACAAACCAAACGGCCGTTTTAGCAGTGGCTGCGGCGACCAGTCCACGCCATCGTGCCAGTCGGCACGCCGAACGGCACGCGAACCAAGCGGCGTGCGCACCGGTAACACGTCCATCATAAAAAATTGCGGCGGCAAAATATCGCCAAGCTCCGGTGCGTCGAATACCAACCGGTAATGCACCGGTGGTGTCGGACCGACCGGCGTGTTGGCGATGATTTTGGCGGTGAACGATGTCACGCGAGGCACAGTCGTAACCGGTGATTCAAGTTCGACGATGGACGTGAAAAAAACGCGCGGTAATTTGCCAGCACGGAGCCGGTTCATTTGTTCGACATTCGTCGTGATGACAACGCTGATGTGCCGGAAGCGACCGGCGTCTTGCTCGGCAATGGCGCGTAAAGATTTTGCCAGCGCGGCCGTGGCACGGTTCGCAGAAAAGAAAGTGATGCACCGCGAACCACACCGCGCCTCATTATCGCGTAGCGTCCAGCCATCGCGGGCAAGGAGATTGTTAATCTGAATCGGCAGCACGCTGTTGTTCTAACGCGATTTGGCAAAACTTGCAAAGTTTGCTTTATTTGTTTTTGTTTAGGTATTTATTACAAATGACTTACGAGTTACGCTATTTTTGTCTAATGAGTGTCTCAATCTACTTGTCATTTGGGTCTGCTATGGTAATCATTTTAAATGAAATTGATGCTATGTAAATTGTCGGCGAGGCCATATTGAACGTTGGAACATCCCGCAGTGAACCTAAAATTAGATCGCGACTTGTCATTGTTGGACTGCTAGTCGTTCCTGCCTTTATCGCGTTAGTGGCGTTTGCTAAATTCTCTGAACCGATTGCATTGCTGCCAGCTCTGGAACATGCGCAACTGGCGCGGCACATTGCGTCAGGAGATGGATTTGCGACGAGTGTGTTCCGTCCACTTGCATCCACGCTGGCACCGCCGCTGGACCTTTTAAATGCGCCGGTCCATCCACTGTTATTAGCCGGTGTGTTTGCTGCCGCCGGAACTTCGGATCGGGCAGTGATCGCAGTCGGATTAGGTTTGTGGTTACTAACGGTTTGGTTGGTGTTTTGGATTGCGCGGTATTGGTGGGACCGGCGAGTGGCTGGATTGGCTGCGATATTTTGTATGTGTAGTTTGGCCGGCTTGCAGACCGCAATGGCCGGCTTGCCGCAACCCGTGCTCGCTTTGTTGATTCTCGGTGTGGTCGCGGCAATCTTCCCTAAACCCGGTACTGCGAATGAGGGGGGTGCCGAGTTGTCACTTTGGCGGGTTGCTGTAGCTGGGGCACTTTGTGGTGCAACGATTCTAACAGATTACCGGATGTTACCACTTGCGTTGGTTTTGGGAATGGATCTTCAAAAAAACCAGAAACGGCGAGCGCAGGTGGTGAGTTGGTTTGTCGCTGGACTCCTGTTGGTATTAGCTCCGTGGTGGATTCGGAACTTAATGGCGAGCGGTCGCCTGTTCGGTCTTTACGGGTACAGTGCATTGGAAAATACGCGCCAGTTCCCCGGTGAAACTATCTGGCGAATGACAGAGATACCACCGCATCCGCTCTTGTATCTGATGATGCATCCGTGGGACTTGATCCGGAAATTGGCTTTAGGATTTGCGCAATACCGGCGGTCAGGTTTAGGGCCATTGGAGCCGGTCACATTGTTATTATGTATTGTCGCGCTCTTTGGTGCGCCGGCTAAAACGTCGCGCCGGAGACTTGCAGGAATTGCAATTAGTGGCGCGATACTTTCGGCATTATTCTCCTGTCTAACGCAGCCGGATACGCAACTACTGCTTGCGTGGACACCGGTGCTAGCGTGTGTAGCGGCGGCTCAATTTGTGGCATGGGGACAGGTGAACGTTGAAGGTTTCACTGCCGTAAAATTGCGTTTACGGTTGAATGCGACGATGGCTCGGCGTCTGACATATGCCGGGATTGGTGTGATGATGGCTTTCCCGGTGGTTATGCAATTTGGGCGTAACTATGCGAGTCGTCCGGTGGATATTGAGGATGGAGTCAGTAAACGTTTGCCAGAGGACGGTGTAGTTTTTACGGATGTACCGGCGTTTGTGGCGTGGCGTTGGAAACGGCCAGCCTTATTGCTGTGTCAACGTGAAACCGATTTGGTGGAGTTAGAAAAACACTTCGGTAAAATTACCAGTATTTACCTTAGCCCGGCGCTCACTCAGATTCCGCAACAAGAAGTTGGTGATTGGTGGATGTGGATGGCGAGTATCCGGGGAATATATCGCGGCTTAGTCGTGTCTTCTGTGGGTCCGCTGCCAGGATTATTACGTTTACCGCAGGAAACAAAACTAGAAATGGCCGCAGAACTTGAGTTGGAACGGTTGGAAAATGTATTGAATTCAAACCGGCAAAATCTGCAATCATCCGAAGCGCAGACGCAGTTGGCGTTTGCCTATTTAAAACTTGGACGATTATGGGAAGCGCACCATGCCTTTCAGGAAGTAATCCGTCGCGATCATGACAATATTGACGCGCTCATTGGCCTTTGGCAGACGCTGGCGCAACTACAACAATCTGATGGAACCTTGCGCCTGGCTCGGCTGGCATCGCAGGTTACGGCACGCGATTTGCGGGCAAAATCATTATTGGAAGAGGCGGCGGCACATCTTGAACAAGTCAACTTGCAGTCTTCCGGTGATCCATGGTTATTGCTAAATTTACTCAACTGCCGTGTGCGATTGGGACAATGGAAAGAAGTTGAGGCGTGTTCTTTGCAGCTGGCTCAAGCGTTGCCGAAAACTTTTCCAGTTCGTTTAATGCTAGCTAATCTATACCTTCAGCAAGGTGAGATTGCGAAAGCCACAGCGGAAAGTAATCAACTCGTGCTCGAAAATCCCAATTTACCGATTGCCCATCAACTAGCGGGACAGATTTGGTTGTCTCAAGACAAACTGGAATTAGCCTTGAAGGAATTTGAAGTCGCAGCCGTTTTGCGTCCGCAATTTGTCGAGGCGCATGTGCAAGCCGGGCAAATCTGCCATCGATTGCAGCGCCTTGATGATGGGATTAACCACCTAGTGGCGGCACTGAAGCTGACGCCTAATTCGGTAAGCATCAGGCTGAATCTCACTGCCATTTATTTGGCTCAAAGCAAAACTGACACCGCCATCGGACTCTATCGTGAAGTTTTGGCAATTGAACCTGAACAACCAATTGCGCTGAATGAGCTCGCTAATTTATTAGCCCAAACAGGAAAAGTTACCGAAGCCTTGCGATTGGCACATCAAGCTGTGAGCCGTGATCCACAAAATTCACATGTTCGTGATACCGCTGGTTGGGTCGCGTTTTTGAGTGGTAATTATGAAGAAGCGTTGCTTCATCTTTGGGAGGCGGTGCGATTGGCCCCCAACCAGGGACTGTCACACTTTCATTTAGGCAAGGTACATCTTGCACAAGGCCGTACGGTAGAAGCACGTCAATCATTTCAACGAGCATTGGAATGCGGTCTACCGGCCAATCTACAGCAAGAAGCGCAATCCGCATTATAACCGGTGGGTAAATCAAAAAATAAAGCGATATTCTATTGAATATCGCTTCACAAAGTAGTTGCGAAAATCGTCTAATTCTGTCCAGCAGTCTTTCGTCGCCAACCCAAACAGATTACCCCCCCCACACCAAGTAAAAACCATACTGATGGTTCCGGTACGCTCAGCGTATTCAAGTGGCCGGTATAATCATAGGTCACTTGAACCTGAAGCGCGGCGCGAGTGTCTTGGGTATAGGTAAATCGACCACCACCGGTCGTTGATTCGTTATTCTGCGTGAAAGTAGAAACTTGGAGTGGTAAAAATCCACTCCCGACAAATTGTGACGTGTTACCTGCGCCTGCATAATCATATGCAAAACTATTGGTCGAAACAAAGTTTCCAAAACTATAACCAGTACCCGGCGCTAAGGTAATTCCGTTATGATTATTGTAACCAATGGATTGGTCAAATAATGGTGTACTTGGCCCAGTAATACTATCGTATAATTGAAGATCAGCTTGGTTTTTTGTGACTTTTACTGACGAAGTATGATCTGTGTTTGTACCGGCAAGATACGCCGTCCAGTCCACAGTTTCAGTAATGGTAACATCATTCAAAATACCACCTGCGGCTAAATCAATCTGAGCAATATTTAGATTATTAATCCAATCAGTACCCGCCATGCCAAAGGTGAATGTTTGCGTGATTAAATTCGCCGTTGCGGATGGACTGTCGTTGAACAAGAGTCCAACACATAGGAATACCAGCGAATAAGTTTTAACTGATTTACTAATCATCATACAGCCTCTTTTTATTGTCGCAGGGAAGATAGTCGCAAAATCCCAAATGTCAAATCGTGCTACTTGCAGCCTTCCGCCGCCAAGCCCAAGCACAACAAATTAGGCCACCAATCCCAAATAAAATTCCTGTAGATGGTTCAGGTACGCTTGGCACAATAACGGTCCCGCTATAATTATACAAAACCTGAACCTCAAGGTTAGCCGCAGTATTTTGTGTGTTTATGAAAGTTCCACCTCCGGAGCTAGAAAGGTTATTACCCGTCCAAGTATATACCTGCAACGGTAATACGCCGCCTCCAACAAATGCTGCTATTTGCCCAGGGCCGTAATTATAGGTAAAACTATTTGTCGAAAAATAGTTTCCAAAAACATGCCCAGTATTTGGTAAAAGTGTTACGCCGCCATTATTATTGTATCCGATGGATTGGTCAATTAATGCTGTAGAAGGACCAGTAATGCTATCGTATATTTGTAGCTCTGCCTGATCCTTTGTAACTTTAACATTTGCAATGCTATCTGTATTTGTACCAGCCAGATAGGTCGACCAGTCAATCGTTTCAATAATGGTGACGCTATTCAAAGTTCCAATCAAATTTATCTGCTGGATAGCTAGACTATTTGTCCAATCTGTTGAGGCTGTCGCAAAAGAAAATGTCTGCGTGACTACCCCAGGAGGTCCCGCAATAACAGATACTGCCATTGTTCCAATTGCCAACACCGTAATTGCTACAATTCTTGTGATTCTTTTCATTGGATAACACTCCCGTTTACTATTCGGCAAAACTACACCGCTCCACTCTTTTTGTCAAATGAGATGCACCAATATGATTCTGTTGACATTGGTTAATGTTTTACGCAATTGGCGGTTTTTGTAAGCCAAGAGAAAGCCTTTACTTTTAAAGTAAAAAAACACAAGAGCCTGCTATATTCCCGGTGGATGAATTGGGAAATCCAAAAACACATTGAATTCGCCGCCGGCTACCTCGAGTTGAAAATGTTCGATGAGGCGCTCCGCGAAGCCGATGTGGCCGCCGCGTTGGCACCGCATGATTCACATGTGTTGGCTATCAAATCCGCAATTCTCTGGGAACAAAACCGGTTGAATGAAGCCGAACCTTTCATGGCGCAACTCGCCGAAATGAACCCACGAAATACCGGCCTCTGGATCAATCTCGCCTACATTCGCCGGCGGACCAAATCCGTCGAGGCAGCGGCGGAGACGTTGCAACGAGCGTTCAATGCAAATCCACACGATGCGTTGGCAAATTTTAATATGGCTTGCTACCGGGCCGTACAAAACCGACCGGCGGAAGCTTTGGAATTGTTGCGCAGCGCGCTCAATCTCGACCCAAAATTGCGGGCGCTGGTGAAGGCTGAACAGGATTTCGATTCCATCCGCGCATTACCGTCGTTTCAGGAATTGCTCAACGGGAATGGAGCTTGAGCCGGTGGCGCAACTCGGCGCTGAAATTACCGGTGCAAACTTCCTCGACCGGACCAGTCATCACGAGATTGAGTTGCTGGTCGAGTTCGATGGTGAGATTGCCGCCTTCCATTTGCACGGTGACGTGACCGTCGACTAAACCTTTGTCGAAACAGGCTGTGGCCACGGCGCACGAACTCGAACCGCTCGCCAAGGTGTGACCGGCGCCGCGTTCCCAAATCAAGGCGCGAATGTTGGCGTGGTCGAGCACCTGCGCGAACTGGACGTTGGTGCGCTTCGGGAACGCCGGGTGATTTTCGATGAGCGGACCAAACTTGAACAAATCCACCGCTTCCAAGTCCGGGACGATGGTAACACAATGCGGATTTCCGACGGACAGCGACGTGACATTCAAGGTTGTGCCGGCAACCTCCAGCTTCGTGAGTTGCCGGTCGATGACGGCTTTGCCCATGTCTACGCGCACGGCGATGACTCGACCGGCTTCCAAAATCAACCGGGAGTTGACGATGCCGCCGAGCGTATGAATCGTGAATTCGGTTTTCTTCGTGTATCCGTGATCGTAAAGAAATTTTGAAAAAATGCGGAGACCATTACCAGATTTTTCCGCCTCGCTGCCGTCAGGATTTAGGATTCGCACAGCAAAATCTGCACCGGAATTTTTTGCGACGACAAGAATCCCGTCGCTGCCGACACCGGTATTGCGATGGCAAATGATGCGAGTGCGCTCCGGCGTCAACTCAAATGACGGATCCATAACGAGGTAATCATTACCAAGTCCATGGGAACGGACGAAATCGCAGTTCAAACTCATTTGTTTAATTCGCGGTGGTATTCTTGGATGGATTGCACGGTCAAACCTTGTGCTCGTAAAGCTTTGATACCGGCGACCGCAGCTTTGCCACTCGCTAGCGTGGTCATGATCGAAATTTTGTGCTGCACAGCGGCGGTGCGGATTTTTACCTCGTCCACGCGCGGCGTCTTACCGGCAGGCGTGTTAATGATCATAGCCAACTCACCATTTTTGATGAGGTCGAGACAGTTAGGTCGGCCTTCTTGCAATTTGAAAAGCGTTTGCGTCGTCAACCCAGCATCGCGTAACGCCTTGGCGGTGCCACCGGTAGCGCAAATCTCAAATCCTAACGCCGCCAACTCGCGTGCGATGGCGATGGCTTGAGATTTATCGGAGTCGCGCACACTGATGAAAACTTTACCGGCCGTTGGTAAACCTGGTTGCGCGGCCATCTGCGATTTGGCATAAGCGGTGCCCCAGTCTTTTCCAAGCCCCATGACTTCGCCGGTGGAGCGCATTTCCGGGCCGAGCAAAATATCTTGTCCCGGAAATTTGCTGAACGGAAAAACAGATTCTTTCACCGCAAAATATTTTGGCCAAACTTCCTCGGTGAAACCAAGTTCGGTAAGCTTCTTACCGGTCATCACTTTTGCGGCGAGTTTGGCAAGTGGTTTGGCAATCGCTTTACTAACGAATGGCACCGTTCGCGAGGCGCGCGGATTAACTTCAAGCACCCAAACATCGTTGCCGCGCACGGCAAACTGGACATTCATCAAACCGGCAACCCGAAGCTCTCGGGCCATCGCGTGGGTGTACCGGCGTAAAGTTTCGAGCACATTTTTGCCGAGTGAATGCGGCGGCAAGACCATCGCGGCATCACCGGAATGGCAGCCGGCAAATTCGATGTGCTCCAGAAATCCGCCGATGACTACCGTGTCGCCACCGATTCCGATGTCGGCGATACAATCCACGTCGACTTCAATAGCTTCTTCCAAAAATTTATCCACGAGCACCGGTCGCTCCGGTGATGCTTCAACGGCGAATCGCATGTAATGCCGGAGTTCGTCGTCGGAATAAACGATCTGCATCGCCCGGCCGCCAAGCACGAATGACGGACGCACCAACACCGGATAGCCGACTTTCTTCGACGCGGCCAACGCTTCCTCTTCATTCGTCGCAAGGCCATTTGGCGGTTGTGGAATCTTGAGTTTATCGAGCATCGCCGCAAAAAGTTTTCGGTCTTCGGCGATTTCAATACTCTGCGGCGTGGTACCGATAATGTTGACGCCATTTTTCTGAAGACCAAGTGCGAGATTCAACGGCGTCTGGCCACCGAATTGCGCAATCGCACCCCAGCAACCTTCCCGCTCGTAAATGTGGAGCACATCTTCCAACGTCAGCGGTTCGAAAAAAAGTTTGTCGGACGTATCGTAATCGGTGGAGACGGTTTCGGGATTCGAGTTGACCATGATTGTCTCGAAGCCAAGTTCCTTCAATGCGAACGACGCGTGAACGCAGCAATAATCAAACTCAATACCTTGTCCAATCCGGTTTGGCCCGCCGCCGAGAATCATCACTTTTTTCGTCGTCGTCTTCCGGACTTCGTCGTCACCGGTATCATAGGTGGAATAAAAATATGGGGTGTATGCCTCGAATTCCGCAGCGCACGTATCGACGAGCCGGTAACTCGGCACAAGTCCGAGTTTTTTGCGAAGCGCGCGGACTTCGTCTTCGGTGCTGCCGACCAGCGAGGCAATCTGCCGGTCAGAGAATCCCAGAGACTTGGCCTTCTGAAGTAACGATTTATTTATTGGAGCCATCGGCATTCTTTGTACCAACTGGCGCCTATCCCGACAATGAATTAGTTATGCGTTGGGAAAGCTTTTGCCTTTCGGAAGATTTTCGCCTACACACAAAGTGCTATGACTCAACCCAATCTCACAAAAAACGACGGCATTACGCCGCGCAGCCAAGACTATTCACAATGGTACCTCGACGTCATCAAACGCGCCGATCTCGCCGAACATTCCGCCGTGCGCGGTTGCATGGTCATCAAGCCTCACGGCTACGCCATCTGGGAAAAGATGCAGCGCGAACTCGACGACCGGTTCAAAGCCACCGGCCACGTCAACGCTTACTTCCCGCTCTTCATTCCACTTTCGTATCTGACCCGCGAGGAAAAACACGCTGCCGGCTTTGCCAAAGAATGCGCGGTCGTCACACATCACCGCCTCAAATCGATTGATGGCAAAGTCGTCGTCGATCCCGAATCGAAACTCGAAGAACCACTCGTCATCCGTCCGACCAGCGAAACAATTATCTGGGACACCTACAAAGGCTGGATTCAGAGTTACCGGGATTTACCGTTACTCATCAACCAATGGGCCAATGTCGTTCGCTGGGAAATGCGGACCCGGCTATTCCTGCGCACCGCCGAATTTCTCTGGCAAGAAGGCCACACCGCGCACGCCACCGAAAAGGAAGCGCTTGAAGAAACCTACCGGATGCTTGACGTGTACGCCGATTTTGCTGAGAACATCATGGCGGTACCGGTAATTCGCGGCAAGAAAACGCCGGGTGAACGTTTCGCCGGTGCGCTTGAAACCCTTTGCATTGAAGGCATGATGCAAGATGGTAAGGCCTTGCAAATGGGCACGAGTCATTACCTCGGCCAAAATTTTGCCAAGAGCAGCGACGTCACGTTCCTCAACGCCGCCGGTCAGCGCGAATACGTTTATGCCACTAGCTGGGGCGTCTCGACGCGGCTTGTCGGTGCGCTCATCATGACGCATAGCGATGATACCGGGCTGATTCTCCCGCCAAAACTCGCACCGATTCACGTCGTCATCGTTCCGATTTTCAAAAATGACGCCGAGAAAATCAAAGTGCTCGAAGAAGCCGGAAAAGTTGCCGGTGAACTCAAAGCGCAAGGCTTAGTTGTGAAGCTCGACGACCGGGAAGGCATTATGCCCGGTGCGAAATATTACGAATGGGAAGCCAAAGGTGTACCAGTGCGAATCGAAATTGGTCCGAAAGATTTGGAGAAAGGTAGCCTCTGTCTCGTTCGCCGGTTTGTCTTGGAGAAAGAAGGCGAGACCGAGCAAGAGCAACGCAAACGCAAAAAGACTTTCGTTCCGTGTGCCGAAGCACTCGCCGGCATCAAGCCGTTACTCGACACGATGCAACGCGAGTTACTGGAACGCGCTCATCTCCTCCGGACCAAGCGCAGCCGGGTGATCAACTCACTCGCCGAGTTTGAGCAATTTTTCAAAGACGGCGGCGGATTTGCCTGGGTACATTGGGCCGGCACGCACGAACAAGAAGAAGAAATGGCCAAACGGTTCGAGACCACGATTCGGTGTATTCCGCTACCAGATCAAATCCCAGCCGACGCTCATGGCACCGGTTCTTGTATTCTCACTGGCCAGCCTTCCGCCCAGCGTGTCGTCATGGCTCGAGCGTATTGAAATGAAACCGTCGGACGCAGAGAAGCACGCCGCGATGCTGGCGAAGATTCGCCGGGATGTGGCGCAACGCCAATCGGGTTACCGGGAACGGGCGCTCAAGATGTTTCCACATTTATGCGCTAGTTGTGGCCGAGAATTTACCGGTAAACGACTACCGGAGCTCACGGTTCACCACAAAGATGGCAACCACCAGAATAATCCGAACGATGGCAGTAATTGGGAGCTGCTCTGCATTTACTGCCATGACCACGAACACGAAAAATATAAGCTGCAAGGCTTGGTGGACGATTTCACGCAACCGGCAGTGACCGAAGTTTCGCGCATGGCAAATCCGTTTGAGAAGTTAGGCGATTTGCTGAAACCTGATAAAAAAACCGGGGCGAGTTGAATACTCGCCCCGGTCTGACCTTTGAATCGTAACAATTAGTTCAAGCTGGCATCCGATTGCATCGCTTCGGCGATGGCATTTTGCCACCGCTGATGCTTCCACGCCGGGAAGTGTTTTTGCAACCACTCCTGCCGAGCGCGTTCCCAACCAATGTCCTTACCGACCTTTTCGCTTTCGATCCATTTGTATTTTTTAATTTCCTCGGCTGTGGATCGGTCAAATTCAGCCAAAGGATCTTGATATCGACGGTTTAATGTCATTTCGAACCCCCTCCTTAGAGGTTAAAAACTTGAGCGAGACAGTAGCCGAGATTGGGCAAAAACGCAACTCCGGCGTGTGTAACAAGTAAGTGACAAGCTAGCGGCTTGCGTCGGAGCGAGTTACGCCGAATAGATTCAGCCTTGCGGGGCGCGGCATCTCAATTTATGGTGGCGGCTGTGAGCGCACAGCAACATTACCGGGAGAAGGTTCGGCACCACGCCCGGCAACGGTTGATTCTCAAATCGGGAGCGAAGCCTTCCGAAATCCTCAGCACGTATAAACAATTTCTAAAAGTCGAGGAGCACCGGCTCCGAATGTTGCAGCACGCCGGCGCGAGCGGCCGGGAAGTGGCGCAAGGACGGGCTCATGTTTTGGATGTGGTGCTCGACCATTTATTCAAAGCCGCTGTCGAGAATGTGCGCCAGCAAGTCGGACAGACACCGGTGCCGTTACTCTTAATAGCCACCGGTGGCTATGGCCGGGGCGAATTGAGTCCGCACTCGGACATCGACATTCTTTTTCTGCACAACACAGCCAGTCGTGGGCCAAAAACGCATCCATTCATTACCGCCGTAGTGGAACAGGTTTTGTACATGCTCTGGGATGTCGGGTTGAAAGTCGGACACGCAACCCGGTCAGTCAGCGAAGCGGTGGCACAGGCGAATGAAGATATGCAGGCAAAGACGGCGCTGATTGAAGCACGATTAATTGTTGGCGAGTCGGCATTTTATGAAATGTTCCGCGAGACACTGGTGAAAGAATGCGTGCGTGGTCACGAAGCCGAATATATCGCCGCCCGAGTGGAAGACCAACGCGTTCGTCATGAAAAACACGGCGATAGCGTCTTCTTGCAAGAGCCGAATGTAAAAAATGGCTGTGGCGGTTTGCGCGATTTCCAAAACTTGACCTGGATGGCATTTTTCAAATACGGCGTGCTGACGCTAACCGAATTGCGCCGGCGCGGTCTTGTCGAAACTTCGGAGCAACGCCAACTCGAAGCGGCGTATGACTTCATCCTGCGTGTCCGTAATTCACTCCATTACTTAACCGACCGGCCGTGCGACAATATCGCCCTCGGCTTGCAATTGCAGTTAGCCGATGAGTTTGGCTACCGGCACCACGACGTTCTGCGGCGCGTCGAAGCCTTCATGCGGGACTATTACACCCACGCCCGGAATATTTTTCTCCTGACCAATGCGCTTGCCGAACGTATGGCGATTCAACCGGCAAAGTTTAAACTCGGCAATCTGCTCCGGCGCGGCAAAAAAGAAGAACCGGTGGACGGATTTTTATTTCACAACAGTTTGATTGAAGCCGCAGCACCGGGAATCTTCCGGGAAGACCCATTGCGCCTCCTCCGCGTGTTCCGGTACGCCCAACAACGCGGTGCGGAGTTAAGCCCGGAATTACGCGGCTTGATTCGACAAAACCTCAAGTTAGTAAACCGGAGTTTCCAAAGTGCTCCGGAGGCGCGCGAAATTTTCCTGACGATTCTCCAGCAAAAAGGTCAAGTCGCTCGCGTCATGCGGATGATGCACGAAGTCGAATTCCTCGGAAAATTCTTACCGGAGTTTGGCCGGTTGACCTGTCTGGTGCAGCATGAATTTTTTCACCAATACACCGCCGACGAACACACGCTTCACGTCCTCGACCACCTCGACCGGATTCTCGACGCCACCGAGAAACCGCATTCGGAATACAAAAAAATCTTTCAGCAACTCGAATATCCACACGTTTTGTGTCTCGCCATTCTGCTCCACGACACCGGTAAAGCCGCCAACGCAAAATTGCATTCTGAAGCCAGCTATGCATTTACCAAAAACGTCGCACATCGACTAAAACTCGGCGAAGACGAAACGGCCCGGTTGATGTTTTTAGTTCGGGATCATTTGAAGCTAAGTCTGCTTTCGCAAAGACGCGACATTGACGACAACGCCACGATTGATGCGGCGGTTCGCATCGTGAAATATCAAGCTGATCTCGATGCTCTGATGTTATTGACGTTTGTGGATGCCGCCGGCACCAGTCTTAAGTCGTGGACGGAGTGGAAAGAAACCTTGTTATGGGAATTATATCGCCGGACGACGCAAGCCATCGAAGGCGGCGAACGCGCTCAAAATATTCTCTCGAAACGCATCGAGCAACTCTACAAGGAAGTCAGTGTTCGGTTAAAAAACCAGTTGCCGCTCGAAGAAATCTACTCGCATTTTGAGTTGATGCCGGCCAGCTACTACATCAACACCAGCGCCGACGATTCTTCGCGCCACTTACAACTGATTCACCAATTTCTGCTACGGCAAATGGATGTTGAGCAAGCGGCGCAGGCACTCGTACCGGTGATTGATTGGCAATCCTTTCCGACGCAAGGCAACTCGCGCGTGACCATCTGCACTTGGGACCGGTTGGGACTATTCTCCAAGATTGCCGGCGCGTTTGCGGCAGCGGATTTGAACGTCCTCAGCGCCCACATTTACACTCGTGGCGACCACGTCGTACTCGATCAATTCGGCGTCTGCGACCGGCAACTGCAAGCCGTCACCGACCCGAAACAAATCCAAGCCGTTGAGCAAATGCTCCAACGCACCTTAACCGATGAAGCGCCGGTGGACTTCCGGCGCGTGCTAGAAAAAATCCGTACCGCTCGCGGTGCAAT
>CAINDI010000111.1 GCA_903847335.1 uncultured Verrucomicrobiota bacterium | reverse complement strand
TCAAGTCGCGCAAGTTCGCGCACCTTCGCACCTAGCCCGTTATTCAGGCTCTTGTTGATGCCTTCGTGTACCGCCTCGCTAATCATCAGTCGCATTTTTTCTTCGTCAAATACGGTAGCCATTGGCGTATCGTGTCCTTTGGTTGGTACGTCATGGTTCATGGTCATGGATTTTTCGGGTTATGGTCATCGCCGCCGCGAATCAGCATCCCGATAATGATTGCTATTGCGAGTGCGTCTAAAATGTAGCGAATCACGGTAATCATTGCACCGGCCCCGGTAGCCCGTAGTCCTGCCATCGGTAGCGAATCGGCGTCATTACGGGAGTGTTGTTCGTGGTGATCGTCAAGTCCTGCGGACACTGGCCGATTGCTCGTTGGTGCAACATGGCCGCCCGGTCTTGCAGGAGTCCCGACATGGCGCCGTCGGTCGGCGGATTCGGCACGTCGATGTATTGGATGTTCAGGTTCTGAATACCAATATCAGGGTTACCAGTGTTCCAGTCGTATCGCCATGAAGCCCCGCAACCATTCAACCACGCGATGTACGCCGCATGATCTCCGTTGGTGCTGATCGTCGTCACGATGTTTGTTTGCCACGCTACCGTCGCATTGACCCAGTTGTTCTGTCCGCGCCAGTCATCCTTGACCGGACAATCCTGTCGCCAGTCGGCGGCGATGCAGACGGTGGAAAGCGTGAAGATGGTAAGCAAAATTCTCATTGTTGTCCTCGATAAATGGCGCGGATTTCACCTGCGGTTAAAGCACGGTTGTAGATACGGACATCGTCAAGGGAACCATTAAATTGCCAAGAAAGATTTCCACCATTATTTCTTACACCCAAAGTAGATATTTCTGTACCACTCGGACCCCAATAATTAGAGCCCGCAGTTGTCACATTTGTTCCGTTGACATAAATCGTTCCAGCCGAATCTGAGGTATAAACAAGAGCCACATGATTCCACGCATTGTTAGTAAAGTTACTAATTGCCGAGTGTATACCAGTTGTAGATGTAATATATCCATAGCTCCCTGTCTGATTTATCCCCCCTGCCATTACGTGTGAGCCATTCCCCCAGTGTTCAATAAAATGAACTCCAATTGGATTAGCGGAAAAATCTGTTTTGAACCAATATGAAATCGAAACTGGGAAAGCGGTAACCATATTGCTTGGGATAGTCACATACTGACTAATCCCATTAAAGGTCATAGCTGGCCGAGAGTATATGACGCCATAGTTTGGTGAGTTTACTGTCGTCCCATGATTGCCTTTGGCGCTGCCGTCAAGGCAGAGGGTTGGTTGCGCGACGCTGCCGGTCTGTTTACCCGGCACCAGCCAGCGACCGACCAGCCCGTTGCTGTTGACCTGATTGGGAGGACAGATGCGTTGCGCCGATGCTGAGACAGCCAGCGCAAGCAGAATGATGAGGATGCGCGTTACCATATCTGTGCCTCACTCTCCAATGTGAACCACTGCACCGCTGATGCCCCGTTGGTGCTGTAAGGAGTCGCATACCACCAGCCCTGCACCGTCGCGCCGACTGGCAAATTGGTGAACGCCGGCACTACCAGCGTCGTGTTAGTCCACGTCGAGGCCGCGTTGACTGAGACCGTGAAAATGCCGCTGTAAATTGACGTACCGCTGAGCCGGTTCGTCCAGTTGAACGCGAGGAAATTGTTGCTAACCATTCCCGTATATGCGCTCCGGTAAAAGCCGAGATTGATGTTGGTCGCATTGGCTTTCAAGTAGGTGAAACTGAATAGGACGTAATTGGTCATCGGATTCGTGGCTGCATTGTAAAGGCTGATGCCATTGCGGATGTACTGATTCGCCGTAGCCTGCGTCGGATTCAAATCGAGGCTGATTCCGTTCAAATCGTT
>CAINDI010000110.1 GCA_903847335.1 uncultured Verrucomicrobiota bacterium | reverse complement strand
GCATTTTGCCTATGAAGAACGGTATATTTTCCCGGGTTTACTGCGCGCCGGTCTCGGCGCTGAAGTCGCGAATGATGTGGCGGAAATCCGGAAAGATCATCGCGCTTTAATCAAAGAAATCAAAGAGTTGACCGCCTTGCTGGCACAGGAAAAACTTACCGCCGCCGACGTGATTGTTTTACGGGAAGCGATGCGCGCCTTTGGTAAGCATCTCCAGCGGCACGCCGTGAAGGAAAATAAACTCTTTCCATCACTCGTCTAAAATTTTCTTCAGCGATTAACGGATTTTGAGTTATCTTGGCCGAATGATTCGGCACGATACTGTCAACGACGAGAGCATGATTTCCAAGAAGCGGAGTGGTCGCGAGATTTTCTCCCGCGTCTTCGCTTATCTACGCCGGTATCCGTGGTATGGCGTCGGAACGATGCTTTGTGCGATTATCACGACGGTCGCGGGGCTGGCGTTTCCCAAATTGACGCAGGTGATGGTGGATGAAGCGATTCTAAAGCGGCGGATGGATTTGGTGTTATGGATGGGCGGCGGTTTGTTACTCGCCGGCGGCCTCCGGGACTTTTTCAACTTCGTTCGCATTCAGCTTAATAACCGGTTTGAACAGCGCGTCATCTTTGATATGCGCCGGGACCTCTACGACAAACTCCAGCGACTTTCGGTGCAATATTTTGACCAGCGCGCCTCCGGTGACTTGATGACACGGGTGATTGACGACGTGAACTCCGTCGAGCGCATTCTTATCGACGGCATCGAGCAGGGGACGACCGCGGTGTTAGCTTTAGCTGGCGTCGGCTACATGATGCTCACATTCAGTCCAACGCTGACGGCGTGGTCGCTGATTCCATTTCCATTACTCATTGCCGGCGCGCTGATTTTTACAACCACTGCGCACAAACGTTACCGGGCGCAACGCGTCGCCGCCTCCGGTCTCAACGCGCTACTGCTCGACAATCTGCAAGGAATCCGCCAAATCAAAGGTTTCGGCCGTGAAAATCATGAACTTCATCGCTTCGAATCGAAAGCCGATAAATTGCGCACCGCGACACTTCAAATCATGGGCGCGTGGTCGGTGTACTCGCCGGCGATGGAATTCAGCGCGTGGCTGGGTTACGTCATCGTTTTTTGGCTCGGCGGACGGGCGGTGCTGGCGGGTGAACTGACGCTCGGTGCATTTGTCGGATTCCTCGCATACATCGGAATGTTTTACTCGCCGGTCCGGCAGCTTCATGGTCTCAACCAAATGTTCCAAGCCGCGCGTGCCGCCGGTGAACGGGTCTTCGATATTCTTGATGCGCCGATTGAAGTCGGCGAACGCGCCAATGCGAAACAATTGCCGGCGCGTGTGCGTGGCGAAGTGGAGTTCCGGGAGGTTGCATTTGAATACCGGAGCGATCTGCCGGTGTTGAAAACTATCAATCTCCATGCGCAACCTGGCCAAACCATCGCGCTTGTCGGTCCGACGGGTGCCGGTAAGACGACGGTGGTGAATCTGTTACCGCGATTTTACGAGGTCACACGCGGTGCGGTGTTGATTGACGGCCACGACATCCGCGATGTCACTCTCGAATCGCTCCGGCAACAAATTGGCATCGTTTCGCAGGAAGCGTTTTTGTTTAACGGCACGATTCGGGAAAATATTCTCTACGGAAAACTCGATGCCACAGACGCGGAACTGATTGCTGCCGCTACTGCTGCGAATTGTCACGAATTTATCGAGCGCCTACCGGAGCGGTACGATTCACGCGTCGGCGAACGCGGCGTGAAGCTCAGCGTTGGTGAGAAACAGCGAGTCAGCATTGCGCGAGCATTGTTGAAAGACCCACCGATTCTCATTCTCGATGAAGCGACGGCAAGTGTGGACACCGCCACCGAAAAATTGATTCAAGAAGCGTTGGAACGTCTGATGGCACACCGGACAAGTTTTGTCATTGCCCACCGGCTTTCGACAGTTCGCAATGCCGACCAGATTCTCGTTCTCAAAGCCGGCGGAATT
>CAINDI010000109.1 GCA_903847335.1 uncultured Verrucomicrobiota bacterium | reverse complement strand
TTTCGTCACGCCCTGTTCCAACGAGCGGCGCGCGTCAAAAAATCTGGCGCGTGCGCCGGTGACACCGGCCTTCGCCGAAATTTGGCGGTCACGGCGTTTGCCGCCGATTTCAATCAACTGGCTGATGGCGGCGATTGAATCGTAATTCCGCTCCCAAAGACCGTTGCCCATCGTCGTGCCGCTTTCTTGGTCGCCAATTTTGGCCGTGGAAATTGAAGCAGTGGGGTTCGGAAATTCTTTCGCGATGAGAAGTTGCGCCTGCGCCGCATCAATTCCGCTTTTCGCCGCGAGCAAATCCCAATTGCGCTCGAAGGCGATGCGCCTTGCGTCTGCGAGCGAAAGGGCATTCGTCGCCGCAAGATCATTCTGCGCCAGCACTTGCGGCTGAAAGACGCTGAACGCCGCCGCGATAAGCAGCCGGGCAAAAAATGTTCGCTGGAAAAATAGACGAATCAACACGTCTCATTGGAACAGAGACGGGGCATCCTGCATATCAGGCGCGGGATAATTCTCGCATAAGGCATTGCCCTATATGCCGTGAAGATCAACTCTTCGGATAATTTTCCTGCCAGCGGACGGCTTCGCGCAGCAGTTCGGCGGCGTTAGTGAGTTTGAGTTTTTCCTTGATGTGCGCGCAATGGGCTTGAACGGTTTTCATGCTTACATTCATTATTTCGGCGACTTGGCGCGTTTCGTAGCCCTTGCCCAAAAGTTGAAAAGTTTCCAGTTCGCGGTCGCTCAATTGTTCCACCAGCGAGCCGCTGGCGGCCAACCGGCCATCCACGAATTTTTCCGCAAACACCGCTGCGATGCTTTCACTCATGTAAATTTTACCGGCCAGCACTTGACGAATTACCATGATAACCTTTTTGGCGGTCTCTGATTTCATAACATAACCACGCGCTCCGGCACGCAACGCGCGCTCGGCATAAAGTTTCTCGTCGTGCATTGAAAGAACAATGGTGGCAACGTCTGGATGCAACGCTTTGAGGCTTTTAATCAACTCAATCCCTGAACCGTGCTTGATCGAAATATCCACAATTGCCACGTCGGGTTTGATGGCGGAGATTTTCTGCAAGGCGCGGGGGACATCTTCGGATTCGCCGCAGACAATGAGGTCGGGCTGCTGGTGAATCAAGTTGGTCAGCCATTCGCGCACGAGCGGATGGTCGTCCACGAGAAAGATTTTTGTTTTTGATTTATTCACGACGGAAATTTTTTGGTTTGGACTTTGCTTGTAGCTCGCAAGTTGCCAACGTGCCGCCCGGCTCGTCTCGGCGCACTTTGAATGTGCCGCCAATCATGGCGGAGCGGTGTGCCATAATCCGCAAACCGATACCACGATTTTTCGGCAGCGGTTTAGGCAGACCAACGCCATCGTCTTTGATGGACAACATGGTGCTTTCTTCATTGGCATCAAGACGAATTAAAATGTTTCTGGCCTTGCCGTGCTTGATGGCGTTGCCAACGGCTTCTTGGGCGATGCGGTAAAGATGCCCGGCAGTGGCGGGGTCGTGAATCAGCACTGGCGAATCACATTCAAAACGGCAGGCGACTTTGAACAATTCGCTGCTCGTGGCGGCAAATCCCTCAAGTGCCAGCATCAGGCCGTCGGCCTCCATTTCGACCGGATACAAACCTTTGGCGAGTCGGCGAGAAAGGTTGATGCCTTCTTCGACAATCTCGACAACTTTTTTGGCGTCGTCGGCTTCGGATAAATTTAGTGCTGCCAATTTTTCCTCAAGCACCTGTCCGGCGAGCGTCGCGCCGGT
>CAINDI010000108.1 GCA_903847335.1 uncultured Verrucomicrobiota bacterium | reverse complement strand
CCTTCGGCAGCGGCGGGCGCAGCCGTTGTGGCTTCAACTCCCGGACCGAAGACAAAGTTGACACCTTCGCCGGTCGGATCAAGCTTGCGACTTTGTTCGCTTAGATGTGTAATTACATCGACCAACGAAGCTTCGCGGAAATTAATTTGCGGGAACTTGATGCTGTTTAGTTTTTGGATGATGGATTGATTAATCGCAGTGCTTTGCAACCGTGTCGCACTGCTTTCCTCTTCGGGACGTTTGACTTCACCACCGGTGGGTAACAGCCACGCATTATCAGCCTGCCAAATCATTCGGGTGCGCGAAGCCGCCGCACCATTGCGCGTACTTGGCTCGCGGGAAACCGAAACCATCCGGAGCATTTCCTGCGCATCAGCATTGTAAGGATCAATGAGTAGAATTTGTTGGAACCGGCGTTCGGCTTCATCGTACTGACCGGAGCTCAATAAAATTTTTCCTTCCCGGAAGAGTTTCTTGACTTGATCGCGTTGTGTCAGAAACGCCGGAGTCTTATCAGGGGCCGGAACTTTGACTGGAACTGGAGCCGCGCTTTCCACTCGCTTGGCTTTGACGATCACATACTCAGCCGACCGGTTGTCGGGGGCGTATTCGAGTGATTTTTTGGCGAGTTCGATGGCTTTTTGATTATCTTTTACTTTGAGCGCGCTATTGGCGAGTTGGAGATAAGCATCACTCAAGGCATGGGTCGCGCGATTGGAATCATTTTCGGCGGATTTCGAGCGCGGCAAAATAGTGCGCGCTTCGTCTAGTTTTGGAATCGCAGCTTCGGCTTTGCCCTGCTTAATCAGCTTGCAGCCCTCTTCAATTAAGGCCTGCGCTTGCACCTGTGCTGCCTGCCGGCGGATGGACTCTTCTTTGGCAATGAGTGCCGCATCAGAGTTACCGGATGACATTGCCGGTGTTACATCGGCATGGAGTGCAACCGTCAAAAATAATATGCTGCTTCCCAATAATACTAACAAACTCTTCTTCATAAGGCATTTCTCCATTTGATTTCTCAGCTAAGGCAATTGTAAGTTCTTTTAGTTAGAAAGAATGAATTGCTCTTTTGTTTGGTCGTCCACGATTACCACCTGCTGCAAACCGATGTCAACGACATTGTAGCTCTTCCCACCACAATTAATAGACTGACCCTTGCGCATCGGTAGGTTTTGATTATCTGCCAGACAGGTGACGATTGCCTCCGGTTCACGTTCTTCAATCGATTTATTCCGAACCAAAACAATCGGCAACTCGTTCCCGCGCTGAACCGTTAATTCTGAAATATCTTGCTGGCGTCCTCCGGGGATTCCCGCCACATCGATGTGTTGCGTCTTATTTGTAAATCCAATCACCACATAGCCAGTATCATAAGCAACATTGGTCCCATTCACCATCCGATCCACCGGTGACCAAATCTTGTCGCCAACTTTTGACACGATAAATGTGCGCTTTCCTTCGTTAATCTTAAAATTCTCACCTTCCCCGTCATAGGATTTGAAGATCAATTTGAAAAAGCGGCGCGTAATCTTCACGAGGGCAAATGGTTGTTTTAATCCCGGTTTAACCAGATTGTTTGTTGACACCGTCGCGCTACCAAATTCGATTCCAGTATGGAATGGATCCATTGGATTGAACGGCCAAGTTGCCGGACTTTTGAGACCGTTCATGGCATTTGAATACGCACCGGTCGGTGTCATCGTGAATCCGCGCTCGCGCTCAGCTCCCTTTTGGCCGGCGTTGACTTCTTCGCTAAGCTGACCAACTTTCAATGCCAAAAATATAGCCACGCCAATGAGTACTAATAATGCTCCGGTAAGTAGGATTTTTTCGAAATGCTTTTTGATGAAATCCATAGCGTATTCTCAGCCTCACCCGCGACCGGCGTTTGGCTTTCCTGTCGGAGTAAATTCAATGAGGTCAATTTGTAAAGTAACATTCAATCGGCGTTTCCGGCGCGCGCCCATCGGTTCCGTCTCACTGGTAGCCGCTGCTGCATCCGTAGCCTTTAGCTGAACCGCCGCAGTCTCAACCTTTAACGCCCGGACAATAAATAATCCATCCGCCTGCATCAGGCTGTTAAGAAAATTACGCAACACCGGTGTGTCGCAACTGAAACGCAATTCAAATGGATAGGTTTGATAAAGTGCATTGGGCTCCGCTTGAATCGACAGATTGAGCGCATCGCCGCTCAATTCGCCGGGTTCAACTTCGGTCCGCTGAATCGCGGTAATTTCTTCGACTCGATTGGAAATCAGCAAATTAGCCAACTGCTCTACCGCCACTAGTTGTTTACTCAATAATGCCAACAACCGCGCACACTCCTCACCATTCGCAACAGGATTCCGGCAAGGAAATTTTGCGTCATACCGGCTAAATCCAAATGCAAAACCTTCCGGTACGCGAACGTGTTGTTCGGCAGCCGCCGCGCTTAATCGGCTCACGGTCTCGCGCATAAACTGCGAAAAATCAATATCGCGAGCCAACGGCCGTCCGTGCATCAGTGGATGAGTCGCAGCGCCTCGCATGGCTTCATACAATTGTTGAACGCTATCACGGTCGCGCTTGAGCTGTTCAATGTTTTTCTTGGAGGGAAAAATCTTCGCATCATGCAGCATCTGTAATTGCGACTGTTGTGCCTGTAAATCATTCAGTACGACAGCTTGCTGTGTTCGCGCGGCGCTATAAAGCCAAAGAATAACCGCGAGCAGCACCACAAACACCGCTCCCGCAATGAGGCCAACTAAATGATTTAGAAACCAGCGTGCATTCATATTAGTTGGAAATAATATTCACCGGTTTCGCGAGTCGCGCCCGGATGGTAAAGGTAAAGGTGGTTTCGTGAGTCATCGCCGACGGTGGACGTTCAATGACGACGCCTTTTTCGGGAGCTGTTTTATCAAAGTAAGGTGACTGGCGAAGATTATTGGCTAGCTCATCCACCAATCGTAAAGCATCGGCCGTACCCATCCCAGCACCTTCAATCCGAATTTCCGTACAGCCCGCACTTGACGCCGCCGGTGCTGCGACCGGTGCAGGTGCGGCTTCGCCACCGCCACGCCCACCGCGACGCCCACCACCGGCTGCCGGCGCACTGACCGCACTGCTACCACCACACGCTTCCGGACTGAAGGCAGTCACCCAAACGTTGCTAATCCAGCGTTGATTAAAATCATTCAGAAAATCCGGCCACATCGAACGTTGCTGCCATAATTCCATTACTTGTTTGGCGTTCGTTTTCAGCCCATCCAACTTCGCTTGCTCATTGCGGACTTCCCGATCAAGTTTGCCAAGCCGCTGAACTTCTTCACTCACATCATGAAGTTCCCGGTCCTTCAACGTGGTGGTTTTTTTTGTATAGGCGAGTAAACACAGCGGAATGAGCATCACCGCAGCCGCGGCTCCCAGAAAATATGGCTGCTTCAAGCGCATCTGTTTCCGCGCTCGGATGCTCTTCGGAATCAAGTTCACTTCAAGTGGGCAATGCGTCACCCGCCGGAGGCCAAGGCCAACGATTTCACCGAAGAAATGCGCACACTTCGCAAGCTCGTCACGAGAAATCTCCGCCGCAATCTCAACATTCCGGAACGGATTAAATAATCCGACTGGAATCTGGAGCTTTTCTTGGAAGAAGCGATCCGTATATGGAATGATTGAAGAGCCACCGGAGAGCAACAGCCGACTTGGGGCTTTTCCGTTTTGCTGACCTTTATAGAAATTAATTGACCGGGTAATTTCAGCATGCAACCGCGTCATTACATTCCGGATAATTTTACTAATGCGCGCCTGTTGTTCGTCGGCTGGCTCTTCATATGCGCCACCCAGTGCAACAAAACCTTTCGCGCACTTCAACTTTTCGGCCTCAAGAAACGGAACATTCAATTCGGCCGCAATGGCTTGCGTAATCGCATTACCGGCAATCGGAATCGGACGAGACCAAATGCGGCCTTTTTCCAAAAACAGCAAGTTGGTGGTCCGCGCGCCCATATCCACTACCATCGTGCAGTCTTCGGATTCGCCTTCGTTGTAGCGCACTGCATTACTGAGCGCCATCGGCGCAACATCCACAATCTCAGTCTGTAACCCAGCCGATTCAACTCCCGCATTCAACTCTTCGATGATGTCGCTCTTGATAGCTAGCAACACGACCTCAAGCTCGCCCTGCTCGGTATTTCCAAGCACTTGGTGATCCCAAATTACTTCATCAATCGGAAACGGAACATTCTGCTGCGCTTCATATTGAATAATTTGCGCGACTTTTGATTCATCCACCGGTGGCAACTTAACAAACCGTGTAAAAGCCGATTGTCCAGATACCGTGAACATCACCCGATGCGACTTGATGTTTTTCTCCTGCAACATGCGTCGAATCGCGGCAACAATGACCGTCTTCCGCTCTTCCTCGTGCTCTGGATCCATACCGAGATTGGTATGGTTAAAATTCACTAAGCGCAATCCATGCGACTTCGACAGCTGAAATTCACCAATTTTGATGCTGGAGGCGCCAATATCTAACGCGAGGATTTTATCAGAGGCAAGCATCGTGATGGCTATAGCTTTTTATTGATGACTAACCTTAATGGCCTCAAATCGGTCGTTAGCGACCGGAGCCCACGGTGTTTCCTGTGGTGATAATAAATAACCTGGAATCGGTGAGAATTTATCCCACCAACCTTCAATGACCGAAATCCCTGGTGCCATTGTCTTTTCCGCGACAACCGCGCCTTTGTAAAAAATCCGCGCCGTCACTACCAACGGAATCTTCCCGCCATAACGCTGCACCGCATTGGGATGCATAAACATTGCCGAGTAATGCTGACTCCCTTTTGCCACATTCACGTGCGTCACATCGCCGACAAATAACTTCCGGTCACCTTTCAAATCGCTTAGCAATACATAATATTTTACCTGCACATCATCTGACCATGTCGGATTGCTGGCAAAAAGCACCTCAATCTTCAACCACTGCCGCCACAATGTCGCCGGTGTTCCGCCTAAATCTCCGGCTGAGATACCGGTCGGAGCGGTAACAAGTTGTTGCCGGATCTCTTTGATTTCAAAGTCACTCTGTCCCTGGCCGAACGTCAACCCCACTGTGGCCAAAAACATCCCCGCCACCGCGCTGCTAACTATTAATCGTTTCCAGTTCATAAATACCTCATCGAAGATTTTTACTTTAAGGAAGCCCACTCACTTGGTCAACAGGAAAAATAAATCACTACTCAGCCTCACGACTGGTTTCAAAATTCTCCATCGCCAACCGGACCGCAAACGGCGTCACCGAGGCCGACAAGATACCGCCAATTAAAAAAATCTGCCGGGGCGAACACTCCGCCACCGACGTCAATAACCAAAACACACCCGACACCAATGCAATCCCGACAAACGATAATAAATTACCAGCTCCGAGTACCGCGCCTTTTTGACCGGCCGCCGGCCGGTACTGCATCAGCGCCGCCACCGGTACGATAAAAAATCCGCCGAAAAATCCGAGCACCACCAAATTCATTAATACCACTCGGTACGTCAGCGCCGGTAGCGCCAATGTCGCGCTAAAAATCGCCAACCCAATCGCGCCCACCGGCACGAGTCGCGGCTCAATCTTACCACCGGACAAATACCCTGCCGCCACGCTACCGGCGCCGATGCCCAGCGCCAGCGCGACCTGCAGATAACTGGTCTGGACTTCGTCGACTTGTAAAGTGTCCATTCCAAAAATCACCGCATTATTCAACATCAGCATCCCGACAAACCAAAAATAACAATTACCCAACATCGCCAGCCAAAGCACCCGGTCACGGAGAATTTCCTGAATCTGCCGGAACAAATCGGCAAGAAAATTGACGCGAAACTTTTTCGTCGGATTCGCCGCTGGCAACTTCGGCAGGCCAAAACTGCAAATCAGCCCCAGACCGGCGAGCGCGAAAAATACCAATGCAGAACATTCTTGCCGGCCTTTGAAAATCTTGTAGAGCAATCCACCGGCGGCGCTACCGGTAATAATCGCCGTGAACGTGCCGAGTTCTAGAATCCCATTTCCCCACGATAATTTTCTCTCCGGTAAGAGCTCCGGCAACAATCCATACTTTGACGGCCCGAAAAACGCGCTGTGAATTCCCATCCCGCAGACCGCCGCCATCGCCAATGGCACATTTTTAAACCAAAACGCGCCGAGTGTAAACAGCATCAGTAAAACCTCAAAAACCTTCACACCGATGGTGACGCTGCGCTTACTGAACCGGTCCGCTAGATGTCCACCGGCCATTGAAAATAAAATAAATGGCAGCGAAAATAAAATCCCGAGCACCGGTACCACCGCCCGGCGTTGTGCGCTACCGGTGGCAGCCGCGAGTGCGATGAAGGTGACAAGAGTTTTTAGCGCATTATCGGAAAACGCACCTTGAAACTGCGTGACAATCAGACTCCAAAATCCGCGCCGCCAGTTTGATTCTTCTACTCCGGTCAAATCGTTCACGCTGCAATTAGACCGTCGGCTCCGCATCGGTCGTGGCGTTTTGCGCGGATTCGTTCGCGGCAGAAACCGCGGCGACTACCGCTTTCACTTCGTCCGCAATCGGCGCCGGCACGGACGACAAGACCGGTGCATTTTCCGCCACCACCGCCGGCGCATCGGCAATCGCGGCCACGGTGGATTCTTTATCGCTGAGCAAATCGTTCCGCAATTCTTCCTCGTGCGGACGCGGGCCCGCCGCGATAATGGCACCGGCGTCAATCCGTTCTTCCTGATTCTCTTTGGATTGTTCCGCATTCTTACGAGCCGATTCTTCGCGCGGACTAAATTTAACACTGACCACCTTGCTGATGCCGTGTTCTTCCATCGTGATGCCGTAAAGCGCATCGGCCATGCCGATGGTGCGCTTGTTGTGTGTGATGACTACGAACTGGCTCAGCTGAATAAAACGCTGCAGCACCCGGATGAACCGGTTGATATTTGATTCGTCGAGCGGCGCGTCCAATTCGTCCAACACGCAGAACGGCGACGGCTTGACCATGTAAATGGAAAACAGCAACGCGGTTGCGGTCAGCGTCCGTTCGCCACCGCTCAGAAGCGTGATGCTCTGGAGTTGTTTACCGGGCGGCTTAGCGACGATTTCGATACCGGATTCGAGCGGATCATTTTCGTCTGACAAAATCAGATTCGCTTTACCACCACCAAACAACTCCGTAAACATCCCTTGGAAATTCTCACGGACCTTCTCAAAGGTTTCCTGAAAGAGCTGTTTGGTCGTGGTGTTAATTTTCGCAATAACCTGGAGCAACTGCTCTTTGGCTTTCACCAAATCTTCGTGTTGTTGGCTGAGGAATTTGTAGCGTTCCTCCAACTCGTCGTATTCCTGAATTGATTCGACGTTAACCGGCCCCATCGCGTCGAGCTTCGTCTGCAATTCCGATGCCTGCGCTTCGATTGCATCCCAATCCGTCGGCAACTGCACCTGCTCGCTGACCACCGGCCCGCCATCGGCAACGGTGACAGTAATCGTATCGCTCGGCAAATCTTCAACGTTGACCTGATATTTCTGCCAGACGCGATCCTTCAAATTCTGAATTTCCATCCGCTTCTGCGCCAACGTCACATCGAAACCGGATTTCTTATTCTGCGCTTCCGCCGCCTGCAATCGCAATGCCCGCAATTCATTTTCTGCCTGCTCAATGCCACCGGCAACTTCGTTGCGCTGATGTTGCAAACCAGCAATCTGCTGCTGCGATTGCTCACGCGCCGTCGCCAACTCCGCAATCTTTTGCTCCGACTCCACATTCTCGTGCCGGAGCAATTCGATGCGCCCGGTAAAACTCTCAATCTCACCGGTGCAAGCTTGAATTCGCTCGCCGAGATCGCGAACGCGCCCGGCAATTGGTTCGCGCTGCGCCTGAATCGCCGTGCGATTGTGCTGAATGCCACCGGCGGCCACGCGCAGCTCCGTCAATTGCGCCACCAACTGTTCACGCTG
>CAINDI010000107.1 GCA_903847335.1 uncultured Verrucomicrobiota bacterium | reverse complement strand
GCGGCGGTCAAAGCCCCCGGTTTCGGTGATCGCCGCAAAGAAATGATGAACGACATCGCCATCCTCACCGGCGGTAAATTCCTCAGCGAAGACCTCGGCATCAAGCTCGAAAACGTCAACATTGAAGACCTCGGCCGCGCGAAGAAAATCGTCATCGACAAGGAAAACACTACTATCGTCGAAGGCGCCGGCAAGCAGAGCGAAGTCCAAGGCCGGATCAATCAGATTCGCAAAGCCATCGAAGAAACCACCAGCGACTACGATCGCGAGAAGCTCCAAGAGCGGTTGGCGAAACTCGCCGGCGGCGTGGCCGTTATTTATGTCGGCGCGACGACCGAGAGCGAGATGAAAGAAAAGAAAGCCCGCGTCGAAGACGCGTTGCACGCGACCCGCGCCGCAGTCGAGGAAGGCATCGTCCCCGGCGGCGGCGTCGCATTGATCCGCACGTTGGAAGCGCTCACCAGCCTCAAGCTCAAGGGCGACGAAGCCATCGGTGCGCAGATCGTTGTGCGTGCGATTGAAGAACCGCTCCGCCAATTGGCAAACAATGCCGGCGAAGAAGGTTCGCTCATCGTTCAAGAAGTCAAAACCCGCAAAGGCTGGGAAGGCTTCGACTGCGATAAGCTCGACTACGTGGACATGGGCAAGGCCGGAATCATCGATCCGACCAAAGTGACTCGTTCCGCGTTGCAAAACGCTTCGAGCATTGCCGGTCTGCTGCTCACCACCGAATGTGCAGTCACCGAATTGCCGGAGAAGGATAAACCAGCTCCAGCAGGCGGCGGCCATCCCGGTATGGGTGGCGGCATGGACTACTAAGTCCCGTTCGTTAATCACAGAGGGCCGGGGCGAGTGGCAACACTCGTCCCGGCTTTTCTCTAAAATCCCTCTTGTAATTTCTTCCGGTATCGTCGATAGTCTGGCCTCCCGATGAAGAGCAAATATTTCCAAGCAGCCGCCCAGCAACTTCCCAGTCCTGAGTTGTTAATCAATCTCGTCTCCAAGCGTGTGCGCCAGTTGATGCAAGGCAACCGGCCGCTCACTCTGACCGACCCGAAGATGGACTTTGCCGACATCGCCCTCAAAGAAATTGGCGAAGGCAAAATCACCTACGAGTTGCCGACCTCCGACACACCGTCGCTTGCGCCTGCGAAAGAATAATTTCCGGCCGGTCGCTCGCTGTGGTATTCTGCGGTAATGCCGCCGACCATTCACAACCACAAAGCCCGGCGCGATTATTTCATCGGCGAAACCTACGAAGCCGGCCTCGCGCTGAAAGGCGTTGAAGTCAAAAGCCTCCGCGCTGCGAAAGTCTCCATCGAGGAAGCCTTCGCTCGTGTCGAACGCGGCGAATGTTGGCTCTACAACGCTCACATCCAGCCCTACGAATTCGGCAACCGCTGGAACGTCGATCCGCTTCGTCCGCGCCGGTTGCTTCTCCACAAAAAAGAAATCGACCGGCTCTCCGGTCAGCTCATCACCAAAGGCATGGCGTTGCTTCCGCTCCAAATTTACTTTAACGACAAAGGTCTCGCCAAAGTCACCATCGGCGTCGGCAAAGGCAAAACTCAAGTGGACAAACGCGAAACCATCAAACGCAAAGAAGCCGACCGCGAAGTCAATCGCGCCATCGCCGACCAAATGAAACGAAAAGGCTAAGATGAAAATCTATCACTGGATATTAATCGCCATCGTCGCCGTCATCGGTTTTGCGACCGGTTACCAAACTGGTCACCTACCGGTACCCACACCACCGGAAGCTCCGGCTGTTCCGCTACCGGTAATCGCCCACGCCAAACCGAAAGCGACCTCCGTGGAAATCTCACAGCCAACCTCGACCATTGAACAATTTGAAACCGCGCTACACTTACAGAATCGCCGCGATTTTAGTAAATTGATTCAAACCATCGCCACGCTCGACCCGAAAAAAATCCGGGAAGCGATTGCCGCCGCTGAAAAAACTCCCAACCGGCAAGCCCGCAACCTCGCTCTGCAACAACTTCTTTCGCAGTGGCTCGAAGCCGATTTCTCCGGTGCGGAAGCTTGGATTAAACAATTACCGCCGGGACAATTCCGCAACCAAGCATTCTCTCAACTCGCCAGCAAGTTGGCGGAAACCAATCCGCAAGCGGCG
>CAINDI010000106.1 GCA_903847335.1 uncultured Verrucomicrobiota bacterium | reverse complement strand
CGGTTTTCAAGACCGCCGCATTCAACCACTCTGCCACCCCTCCGTGTCGGCTCTGCCTCTACAGCACCAAGTACTTCCAGCCATGTTTCCACCGCCTTGGACTCACCCGCCGCTCTGTTATCACCCACTGTACTCACCCGACCGCAACCGTATCACCATCATCCCGCCACGGTTCGCCGCCTGGTTTTGCACCGGGTGGGCGAGTGTTTGTACCGCTCAGAGACCGAGATTTACTATGCCGTATTGAAGAGAAAAGGCAAGCAAGTACGACTGTCGTTGGGCACGGCGGGTGAGAAAATTGTATCAATGAAAAACCCCAGAACAAGTCGCCAACGATTGGGTAGGTCAAAATGGATGATGTTTGACTAACGCTCTATCCAATTGAGCTATGAGCGTTTAAGAACTTCGCCTTGTGAGTTGCCGGCGGGCGGGCGACTGTGTAACATGCGGCATGCTCCAACTCGGCGTTAACATTGATCACATTGCCACTCTCCGTCAGGCGCGCTACAAAACCGCTGACAGCGCGCCAGTCATCGAGCCGGACGTCGTTGCCGCCGCGCAGGAAGTCGAAGCCGCCGGTGCCCACGGTATCACCGTTCACCTCCGAGAAGACCGCCGGCACATCCAAGACCGGGACGTCCACCAACTCCGAAAGGTTTTGCGTACTCGCCTGAATCTCGAAATGGCCGACACGCCGGCCATCGTCGCTATCGCCGAGGAAATCCGACCGGACGAAGTTTGTCTCGTGCCGGAAAAACGCGCGGAGCTGACGACGGAAGGTGGACTGAATGTTATCGGCGCATCGTCGTCATTGCGGACGACTATCGCTCGGCTCCGGCGCGCTGGAATTGTGGTGAGTTTGTTTATTGATCCCGATTCCGAGCAGATTCGTGCGGCAGCGGATGTCGGCGCGCAGTTTATCGAATTACATACCGGTACCTACGCCAACCATGGTGCCGGCGAATTACCGAAGTTAATTTCCGCTGCGGAACTGGCGCACAAACTTGGTTTGCGCGTGAACGCTGGTCACGGCTTGAACTATCAAAATACGACCGGCATTCGCACCATCCCGCACCTTGAAACGCTGAATACCGGGCACTCAATTATTTCCCACGCCGTGTTCGTCGGCCTCCGGCTGGCGGTGCGTGAAATGTTGGCTTTGCTGAATCCATGAACATCGCCGGCACAGGATTAGACATCGTTGAGACCGGCCGGATCCGGCAATCGCTGGAGCAATTTGGCGACCGGTTTCTCCAACGCTGTTTTTTGCCCGGCGAAATTGCGTATTGCCACGGAATGAAATTACCGGAGCTACATTTCGCCGCGCGGTTTGCCGCGAAAGAAGCCATCTCGAAAGCGTTCGGTACCGGCATCGGACACGAACTCGGCTGGAAAGACATGGAGATTTGCCGACGCGAAAGCGGAGAGCCATTTGTTGTTTTGCACGGCAAAGGTGCGGAGTTGGCGAAAGCGCGCGGCGTGACCAGTGTGTTCGTCAGCTTGTCGCATTGCCGGGAATACGCGGCCGCGTCGGCGATTGCCGTGACCGGCGAGTTACCGGTGCCGACGAAATAAGTAAGTGCCGATTCCGGCAAACAAGATATTCGGTAACCACGCCGCGACCACCGGCGGAATGCGTTCGCCTTTACCGAGGGCGAGCGAGATATTCATCACCAGAAAAAATGCGATTACCAGCACCAACGCCGTGCCGATGCCGAGCATCGCGCCACCGCGCCGACTGACGTGAACTCCGAGCGGAAAACCAATCCAGATGACAATCAAGCAAATCAACGGGAACGCATACCGGCGCTGAAGTTCAACTTTGTATGCGGCGAGTTTGAACGTGCCGTTGGCGATTTGCTGGCGCAATTCGTGAAGCTTTAGTTGCTCCGGTTCGCGGCCTTCGATGGCGAGTCGATTCGGTGATTCAGAAAACGCCGGGAAATTTGTGACGGCGATGTGAGCGAGCGAACCGTTGGTCACGGTGTAATCGGAAACATTCGCTTCGAGGAATCGCCACTGGCTGTTCGTCCAGATTGCGCGTTGGGCAAACAAATCCAACTGGAGCGTGCCATCTGGTTTGCGCTGGTGGATTTCGACGAAGTCGAGTTGCCGGGTGCGCGTGTTAAACCGGCGGACATACCAATCGCGATGGTCGGCGATGTTGGAAAAAAAGAAATTATCGAGAATCGTGCGCGAACCGCGACCGCGCAATTCACTCTTGAAAGTTTCAGCGCGCGCCTTACCGGTGGGCACAAACGCCTCATTCACCACGAACGCTGCCACCGTCGCCACCGTACCGGCAATCAAGAACGGTGTCGCCAGTCGTAGATAACTGATGCCGCTGGCGCGAAACGCAATCAGCTCGTTATTCTTGCCGAGATTCGAAAGGCAAAACAGTAACCCCAACAGCAGCGCCATCGGCAGCATGACCACCAACGCCTCCGGTAGGATGATGAGATAGTAGCTGACGATTTGCGAAACCTTCGCGTGATATTGGATGAAGTCGCCGAGCCGCCCCAGCAAATCCTGCACGATGTAAAGCATTACAAACGCATCGAAGCAATACACCACCGGTAGTAGAAATTCCCGGAGCAAATATTTATCGAGGATGCGCACGGTGTCAGCTTAGGCGAGAAAAATCCGGTTCTCCAACAAAAATTTCGCACCCCACGGTTCATAACCCGCCAGCACCGTCGCTCCGCGCCGCGCATCCGCCACCGGCGACCGCAACGGTTTTGCCAGTTCTCGCGCCAACCGCGTCCGCAACCGGCGCAAGGCCGATGTTTCGATTTGGCAAACACGTCCGGGACGGAGATTGGGATTCAGTTCCCGGCCCACATCGCGCAACGTGACTGGTTTCATTCCCGGCCGGAACAGCGGATCCGTCAAACCATACCGGAGTTCGATGACGGTGCGTTGCAACGGCGTGAGAAATTCGTCGAGCCATGACCGAACATCCACCGGTGCGATTTCCAACCGGTCAATGCGCTCGCAAAACCAATGAACATTCTGCAACAAACCGGCGGCCAAGCCCGGGATCGCCAATAATTTTTTATCCGGCAACTGCCGGAGTTCACCGACGGTGAGAATGCCGGCGCGGCGGAGACACATCGCCGTGCGGAATGTCAATCCCGCGGAAACGACCGGCCAAGCATCAATCCGGTCGTGCATCATTTACCGGCCGGCGGCCGGTTCATCATCTGGAGCAGCGCTTGTGACATATCGATGACATGGACGCCGGGGGCCGGTTTATAGATAAATAATTCTTCAGCGAGTGGCGTGTTGAATTTGAGGTTGGCGATGTCGAGTGTAATGACTGCATTACTACCGGCTTTGTCGAAAATCTCAAACCGGTGCAGAAAGCCATCTTGCTGTCCGATTAACAATTTATGGTTGCCGAACTTAGCGGCCATCGCAGCTTCTTGTGGTGAAAGTTTAGCATCCGCACGCGTTTCGCCGACTAGCACGTACATCCGTTGTCCTTGCAATTCGGTTGGCGGCAAGAGCGTGAACGCGCAGCGTTCCTTCGCTTTGACGAGTTGCGCCTGAGGATCCATTCGAGTTAAAGACTCTTTCATCATCGCGACAGCTGGGTTGTTTGCCGGGACGTTTTCCAAATCCATCTTCATCACATTGGTCACGCCACCTTTAATCATTTCCTGCCAGAAAATATGGTCGGAGCCAAAAACAATTAACATTGGCAGTGCGCCGTTCATTTGCATTTGCATTTGCGCCGGTCGCTTGAATGCCAGTGTGCCGGTCATCTGCATCGCCGGCATGGTCATGCTTTGCGTCAATGTCGCCGTATAACTTTCGTAGCTGGCTTGTTTCGCCACTGCAAACTCCAATACGGCGTCAGCATCAGTCAGTTCGGCGGCGTGTGCGGCGACTGTTGCCAGCGCCACGACCAGATAGAATTTGAGGAAGCGTTTCATAATTATTTCTCTTTTCCGGCCAATACGGCCTTTGCGGTTTGATACACGTTTTCGGTGGTAAAACCGAATTGTGTGAGCAAATCTTTGAACGGGGCGGACGCGCCGAAAGCATCGCGTGTGACCAATCCGCCGTCCAAGCCGACGTACCGGTGCCAACCTTGCGACGAGCCAGCTTCCACGGCAACACGTTTGCGGACAGTCGCCGGCAAGACTTTCGCTCGGTATTCCGCCGGTTGCTGCTCGAACAATTCCCACGACGGCAAGTTGACGATGCGAACCTTCACGCCTTCTGCTGCGAGTTTTGCGCCGGCTTCGATAGCGAGTTGCAACTCCGAGCCGGTCCCAATCAAAATAATGTCCGGCGTGCCGGCGGAATCACTGAGGATGTAACCACCTTGCCGGAGACCTGCCGCCGGCGCGAACTTCGTCCGGTCGAGCGTCGGCACGGCTTGCCGGGTGAGAATGAGGGCGACTGGATGCTGCTGCTGTTCCATCGCCACGCGCCACGCTTCGGTGACTTCGTTGGCATCGGCGGGACGGATGACAATCATGTTTGGAATGGCGCGGAGTGCGGCCAATTGTTCGATGGGCTGGTGCGTCGGGCCATCTTCGCCGACGGCGATGCTGTCGTGCGTGAAGACGTGAAGCACCGGCAATTTCATCAACGCGCCGAGCCGGAGCGAGCCGCGAGCGTAGTCGGAGAAAATGAAGAATCCCGCGCCAAACGCCCGGAGCTTTGCGAGTGCGAGACCGTTGAGGATGCCGGTCATCGCGTGTTCGCGAACGCCGAAATGGAAATTCCGTCCGCCGTACGACGCTTTGCCGAAATCGCCGAGACCGGTTAGATTGGTTTTCGTGGAGGGCGCGAGATCGGCTGCGCCGCCGAGCAACCACGGAACATTTTTGGCGATGGCATTCAGAACTTTTCCGCCGGTTTCACGCGTGGCGAGACCTTTCGGGTCGGCGGGGAACACCGGTAAATCTTTGTCCCAACCCACCGGTAATTCACCGGCTTGCATCGTGCGCCATTCGGCGGCGAGTGCCGGGAAGGCTGCGGCGTATGCATCGAGTTTGGTTTGCCATTCTTTTTCGAGTTTGCGTCCGCGCCGGACGGCTTTGCTCATTTGTGCGGAAACTTCTTCCGGTACGAAAAATTTCGCATCGGCCGGCCAGCCGTACTTGGTTTTGGTCGCGGCAATTTCGGCGTCGCCCAGCGGTTCGCCGTGCGCGCCGTGCGAATCTTGTTTGTTCGGCGCGCCGAAACCGATGTGACTGTCGACGACGATGAGCGACGGTTTTTCGGTTTGGTTGCCGGCTTTTTTGATGGCGCGGTTGAGCGCTTTCAAATCGTTCGCGTCGGTGACGTGCTGGACGAACCAGCCGTAGGCTTTGAAGCGGAGCGCGACATCTTCGGTGAATGCGAGAGACGTTTTGCCTTCGATGGTGATTTTGTTGTTGTCGTAAAACCAGAGGAGTTTGTGCAAACCGAGGTGACCGGCGAGCGATGCGGCTTCAGACGCGACACCTTCCATCATGTCGCCGTCGCCGCCGATGGCGTAGGTCCGGTAGTCGACAATCTCATGACCGGGCTGATTGAAATGCGTGGCGAGCCAGCGTTCGGCGATGGCCATGCCGACGGAATTGGTGAAACCTTGGCCGAGCGGGCCGGTGGTGGTTTCGACGCCGGGTGTGTGACCGTATTCAGGATGACCGGGCGTTTTGCTGTTCCACTGCCGGAAATTTTGCAGTTCGTTCAACGGTAAATCGTAGCCGGTCAAATGCAGCAAGCTGTAGAGCAACATCGAGCCGTGGCCGCCGGACAAAACGAACCGGTCGCGGTTCGGCCATTGCGGATTGCTGGGGCTGTGCCGGAGGAATTTTTCCCAAAGCCAGTAACCGACCGGTGCCAAACCCATTGGCGCGCCGGGGTGGCCGGAGTTGGCTTTTTGCACGCCATCCATCGCGAGAGTGCGGATGGTGTTGATGCAAAGTTGGTCGAGTGGTTTGGTTTGCGGATTATCTAAAGTTGGTGCGCTCATAAGTGGGGCGGATATTGCGACAAACCGAATCATTCTGCAAGCCGTTGATTCTCCTTGCGGTGCGCCGGTAAGTTTGATTGCATCCGCTTTGGATGAACCGGACCGACTCATGCCTTCTCTCCGCCACGAGAAATTAGCCTACGCCGACGGCGCGACCATTATTGCCGGCGTGGACGAAGCCGGCCGCGGGCCGCTCGCCGGGCCGGTGGTCGCCGCCGCGGTGATTCTGCCACACGAATACCGGCACAAAGTACTCAACGATTCCAAACAACTCACCGAACGCGAACGCGAAACGCTTTACGCCGAGTTGACCACCGCACCGGAAATCCGCTGGGCGGTCGGCCTGTCAGACGTGGCCATCATCGACAGCTACAACATCCTCCGCGCGACGTGGCGCGCAATGGTGCTCGCGCTCGATGCCTTGCCGGTCAAGCCCGATTACGTGCTTGTGGATGGCCTGCGCGTGCCGGCGATTCGCCTTCGGCAAAAATCAATCATCAAAGGTGACGCCAAGAGTTATTCCATCGCCGCCGCCAGCGTTATCGCCAAAGTCACGCGCGACCGGCTGATGCTGCAACTCCACGAGCAATACCCGCAATACAATTTCGCCCAGCACAAAGGTTACGGCACACCGGAACATCTCGCCGCCTTAGCGCAACACGGTCCCAGCCCGATTCACCGCCGGACCTTCGCGCCCGTCCGTCAAGCCGGCGCACCGGTGCAAACCGAATTCGCGCTCGCTTAAAGGTGAGTTTTTAGCTTGTCGTAGAAGAGCAGGGCGGCGGCTTTGTTGGCGGCGGTATCGAATTCGCCGACGCGAATTCGGAATTCAGTGGTTTGTTCGGTCTGCCGGAGAAGTTGGATTTGGACACGTTGTTGCTTGGCGTTCTTGCCTTGCAGGATTCCGCCTAAACCGTCTTTGTGAGTTTCCGCTGGGGTGACGGTGAATTCGAGGTCGCGCATCGCGGCGTTGGCAGCATCCCAAGCGTGATTCAGAGTCGCATCTTGCGTGACGCGGAGTTCGTTGCCGATATAGGAGACCACGCCCACCGCCGCGCCGGCACCGGCGCTCACCAGAAGTAAAGCACAGCCTTGGGTTGCGAAGAGCATGACCACGATTGCCGAGCGGATAAACCATTCTTGAATGCGTTGCATACT
>CAINDI010000105.1 GCA_903847335.1 uncultured Verrucomicrobiota bacterium | reverse complement strand
GTTGAGCCACCTAATTGATTACACCTGCTGGTTTAATGATTATGTGCCGGCCCAATGGGCGATGGCGCAAGCCGCCGGTCGCGGCAAACTCGCAGATTTGCACACGTCGCCGGATTATGTGGCGGGCGTGGTGCATTTCCAGAATGGTGTGCGCGGTATTTACGATTGCGGTGCCGGTGCGCCGGATGTGCCGGAAATTGATGCGGCCAAAGAACAAAAACTTTGGTGGCGCAAATGCCGAATGGGTGCGCAAGGCTCAGAAGGTTTTGCCGAAGTCATCACCAATGGCGGTTGGCGCGCGGTGACGAAGAGCGGCGGTTATCAAAGCGGTCCCGGCGCGATGGATTATGTCGAAGACATGCCGCCGTACATCCAACAGATGGCGGATTGGCTCGATAATGGACAAGTTCATCCGTGTGCATTCGCTAATGCTTATCGTGGTTTTGAAATCATGGCCGCGCTCTACCGGTCGGCTGCCGGTGGTGGTCAGATTGCTTTGCCGCTCACCAATGGTTTGGATGAGATTGCGCTGTTGAAAGATAGCGTGCCGGCCCGGAAAGTTTTGTTCACCATTCCCGAGAGCGCCAAAGAATACCCCACGGCATAAATGGAAGTCATCATCCGCCCGACTGAAGCCGCCGCTGCAACACTGGTTGCGCGCGTCATCGGTCGTGAATTGCAGGCGCGGCCGCAGTTGGTGCTCGGTTTGGCCACCGGCCGCACGATGGAAAAAGTTTATGACGAACTGGCGCGCGAACATCGCGAGGCAGGACTTGATTTTTCCCTCTGCCGGACGTTCAACCTCGATGAGTATATCGGCCTGCCGGTAACGGATTCGCACTCCTACCGGCACTACATGAACGCACAGCTGTTTCAACGCGTGAATATCGACCGGCGGAACACACACTTACCAAACGGCATGGCGACCGACTTCCGGGCGGAATGTGCGCACTACGAAACCGAAATTCGCGATTGTGGTGGGATTGATCTCCAACTACTCGGTATCGGACGGAGTGGTCACATCGGTTTTAATGAACCGCTCTCGGCGCTCCGGTCGCGCACTCGCGAGAAGGCGTTGACGCCGATGACAGCGGAGCAAAACGCCTCGATGTTTGGCGGTGATGCGAGCAAGGTTCCGCGCCGGGCGATTACGATGGGCGTCGGCACTATTCTTGAAGCACACCGGATTATTGTGTTGGTGACCGGTGTGGAAAAGGCAGACATCGTTGCCAAAGCGGTCGAAGGTCCGATTACCTCAATGGTCACCGCCAGCGGACTGCAATTACATCCGCATTGCACGGTGGTGGTGGACGAAGCGGCGGCCGGCAAGTTGAAAGGCACCGAGTATTACCGGTGGATTTTCGACAACGAACCAGAGTGGCAGAGCTTCCGGTAAAACTACGGCTTCGCGAGTAAGGCGGTGGCCTCTGCTTTGTCGATGGCCGGTAATTCCAATGTCAGCGCCGTGCGCAATGCAGTGACCGCTTCCGCACGCCGTCCCGCTGCCAATAATGCTTTACCAAGGTGGTAATGCGCTAAACCATTTTGCGGTGCGGCTTGGGTAACTGGTTTTAAAATGGCGATGGCTTCATCATAAAGACCGGCATTATTGCAAACCAATCCGAGGCTGTCTTGAATATCGAGATTTTTTGGGAACGCCGTTGTGGCCTGGCGAATTAACGTCAACGCCCGGTCCAATTTCTGTCCGCTTTTGGCATACGCGACCGCAAGATTATTGAGCGCAACCGGATCATCGGGATTCTCTTTGAGAATCTCCTCGTAGGTGGTGATTGTTCGGGCGTAGTCATTGAGAAGCACACACGCGGTACCGAGCGCATACTGGAAACGCGGGGTGTGCGGCGCTAATTCCAGAGCTTTGGCGAACAAATCTGCCGCCGGTGCATATTCCTTTAATTGCAGACGAACATTGCCAGCCATGAAATACGGCAGCGGCCAGTCGGGGCGCAACTTTGCGGCCTTCTCAAAACACTCTTGCGCTTCCGGTAATTTACCGGCCTCGCGCAACGCCAAGCCTAATGCCTCACGCGCCACGGCGTTGAGTGGTTGCTCTTCGACGAGTTGGCGGAATTCCGTCAAAGCTTGCTCCGGTAAACCTTTTTGCAAATACAAATCACCGAGCAAAAGTCGCACCGGCAATTCTTTTGGTGCGGTCGCCGCCACGCGCCGGCAGCAAGCTTCGGCCTGGTCCCATTGCTTGAGTTTGGCGTAACAAAGTGCGGCATCCAGTAGCAACCACGGATCGCGTCCGCGTCCGGCCGCTTGCTCAAAAAACTTTGCGGCTTCTTCCAGTGCCGGGACAACCGCCGGCGCCCGCGCATCCAAATCCACCACGCGCTCGGCCAGTTTGTAAGTTCCGGCGGCATCATTCAGACGCGAAGTCGTCTGCCACAACCCCAACAGCGCCTGTGTGTTTTGCGGGTCGAGCTGACCGGCGGCGCGAAATTCAATTACTGCTTCCCGGAGCCGGTCCAACCGGTAATATTCTGTCGCCAGCCGGCAATGAGCGTCGGAGGAATTCGGGTTATTACCGGTTTCAGCAACCAAGCGCACCAGTTCGGTCGATTGAATCGCCGCCGGGTCTTTCGGACGTAACCGCAAGACTCCGCTGCCTGGCGAACCGGGGACCGGTGCCAAACCACGGAAGATTCCGGATGATGTGCTGACCCACGACCACCAATCACCGGCGGTTCCATCGCGACTTACCGGCGACACGATGTAAATCGCCGCCGGATGTCCGGTTTTGGCTTCTACGCGGTCGAGGTCGGTTTCTGACTGCGGCAGCCAGAGCGCCGAGCGTTCGGCATACCAAGCGACGAACGCTGGTTGATCGGTCCAGATGACGGCGTTATTGGTCACTTGGCTCCGCAGGAATTCAAATTGTTTTTTTGGATTCGACTCCATAGTGCCACCGGAGCGTTTAAGGAATCCCAGCAATGGAGGCACGGTCACAGCGACGAGTAGTAAATATGTGGCGGTGCGGCCAAGAGTGCGCGATTGGAAAATTTTAGTCAGGCGACTCGTATTCACATCTGCCTTTTTCTGTTTTACCGGTGCGGATTTGAAGACAAGCCAGTGCCATGACAACGGGCCGACTTTTTGCGTAATCCAATCTTGAATTCGAACAGCGGCAAGGATTGCCAGTAGCGGACTCCAAATCACCAAGAGCTGTGGGTCGGGCTGGAATAAGCACGAGACACCAACGTTCAAGATTAGACCGGTGACAATCAACATTGCCAAGCCGCGTTGGCGTGGATTCCGGAACAAGCCCGGCAATGCCGATAACGCAAGCAATGCCACTACCGGATGCAACATTCCCGGTGCGCCTTGGATAAATCGAGCGCTGGAAATAAAAATTTTGTTCACCATTTCGTGCGGATGCCGCAGTGCATAAAGCACTGGTTCGGCCGGTGGCGTAATCAAGCGCCAGATGGATTCGCCGGGAAAACTTTTTGTGTTGATCAGCAAATCATACCAGTGCAAGCCGAAGGAATTGAAATGCGAGCTCGTCAAATTTCGTAAACCCCATGGCGTCACAACGAGTAACCACCCGGCGATGACCAGCCCCAGACTGCGCCAATAGTTTCGCTGCGTCACCATGACATACCAACTCATCGCCACCACAAAAAATACAAACGTAAATTCCGTGAG
>CAINDI010000104.1 GCA_903847335.1 uncultured Verrucomicrobiota bacterium | reverse complement strand
TTATTTGACCACGCCACCGGTACCATTACGGAGTTAGTTGAGGAAGCGCAGTTGCCGACGCGGGCGGCGTGGCAGAATTTTTTTCGGACACTGGACCGGAATCTGGCGAAAGCTCGATATGTCGTGATCGCCGGGGCGTTGATGCCGGGAGCGTCACCGGAGATTTACCGGGAGATTGCGCGGCGCGGCGTGCCGGTGATTATTGATTCGCAGCGCGAACCGTTGCTCGGCGTGCTGGAATTTCGGCCACTGATTGCAAAGTTGAATGTGCACGAGTTGAAAAACACGCTAGGGAAAGTGGAGATTTTGGCCGGCGCGCGGGAATTGGTGCGGCGCGGTGCGCAAAATATTGTCGTTACGAATGGCGCGGCTGGGGCGTGGTTGGTGACTGGTAAAGAAGTTTGGCGTTACCAACCGCCACGCATTACGCCGGTGAATCCGACTGGTAGCGGTGATGTGATGCTGGCGGGGATTTGCCGGAAGTTGGAGCAGGGGATTGCGATGCCGGAAGCGGTCCGGTACGGCGTGGCCTGTGGCGCGGCGAACGCGTTGACGCTCATTGCCGGCACGGTGCGGATGCCTGATGTGCGGCGGCTGTTCCGGTAAGTAGCAGTGTGGCCTTAGGTTTATCACATCTGAAAAACAGAAAGGATATTGAATGGCTGCTTATATCGTTGCTCGGGTGAATGTTCAGAACAGAAATGCGTATCAGGAGTACATGCGGCACACGCCACGTGTGATTCGGAAATATGGCGGACGGTTTATCGCCCGTGGTGGCCAGATGGTCACGTTGGAAGGGCCGGAGGAGAAACTCCGTATCGTTCTCATCGAGTTTCCGTCGCTGGAAAACGCTAAAGCCTTTTACCAGTCGCCAGAATACGCGCAAATCAAAAAACTACGCGAGGGTGGTGGGGAGGTACAATTTGTCGCCATCGATGGGTATGCGGTTACGGAGTGGGACGCCGTGGTGCAGGCGAGTGAAAAACTTACCCTGCCGAATTGACCAGAACCGGTCTACTGGTTGGTGGTCACATAACTTAGACGGATAGTCGATAATCCGGATTATTTTGTCGCGGCTACCGAAATCGGCGTAGCCGGTGGGAGTGCGGCAGCGAGCGATTTTAGGACGGCGGTGCGGACGAGTGGGTCATCGTTCCGGTAATACTCACGTGCCCAAGTCAACGCGGTTTCGTCGCCGAGTTTGGCGAGTGCTTCCAAAATGTGCGGTCGGGCACGTGGCGTGGCGCGCCGGTAGGCTTCGCGCAACGAAGTGAGACTTGGATTTCCAAAATTGACGAGCGCATCTTCGGCGGCATAGCGGACATCATACATTTCATCGTCGAGTTTGCGGAGTAAAGCGGGAATGGCGCGCCGGTCGCCGATTTTCCCCAGCGCTTGCGCGGCGCGGAGGCGAACCAATTCTGGTGTGCCATTCAAAGCTGCCATAGCTGGGCGGAAGGCTTTGGTGGCGCGGAGATGGCCGAGTGTGTAGAAGGCGGTGGTGCGGGTTTTGTCGCGGTGGAGTAGCGGCAAAATAGCGGGGATGCTGGCGCGGGCTTTTTCGTCGAAGCGGGCGAGGTAATAACAGCAGAGCCGAGCGGTGTCGTCATCGGTGGCGGTGCGGATACCGGCGATGAGCGGTGGAATCGAATTCGTGCCGAGGTAATCGACGAGTTCTTCGACTTTGACGCGCACCATGACGTTAGGGCTGGCGAGCCGAGTGATTAAATAGGGGAGCGCTTCGGTGGCGCGATTTTTGAGTTCGTCCCACGCTTGAGCGGCATCGGGCCGGTCGCTGGTGGCGCGGCGGAAAAGATTTTCGATGGGGTGATGGGGATTGACTGATGTGACTTTATTGAGGCGACCGGAGACTCGCGGTGCTACCGGTGATTCTTGTCGCGGCTGGAAAGGTGTTCCGATGGATGAAATTTCGCAGTCGAGGCCGGCCCCGTAGAATGGTTTTAACCAGATGGCGTTGTTGGTTTGGCCTTGCGAATAATTGCCGTGGCCACCGAGGTCGAGGAGTAAGGCGATGGAGCCGTATTCGCGTTTGCCGCCATCGTGACCGGTGGCTTGCGATTGTTTCGGGTCGGTGCCGGTGTAGGTGTTGGTACCAGCATGATTGAGAAGCAACGCGAAAGAATTGTTGATGGCCGCGCCTTGGGCGGTAGTGTCGCCGGTGAATTGATTGTTACCGGTGCGATTGATTAACATTCCGACGGCGTAATCGTGCGCCGCACCCTGGCAAATGTGACCGGCGGTGTAGATGTTGTTACCGGCAAAATTAATGAGCGCGCCGGTGCTGAGATGGATGCCGGCACCTTGGCAGTATTGATGAGCGTCGTACCGGTTATTGCCGGAGTCGAGCAAAAGGCCGACGGAATACCAATAGCTCGCGCCTTGGCCATAGACATCGGCTTGATACTGATTGTGGCCGGCTAAACCGCACAGGATGCCGATGCCGCCACCGGCCAATGGTCGCATGCCGTAGCCGAAGCCTTGCGAGAGTGAAAAGAAATGTCCCGGCAACCAATCGCACGGATATTTTCCACCGGCGAAGTACGAATTGTGGCCGCGTTCGTCGAGTAACAAACCGACACCTTGCACGCCGCCAAAACCTTGCGCCAGTTCAGCGGCCCGGCACGTTGAATTTTCGCCACGTTGCCAGAGGATGCCGGTGCCGAACATGCCGGCACCTTGGCAAAAAGTGTCGGCTTCGAAAGTTTGTTTGCCAGCACCGGTCATCAAAATCCCGCAACCGAAAAAGCCGGCACCTTGCGAAAGATGTTTGGCTTGAAACGTGCAGTTGCTGCCGAGCGCGGCGAGAATGCCGATGCCAAATACACCGGAGCCTTGCGAGAAACTGCGTTTGGAAACGAACTGACTATTGTGACCGAGATCGATGACGATGGAAATTGGCCGTCCGGCGAGACCGTTGGCTCCACCAGCGGAGTTTGAGTAAATGTTTTCACCACCGAGTCCGATGATCAGAAATGCTTCGTTAGTGAAAACGTGTTTACCGGTGCCAGTAACGATAATCTTACCGAGGTTCGTGTCGGTCTCATACCGGAAGTCGCTGGTAAATTTGTTTGTGCGCAACAATGCCACCGCATTGTCGACAGCACCGGCAAGTTGCATGGCTGCCTCCATTAATAACGGTAAGTTAAATTTTTCGGACGCGTTGAGAATGGCGTCGGCCAACTCGGTGTCTTGGAGTTCCAAGTGCGCATCGCGTTCGAGAAATCGTTTCAGCGGTGCTGTGTCGAGACCGAGTTGCTGCCAACTTTCGATTTCAGCTTTGTCCTGCTGGATGTGGAGTGACTCTGTGGCGAAACCGGCCAGCGCAGCGGCTCTGTCAGCCGGTAGCGCAGATTTCAGTAGCGCGGAGCTTAATGCGACCGCATCGGTAATCTTCTGAATCGCTTGGGCAACGGGTGCCGGCAACTTAGCGAGAAATGCAGCATCAACGGTAATGAGTGGATACACGAAGCTTTCGGGGGGAAGCTGAATTTCGAGTTGACGAAAAGCAAAATCGGTAAGCGCACCTAGGCGGGTGGTGGCGGCGCAGTTGCTCATAACAGATTCGGCGTAGCTAGGGAGATGGAGCGGATCTTGTAAAAATTGACAGGACTTGGCAATGACCAGTTCGGATTCGACATTGGTTTTCTGGAATGCCAAATCGCGTTCGGTCATTTTGAGAGTGCGGAGGGCGAGTTGCAGGGCGCGTTCGTCTGCGGTGTCAAACGCCACCGGTGGTGCGGCGTGGAGCCAAGCCGGTGCCAGCAGTGCGACTAGCAACAGGAGACGGCGGGCGAAGTTCATGGAATGGTCGCGCTGTCTTGCGGTTGATTCCGGTAATAGGTGCGGACGATGCAACCAGGACAAGGTTCCGGTAGGCGGATGGATAATTCTTTAGTTTTGAAATTTTCCCAAGTCGCCGGGATGGTGAGCCATTGGATTGCGGCGGGAGAACATTGCACGCTGATGGCAATCGCTTTGGGGTCGAGTTGCCGGTCGCCGACTTGCGCTTTGATGAGGAGGCGCAAGGTGCCGGTGTCGGGACGGTCGGCGCGAATGATTTTTATCATCCGGCTTAAAACTTCCGGTGTGCTAGTGGTGCCGGTGGTTAGAGGAAGTAAGGCCGGAGTATTGGTCGGAGCTACCGGAGTGGGTGATGGTGTTGGCTGGTTGGCGGTGAAATCGGTGCGGGCGTGGCGCGGATGTGGTTGGGTGAAAATCCAGACGAATAATGCGAGTTGGCCCACGACCAGTGCGGCGATGATGCCGGCACCGAGAAATTGCCACGGGTCAAAAGTGCGGCGGTCCGGTGGTGGTTGATGAACGACTTCAAAAGTGAAACGGACGGAGCCGATTTCAATTTCGTCGCCGGTGGTGAGACGTTGGTCGGTGACAGCTGTGCCGTTGACGTGGACACCGGCACTGGTGGTGAGGTCGCGAATGAAGTAGCCATCGGCGCGGCAATCAATCGTGGCGTGCCGGTCTTGGACGCCGGCATCGGTGAGTCGTAAACCGCACGCGGCGTCCCGGCCAATGAGCAGGCCGGCGGTGTCGCCGGTCACCGGTGGTCGTGCGACGGTATGAGATTGGAATGCCAAACGATACATGCTGGCTGGCATGTTACCATAGCCGGTGAGCTTGCAAAAAGATTTCCTGTAGATTTTTGAGAGGCAGTTGTTATACTCCGTACATGGAAGTCCGCTGTCAAAACTGCGATGCGCGACTCAGCGTGCCGTCGGTGGGGCCAACGAAGAAAACGCGATGTCCGCATTGCGGGACGATGATTCTGATTCATTCGGCAACGCTGCCGACTGCGGAGGAGGACGCCAAACATGCGGAGAAAAGAGATCGGGCGGCGTCCCGGCGAGTTTTTGAACCGATTCCACGAGCGGCGGCGTATGCGGGTGGATTATTATTAATCTTGCTGATTCTTTCGCCATTCTGGGCGAGCGGAGTTTTGGATTTTTTTCAACACAACCACGTTTTTTTTGGTGACGCTTTGCAGCCCACTAATAGTTTGGCAGCCAGCGGGCGCGACCTGACGTTGTTTGGCGGTGTGCGCCTCGACAGTCGGCGCGAGGAGTTGGAGAAGTCGTTTAATTTGATTCTCCAAAATACGCGCGGAATCCGGCCGGAGATTTACGAGGGAAAAAATGCCGGTGATGTTTTGCTGATTAACGCTGATTTTTACGATGGTGTGCTCAAAGAGACGACGTTGATTATGCGCGCGCGGCCAGTCTTACCGGAGGTAATTGAACAGGAATTAATTCAAAACTTCGGTGAGCCGCAGACTCGAACCGACGAAACTAGTGGCACCGGCCGCTTAGGGCTGAATAGTCTTCACATCGGTTCATCTCAAGACGATCTCGCCGGCAAGCTGGCGAGCTTTCCACGGCGGCGCGCATTGCTCTGGATGGACGGGAAGGTTCGCGTGGATGCCTTGATTTATTTCAACGACAGCGCTCCCAGCCCAGTCTCGGCAATGCTGCAAATTCATTTAGCTGCGACGGAGTGGTTGCAGGCGAACCAGCCGGCGTTACGGCCGGTTGGATTGCGCCATGAGTGACCGCCGCGTCGTAATCACCAAACACACGCGAACACTAGTTTTTCATGATGGGACTGCGACGTTGTGTATTCCGGTGGTGATTGGGAAAAATCCCGGTGACAAAGAACGGGAAGGTGATCTTGCGACACCGGAAGGCGAATTTTATATTTGCTACAAAAATCCCGCCAGCCGCTATCACCGGTTTCTCGGTCTGAGCTATCCAAATGTCGAAGATGCTGACCGAGGTGAACGAGACCAGCTCATTGCACCGGCGGAAGCGGTTGCGATTCGGTCAGCCATTACCGGTCAACAATGTCCGCCATGGAAAACCGCGCTCGGCGGCGAAGTTGGTTTACACGGTCCGTGTCCGAATGTCACTTGGACACATGGTTGCGTTGCGATGAGCATTCCGCATATTGAGCAACTTTATGACCGGTTAGAACTTGGTGATCCGGTAACAATTCTTCCCTGATAACCGGTAAGAGAGTTTGCATCCGCAAAAGAATTACGGCAGAATAATCAGCATTGCGGGCGTGGCGGAATTGGCAGACGCGCAGGTCTTAGGAGCCTGTGGAGAAATCCGTGTGGGTTCGAGTCCCTCCGCCCGCACTCTTCTGGTAAATCCGGGACTATCCAAATTTTGGGAAGAGTGATAGAGTCCGCCACTTCATGGACGTCCAACACATTCGGAATTTTTGTATTATCGCGCACATTGATCACGGCAAGACTACGTTGTCGGATCGGTTGCTTGAAGAGACGGGTGCTTTGCAGAAACGTGAGATGCGCGATCAGATGCTGGATTCGATGGATCTCGAGCGCGAGCGCGGCATTACCATCAAGGCGCACCCGGTCACGATGGAATTTCGCGCCGAGGACGGCGAAGATTACATTCTCAATCTGATTGATACACCGGGCCATGTTGATTTTGCCTATGAAGTGTCCCGGAGTCTAGCGGCGTGCGAAGGTGCGCTGTTGATTGTGGACGCGGCGCAAGGCGTCGAAGCGCAGACGGTAGCGAATGTTCATCTGGCGACAAAACAGGGGCTGGCGATTATCCCGGTCATTAATAAGATTGATTTGCCGAACGCGAATATTGAGGAGACGAAGCGGCAGATTGAAGATATTTTGGCGATTTCAGCAGACACGGTGGTGTTAGCTAGCGCGAAGACCGGGGTGGGAATCAAAGAAATTTTGCGAGCCGTGATTGCGCATGTGCCGCCGCCGCGTTTGAATCCAGAGCAAGCATTACAGGCGTTGGTATTTGATTCGATGTTCGATACGTACCGGGGTGTGGTGACGTATGTGCGATTGTTTGCCGGTGAAATTGTTCCGGGGATGATGATTCAGTTGATGAATTCCGGATTGAAGTTTGAGGTAAAGGATGTCGGTGTGTTTAATCCGAAGCCGGTCAAGCGTCCGCGCCTTGGTGCCGGAGACGTGGGTTATGTGATTGCCAATATCAAGAGCACCGCCGACGTGCAAATCGGCGAGACGATGACCGATGCGAAGTCGCCGGCGAAGACGATGCTGCCGGGTTTTCAGAAAGTGCATCCGATGGTGTTCTCCGGTATCTATCCGGTTAATTCGGCCGACTACGAACATCTGAAATCGGCGCTGGCGAAATTAAATTTGAATGATTCGGCGTTTCAATATCAGGCGGAAAGTTCAGCGGCGTTAGGGTTTGGGTTCCGGTGCGGATTCCTCGGTTTATTGCATTTGGAAATTGTGCAGGAGCGGTTGCGCCGGCAGTTTGACATGGACATCATTGCGACGTATCCGAGCGTGATTTATCAGGTGCTAAAGACAGACGGCACCGTGTTGCAAGTGGACAATCCCGCTTTCCTGCCGGACCTGTCGCAAGTGGATCACATTGAGGAGCCGTATGTGAAAGCGTTCGTGATTAGTCCGAACGAAAATATCGGCGACATGCTCCAAATCATCATGGAAAAACGCGGTGAGGTGAAGAAGACTGATTCGATTGACACGCGACGGGTGATGTTGACGGCGTTGATGCCGTTGAACGAAATTCTGGTGGATTTTCACGACAAGATTAAAAGTGTCACGCGCGGGTATGGTTCGCTGGATTACGAGCATGCCGGCTACCGGGAGGGCGATTTAATCAAACTCGATATTCTCGTCAACAGTGAGCCGGTGGATGCGTTTTCCAGTATCGTACACCGGACGAAAGCAGAGACGCGCGGCCGGGCATTGGCGTTGAAATTGCAGGAAGTGATTCCGCAGCAGATGTTCCAGATTGCGATTCAGGCGGCGATTGGTGGGAAAATTATTGCGCGTGAAACTGTGAAAGCATTGTCGAAAAACGTGACGGCGAAATGTTACGGCGGTGATATTTCTCGAAAACGCAAACTTTGGGAAAAGCAGAAGGAAGGCAAGAAACGCATGAAACAAATCGGTAAGGTGAACATTCCGCAGGAAGCATTCATCTCCGTCTTGAAGGCGGGGTAGGCGATGTTCACTTGGTGGAAACGCCGGGCCGCGCTCAAGCAAGCGCGGGAAGTGGTGAAGAATACGCACAAACTTTTGCGGATGCACCGGGACATTATCGCGCCGGTGGATGTCGCGGCGGTTAGCGTGGCGGCAGATCATCTTGCCGTTGCTGTCAAAGCCCAGAATGCTGACGTGCTTGAAAGTTTGACCGGTAAGCTCGACGAAAAACTTGGGAAAGCATTTCCCCGTCAACCGTGGGCGGCGTTGCGAGAAAACGTCGAAGTTTTTCTTGTCGCCGCAATCGTGGCGATGGGCGTGCGGACATTTTTTATTCAGCCGTTCAAAATTCCGACTGGTTCAATGCAGCCGACGCTCTACGGGATTTATCCATATCGAGATGAGCAACGCATGGAGCCGCCGTTGCCGTATCTTGCCGGTCAACCATCGTTGCCGGAGCGATTATTCGGCATGGCGGTGCAAGGTAAAATTTACGAGGCGAATGGGTACCGGAGCCGGGGCGACCATATTTTTGTAGATCGGTTCACGTATCACTTCCGAAAACCGCAGCGCGGTGAAGTGATTGTGTTTGATACCACGGAGATTGACCGGTTGCCGGAGAGTTCGCGCGGAAAATTTTATATCAAACGGTTGATTGGTCTCAGTGGTGACACAATTCAGATTCAACCGCCGTATGTTTTGGTCAACGATAAGAAGTTAGATAGTCGGCCGGCGTTTGAACGGATTTATTCGCGGGCCGATGGTTACAACGGTTATGTGCTCGTGCCCGGTGCGGAATTTCTGCATAACGCCGGAAATATTTTTCAGGTTCCACCGCGTGATCTCTTTGTGCTCGGCGATAATAGCCGGAGCAGTCTGGACGGTCGGTTTTGGGGATCGCTACCGGAGCGTGCGCTGATTGGGCGTGCGATTTTTGTGTATTGGCCGATGACGAAACGGTTCGGCTTGGTGGATTAACCATCATGGACTTACCGGAACAAGTAGCGGTGATGACATTGCCAAACGCGATTTTGTTTCCGCGCGCGTTTTTGCCGCTGCACATTTTTGAGGAGCAATACCGGCAAATGCTCGCGGAATCGCTGGTGGATTCGCGGTTATTGGCGGTCGCATTACGCCGGGAAGGCGCGGCCACGGCAATGCCGCATTCAGTGGCCGGGATTGGTGTGATTCGGACGAGCATCCGGCAGGCGGATGGCACTTCCAATTTAGTCGTCGAAGGATTAGCGCGTGTCCGGATTTTGGAATTCACGCAGCTGAAGCCGTACCGGGTGGCGCGCATTCAACCGTTGGATAGTATTGCCGCTGAGTCGTCGCTCGCCCGAGCGGAGTTGGTGGCGACGGTGAGAAAATTGACGAAAGTGCGTGCCAACTTTGGTTCGGAATTACCGGTAGCGGCGCTGAAGTCGTTGCTGACGGTGGAAGATTTAGAGCATTTGACGGATTTGGTCGGGCACACGTTGCTGGATGATTCCCGGCAGAAACAATTATTACTGGAAACGCTCGATGTGGGGCAGCGCTTGGAGCGGTTGGTGAGTGTATTGCAGCAGCAGCTCCGGCAGGCGGAGTTGTGGAAAAAATTGCAAGGTGATTTGCCGAACGATCTCGTCGGACAAAACTAGGCTGGACGGACAGTCGGATTGTGGGCTACTCTGCCGGCACTATGAGTGCGATGAATTTGAAAGCCAAAACCAAAGCTGAGCTTTTGAAAATGGCGCAGCGCCTCGGGTTGCGTGGAATTTCCACGATGACCAAACCCAAACTCGTTGACACCATCGGGCGTGCCAAACAGAGGCGAACCACAACCTTCCGGAAGCAAGCCGCGATTGCCGTGCAAAAAGTTGCCACTGCGATTAAACGCCGGGCGATGCGCAAGCCGGCTAAAAAGGTGGCGACCGCAAAAGCAAAAACCACCGTCAAGAAGCCGACGAAAGTTGTTTCCAAAAAAGCCACCGCGGTTGCTGTGGCTGCGGCAACGAGACAAGCGGCGCACAAGTTTGATGTGGCGCCGGTGAAGAAGGCGCTCAAACAAATTTTCAAAGAAGAGAATCTGGGTGAGCTACCGGAGACATACGGAACGGGACGATTGTTCCTCGCAGCGCGTGATCCACATTGGCTGTTTGCTTATTGGGATTTTAGCCATGAGCAAATGGCGGGTTTCCGCCGGCAGGCTTCCGATGGCCGGATGGTCTTGCGCGTGTTTGAGAAAAATCACGCTACGCCGGTTGCGGAATTAACTTTGGCGCATGACGCTCGTAACTGGTATTTGCCGGCCAACAAAGCGGCGACATCCTATTCTGCTGAACTCGGTTTTTGGCGGCACGATGGTTCGTTCAATGTCGTCAGCCGGTCGCGCGAAGCGACCACGCCACCGGACGCACTTTCGGTGGATACGACGGCGCAGTTTGCCACGATTCCGGTGGATGTGAATTTCGATGAATTGCTGACGATTGTCCGTCACTATCTCAACGATGGCGAACAACTCGCCGAAGGTTTGCAACGTTTGCAGGCGACTGGCTTCCAATTTCCGTTTCGCGTCGATGTCGAACTCGGTCCGTGGTCGAAGGAGCAAGCCGCGCAAGTCGAACACATTCTCAGCGGCGATGTTTTGCAGCGGGTGCAAGTCGGTTCGGTCGAGTTAACCGAATGGCTGCGCCGGCGATTACAAGGCGAAACTAGTTCCGGCATGTTCAGTGGATTCAGCCCAAGTGGTTCGAGTTGGGCCGGTGCGCCACAAAAAGGTTTTTGGTTTGCCGTGAACGCGGAGTTAATTATCTACGGTGCGACCGAACCAGATGCAAAAGTGACGGTGGATGGCAAGTCAATCGCGTTACGCACGGACGGGACGTTCTCATTTCACTGGACGTTTCCGGACGGCAAGTATCGGTTACCGGTCGTGGCCGCCTCTGGTAAGAATGGCGAAACTCGCTCTGTCGAATTGCAGTTTGAACGCAAAACAGAGACGCATGACGACGTTGGCAAAGTCAATCAACCGGCACACCTTCAACCGCCGATAACTAAATGATGGAACCGAAGGGATATGTCGCGCTCGTTTTGCACGCGCACTTACCGTTTGTGCGCCATCCCGAGTACGAGGATTTTCTCGAAGAAGATTGGCTCTACGAGGCAATCACCGAAACTTACATTCCGCTCATCAAGGTGATGGAAGGTCTCGTTCGAGACAACGTAGATTTTCGTCTCACGATGTCGATGACGCCGCCGCTCTGCTCGATGTTGCTAGACCCGTTGTTGCAAGAGCGTTATGTCCGGCATCTCACACGACTGATTGCGCTGACCGAAAAAGAAATCGAACGCACGAAATGGGATAAGCCGTTTCACGATCTTGCGTGGTTTTACCACAATCGATTTCACGAGGCACGTGCCACATTTTGTGACGGCTATGGTCGCAATCTCGTCGGCGCATTTCGTAAGTTTCAAGAACTCGGAAAACTCGAAATCATCACTTGCGGCGCGACGCACGGTTTTTTGCCGTTGATGGAGCATCCGCAATGTGTCCGCGCCCAAATCCTCACAGCGCGTGACCATTACCGGCAATGTTTTGGACGTGACCCGAAAGGGATTTGGTTGCCAGAATGCGCGTATGCTCCTGGTATCGAAAACTTTCTCGCGGAAGCCGGCATCCGGTGGTTTATCACCGATACGCATGGCGTCATGTTTTCCCATCCGCGCCCACGATACGGAGTGTACGCGCCGATTTTTGCGCCGAATGGCGTGGCTGCATTCGGACGCGATGTTGAATCTTCGAAACAAGTCTGGAGCGCGGAGGAAGGTTATCCCGGCGACGTGGACTACCGGGACTTTTACCGGGACATTGGTTTTGATTTGGATTTCGATTACATCAAACCGCACATTCACCCCGACGGCATTCGCACTTTCACCGGTATCAAATACCACCGCATCACCGGTAAGAGTCAGTACAAAGAATATTACGTCCGCAACTGGGCGATGGAAAAAGCCGCTAGTCACGCCGGTAACTTCATGCAGAACCGGATCAAACAGGTGGAGTATCTTCACGGCGTTTTGCAACGCGCGCCGTTGGTTCTCGCGCCGTACGACGCCGAGCTGTACGGTCACTGGTGGTTTGAAGGTCCAGAATTTCTGAATTTCTTCATGCGCAAAACGGCGTTTGACCAACAGACTTTCAAGCTCACCACGCCGACCGAATATCTGCGCAATCATCCGACACAACAGGTCGCGCAACCGGCGGCCTCAAGTTGGGGACACAAAGGTCACTGGGAAGTCTGGCTCGAAAGCTCCAATGCTTGGATTTATCAACACCTGCACGTTGCCGCCGACCGGATGATTGAGTTAGCTCAGCAATATTCGAATCCCGACAGCCTCACCGAGCGTGCGCTCAAACAGGCGGCGCGCGAATTATTACTGGCGCAGTCCAGCGACTGGGCGTTCATCATGAAGACTGCCACCACCGTCCAGTACGCTGTCAAACGCACGAAGGATCATCTCCTGCGTTTCAACCGGATTTACGACCAGATCAAAGCCGGTCAGATTGACGAACCGTGGCTGGCGAGTGTCGAGTGGCGCGACAACATCTTCCCTGACGTTAACTACCACTACTACGTCTGAGTCGCGATGCGCTTTCCGGTGAAAGTCGTTCCTCGTGCGAAGAAAACTGGCATTGCACCGGCGGCGGATGGCACACTGGTTGTTAAAGTTCGCGAACCAGCTGAAGATGGAAAAGCCAACGATGCCGTTATTGCCGCGCTCGCTGAGCATTTCAAAGTCAAACCGCGTGCGGTGACGATTGTGCACGGTCACGCCAGCCGTCGTAAACTTGTGGAAGTAAATCTTCCCTGACATCACCGGTGGATTCCGATATGTTGTTTCCATGCTGCAGGTGATTTACACCATTTTGTATTCGCTGGGATTTGCGCTGCTTAGCCCGGCGTTCGTCTACAAAATGTGGAAACGCGGGAAATACCGGGAGAATTTCTTCCAACGATTTGGCCGGTATGCTCCGGAACTTCACCGGCAACTCAACGGTAAAACTGCGCTGCGAATTTGGATTCAAGCCGTTAGTGTTGGCGAAATGAATCTGGCGCTCCTATTAGTCGCGGCGCTCCGGAAACGTTTCCCCAATAATCAACTCATTGTCACCACCACCACTTCCACCGGTTATGCTTTTGGTCGTGAACGCTTACCGGCGGATGTCGTATTACTTTACTTCCCGCAAGATTTTCCGTGGTCGGTCCGGCACGCTTACAATCTGATTCAACCAGATTGCATCGTGTTGATGGAATCCGAAGTTTGGCCGAATCATATTTGGGAAGGCGCGCGGCGTAATGTTCCGATTTTCATGGTGAACGCCCGGATGTCGCCGCGTTCCGCTCGCCGGCAGCGGTACGGACAATGGTTGTTCCGTCACATCTTCGATAAAATCACATTGGTCGGCGCGCAGAGCCAAGAAGACGCCGAGAACTTCCGGCGGTTTGGTGCGCCACAGGTAGAAATGACCGGTAATCTGAAATACGATGCCTCGCTTTCCAGCACCGGTGCGGCACCGGTCAATGTCCGGCAAGTGCTCAACGATTTAGGTGTGACCGGCACGCGGCCGATTTTTGTCGCCGGTAGCACTTGGCCGGGCGAGGAAGAAATTATTTTTGCAGCGTTGACGGAGTTACGGCAGAAGGTGCCGGATTTATTTCTCGTGCTCGTGCCCCGGCATGTGGAGCGAACACCGGAGATTGTCGAGCTAGCCAAGCGGCAGAATATCAAACTCGCGCTCCGCAAAAGTGGCGAGCCGGTGACGAATCCGGATTGTTTGCTGGTGAATACCACCGGTGAGCTGAAATGGTTTTACGAGGTGGCCACCGTGATTTTTGTCGGCAAAAGTTTAGTGGGCGAGGGTGGTCAGAATATTGTCGAGGCGGCTGCCAGTGGACATCCGGTGGTGTTCGGGCCGAATATGCAAAACTTCAAAGCGATTGCCGCCGAGTTTGTCGCGGCGGGTGCCGGTGTGCAGGTTGCGGACCGGTCTGAATTCGTCCACGCACTCCGTGATTTGCTCCATGACGAAAAACTCCGCGTCAAAGTTGCCGGTGCCGCGAAGTTGGTTATCGCGCGCAATGTTGGCGCGACTGACCGGACGATTGAGTTGATTGCGGCGGCCCTTCGTTGACAAAACGTTGAATTGCATTTTTGCCGGTAAAGCGCATATTTGGTCAGCGAATGATTGCTTCTCGTCAACCCGCAAGGAGGATTGCAAATGATTACCCGGCAGCAAATTGAGCAGTTACAGGCATTTCAGAATGGCACTTTTCTCGTTACCAGTTGTTATCTGAATCTCGATCGGCGTGATTTGCCGGCGGCGGCCCACAAGATTCGCATTAAAGATTTGCTGCAATCGGCGCAGCAACAACTCGACAAAAAGGCCGGCACCCACCAGCAACGCGAATCGTTGCGCTGCGACTTTGCTGAAATTGAAGCGCGGGTCTTACCGGAACTGGCGACGAACCGGTGCAAAGCGATGGCGGTTTTCTCCTGTGTCGGCGAAAAGTTCTGGCAGACTTTCAGTTTGCCGCGACTTGGACGAAATATTCTCGTTGCCGATCATGCGCCGCATTTGCAACCGTTGAACGCGATTCTGGCTGAGTATCACCGGTATTGCATCGTGATAGTGGACCGAGCGCATGGACGGATTTTTGAGACGTATCTCGGCGAGATTGTGGAGCGCGGCGACGTGACGGATGAGTTGCCGCGTCGGGTTCGGGAGGCCGGTCAAGGGGGGCGCGATGAGCGAAACATGGAACGGCATTTCACGCAAGTCGTCGAGCATCACTACCAGCATCTCGCGGATGCGACGTTCAAATTGTTTAAGAAAGATCATTTTGACCGGTTGATTTTGGCCGGCCAACGCGAGGCAGTGCACGAATTTCAAAAGCATTTGCATCCGGATCTCGCGAAACGAGTGGTGGGCGATTTCCATGCGGATCCGGCGAAGATTACGCTCCCGGAGGTTTCGCAACAGGCCGGAGCGATTGAGCAACGTTTTGAACGCGACCACGAACTCCAGATTGCCACCGAATTGGTAGAAAAAGATGGGCACGGTGCGGTGACTGGTTTAACGGCGGTGCTGGCGGCGCTCGACCGCGGCGAGGCGCAGATGTTGGTGGTCGAAGAAGGTTTCGAGAAGCCGGGGCAGGCTTGTTTTGGTTGTCATTATCCGTCGTTGTTACCGGCAGAATGTCCGCATTGTCACCAACCGACTGAACCGTGCGCCGACATTGTGGATGAAGTGGTCGCGCTGGCGTTGCATCGCAATTGCCGAATCAAACATCTCCAAGGCGCGACGCCGTTGCGTGACGCCGGGCGGATTGGCGCGCGGTTGCGATTTCAAGTGGCGTGACCGGATTTTGAATTGCACCGCCGGTGGCGGATGCTATGTTACTGAACTGTATGGCATCATTTCCTAATAAATATTCCGATAACGTTACCGGTAAATTTTACGTGGACGACCAGTGCATTGACTGCGATCTCTGCCGCGAAACTGCGCCGGATAATTTCACCCGCAACGAAGATGGCGGTTACAGTTTCGTCTTCAAGCAACCGGTTGCGCCGGAAGAGCAAACCAAATGCAAAGAAGCGATGGAAGGCTGTCCGGTCGAAGCGATTGGTAACGACGGCGACGCGCAATGACGCCGGCGTTGCGAGCCCAAGTGCTGCGCGAATGGCAACCGTTTGCCAAGTTTGAAGCACCGGCGCGGCCGGCGCCGGCATTGCAACAACTCGTGCCCGGCATCATGAAGCGGCTCGGGCTAGAACAGCGATTGCTGCAATCGCAAATTTTTTATCAATGGCCGGCGATTGTCGGCACTGATATTTCCCGGCACGCGCAGCCGGTCAGTTTCAAAAATGGATTGCTCGTCGTGGCGGTGGATCATCCGGTTTGGCTGCAAGAAATTTCGCGACACCACAAATCGCTCTTACTTCAAAAAATTCGTGAGCGCCTCGGCAAGAGTGCGATTCGCGATATTGTCTTCCGCATCGGCGGCTGATGCGCAGTGCGATTCTCCTCCTATTGTTAGCCATACCGGCGCACGCTGGTCAGCCGCTGGATGTTCCGTTTGTCGTTCAAAAACCGGGTTATTGTGGTCCGGCGGCATTGGCAATGTTGGCCGGTTTTTATGGTCAGTCAGTTTCGCAAGATGACATCGCGAACGCAATTTACCTACCGGATATTCACGGAACGTTGACTGCTGACCTTGCGAATTACGCGAAGAAATTCAATCTCTGGACTCGGCAGTACCGGGGAACGACGACTGACATCCGGCAAAAACTTGCCGCCGGTGTGCCGGTGATTGTGTTGGGGAAATTTGGGAGCAAACTGCATTTTTTTGTGGTGCTCGGTTTTGACGAGTTTGCCGGGACGGTGCTGGTTCACTCCGACCAACGTGCCGGATTGGTCATGTCGCAGGAGCAATTCTGGCGCGTTTGGGACCGGGCAGACCGGTGGACATTGTTGATGTGTCCGCCCGACAAGGCGACTTGGAAGTTGACCGGTGATGAGTGCAATGACCTTGGCGTTTTTCTAGAACACACCGGTAACGTACCGGCGGCAGCGGGGAATTACCGGCGTGCGACAGAGTTGGTGCCGGCGAATTCTTATTTTCAGATGAATCTTGGAAATGCGTTGGCGAAACAAAAGCTTTTTACGGAAGCAATTGTGGCGTTCCGGAGGGCGATTCAGGTTGAGACGACGAATGCCGATGCGCGGAACAATTTGGCGTGGGCTTACTCGGAGACCGGGGCGAATCTCGACGAAGCGGCGGAGTTGTGTCGGCAAGCACTGAAATTGCAGCCGGGGCGCCGGGCGTATTACCTCGACACATTGGGATGCGTGCTGTTGAAACAAGGCAAAGCGGGTGAGGCGGTGGTGGCGTTTGAGCAGGCGCTGGCGGCGGCGACGGAACGAGATAAGGCGCTCCGGTCAATGGTGCAGGAACATTTACGGCTAGCGTGGTGAGTGGGAATTCAGCATTGCGTTTTGGATGGGGATTCCATAGAAACTTTGGCAGGGAAATCTAATTTAAAAAGGAAATGAAATGAAATCGAAGGCAGATATCGGATTAATCGGACTCGCGGTAATGGGTGAGAATCTTGTGCTCAACATGGAGAGCAAAGGCTTTACAGTGGCGGCGTTCAATCGCACGACGGCGAAGGTGGATGAGTTTGTCGCCGGGCGCGCCAAAGGCAAGAACATCATCGGCTGCCGGAGCGTGAAGGAGTTGGCGGATAAACTGGAGAAGCCGCGCAAAATTGTGATGCTCGTCAAAGCCGGTAAGGCGGTGGACGAGTTGATTGATCAGTTGATTCCGGTCTGCGAACCCGGCGATATTTTGATTGATGGCGGCAACAGCTTGTTCACCGACACGATTCGGCGCACCGGTTATGTCGAGAGCAAAGGTTTGCTTTACATCGGCACCGGTGTCAGCGGTGGTGAAGAAGGTGCGCTGAAAGGTCCGTCCATCATGCCCGGCGGAAGTCCAGCCGCTTGGCCACACGTCAAACCGATTTTTCAAAAAATTTGCGCACAAACGACAGACGGCGATCCGTGTTGCGATTGGGTTGGCGAAAATGGTGCCGGTCACTTTGTGAAGATGGTGCACAACGGAATTGAGTACGGCGATATGCAGTTGATTTGCGAGGTGTACGACTTGATGAAGCGCGGTCTCGGATTGACGAATCCTGAGATGCACAAGATTTTCACCGAATGGAATCAAGGTGAACTCGACAGTTATCTCATCGAAATCACTCGTGACATTCTGGGTTACAAGGATGATGACGGCAGAGAAGTTGTGGATTTGATTCTCGATAAAGCCGGCCAGAAGGGTACCGGTAAGTGGACGGTGGTTGCGGCGCTCGACGATGGGATGCCGTTGACACTTATCGGCGAGGCGGTGTTTGCGCGTTGCCTCTCGGCGATGAAAGACGAGCGGGTTGAAGCTAGTAAAGAACTGACGTCGAAGGCGAAGCCGTTCAAAGGCGACAAGGCGAAATTTGTGAATGACCTCCGGCAAGCGTTGTTCGCCTCGAAGATCGTCAGCTACGCGCAAGGCTACCAGCTCATGCGCGCCGCGGCGAAGACCTACAAGTGGAATCTCAACAACGGCGGCATCGCCCTCATGTGGCGGGGTGGCTGCATCATCCGCAGTGCGTTCCTCGGCGACATCAAAAAAGCCTTCAAGCGCAACCCCGACCTCGTCAACCTGCTCCTCGACAAGTTCTTCAACAGGGCCGTGTCCAAGCGCCAAGCCGCATGGCGGCGTGTCATCATGCAAGCCACCAAGCTCGGCATCCCGGTACCGGGCCTCAGCAGCGCGTTGGCGTACTTCGATGGTTACCGGAGCGACCGCCTACCGGCCAACCTGCTCCAAGCGCAACGCGACTACTTCGGCGCGCACACCTACGAACGCGTGGACAAACCGCGCGGCGAATTTTTCCACACCAACTGGACCGGCCGCGGCGGCACAACCACTGCCCGGACGTACACGGTATAACAGAGGAGAGCTAAAATGCAAAAGTTGATTACAATCTACTTCGACGACACAAAACGTGCTGATACCGGAGTGCAAGAACACCTTCGCACGGAATTCCAAGATGGTTGGAAGGTGATCCAAATGGTTCCGGTCGGTTCATCTGTTGGTTCTGGAGGAGATGTGTCTCATTCTGAGGAGGGGAAGGCAAAGGGTTGGTTGGCAGTCCTGTTGGAGAAATAGGGCAAGACACACAGTATGAATACTGATGAAGCTAAGTCACTCACCGCGAAATTGGCAGCTTGCGCCGCGCAACATACAGATATCATCATTGCGCTGACTCAACCTGAGAATGGCCGCTCACAATGCAAGGGCTTTGGCTCGACCGTTCATCTGTCCTATGGCTCAAGAGAGTTTTCTGTCACGTGCAGCCATGTTGCCAAAGAGGACTGCCTTTACTTCACCAATCCGAAGCATCTGCCGAAACCGATGATTCCTGAGGGAGAACACGGCTCTGTTAGAAATATCGAGGTGCTTGTGCGCTGCGTAAGCCGCGACCTTGCTATCCTTGAGTCATCGTGCCTTCCGATGACTGCTCACTCTAAGTCGCGATACCCGTTGGAGAAGAGCCGGGTTGTGACCAAGGATTTGCTCCTCAAGCACAGCGGTCTCGCATCTCTGGTCTATGGTGTGTGGGGAAACATGACAGTTGGGTTTAACTACCCAGATGGGCTATCGTATGCAGAAGTTGTGACATACACCGCCCTTGGGCCTATCGTTTCCGTCACAGACGATGAGATTATCTGCGACATTACCGAAAAAAATGACCTGCGTCAGGGAACACCAACTCTTGAACGAATCAAGTGCGTGACACCAACAGGCGGCTCGCGCGACATTTCAGGGTGTAGCGGATGTGGTGTCTGGATCATGGGAGATGAGCCAGTTCTTGCAGCGACATTGCTTGGACCAAAAGAGGCGACGGGAGACAAGCACTTGGTGCGATGTACGCCCGTCTGGCACACAATACGACTAATTGAAGATATACCGGCGGGTAACAAAGGCCACGCTTGATATTTCACCCACAAGCACTTGATCTCAACACAAAGTTAAAGGAACGCCTCATGAAGATTGAACTGAAGAAGAACTGCAAATACGCGCTTGTCGTGCCGACGAGCATGGGCATTCGGATCACACCGCCCGTCGGTCAGCCGGTGAATGTTGGCGGGACGTTCATCATGCAGGCGACCAGCGCCGAGTCGAACGTCGCCAGTGTGTCATCGTTCCTCGGCCTGCCCGTCAAGATCCTGACGACGTTCGTCAAGGGCAGCCCGATCGCCCAGATCATCAAAGATAACCTGCGCAGCCGCGGCATGGACTTCGAGGGGCCGGAAGTGCCGCAGGGCGGCCCGTGGGGTTACCGGCATCAGTTCAACATCGCCGACAGCGGTTACGGTTCGCGCGGCCCGCGTGTCTGGAACGACCGTGCCGGTGAAGTTGGCCGCACACTCAACGTGAAGGATTTCGATCTCGACCGCATCTTCGGCAAGGAAGGCGTCCAGATCGTCCACTTGTCCGGCTTGGTCGGCGCGTTGTCGCCGGAAACCGGCCAGTTCTGCCTCGAACTCGCCCGTGCCGCCAAGAAGCACGGCACGAAGATTTCGTTCGACCTGAATTACCGGGCGACGTTCTGGAAAGGCCGCGAGAAGGAGCTTTCGGCCATCTTTGCGGAAATTGCGAGCGTGGCGGATGTGTTGGTCGGGAACGAGGAAGATTTCCAATTGTGTCTCGGCGTGAAAGGTCCGGAGGCCGGCGGGAAGGGATTGAAGTCGGAAATTGATGGTTTCAAGGAAATGATTCAGCGTGTGAAGAAGGCGTATCCGAATGCTTCGACGTATGCGACGACGCTTCGCGAAGTTGTGGACACGAATCATCATCTCTGGGGGGCGATTATGGCGGCAGGCGATGAGTGGTTTGTCGTGGAACCGCGCGACATCACGGTGCTCGACCGGATTGGCGGCGGCGATGGTTTTGTCGGTGGCATGCTCTACGCGATTCTCAAAGGCTGGGAACCGGAGAAGTGGATTCAATTTGGCTGGGCGAGCGGCGCGTTGGCAACGACGATGTTGACTGATTATGCGCTGCCGGCGGACGAAGATCAGATTTGGAGTATTTGGAAAGGCAACGCTCGCGTTCAACGGTAGTCTAAAATAACGTGGCAACATATTTTCAACGCGGCAGCGTTAACGATACCATCTCCACCGGTGATAAGCGCGCGGCGTTAGCGCAATTACTGAAAGCAATCGATCGTCCGTTGCGGAAAGTTTTAATTTTGCCGCCGGACCATACGCGGTTGAATTCCGATGCCGGTCCGTTGACGGCGATTTTATACGAGATGCTGGCGCCGACGACGCAAGTTGACGTTTTGCCGACTCTTGGCACGCATTCGCCGATGACGCCGGCGCAGTTGCGGATGATGTTTGGCGATACGATTCCGCTCGACCGGTTTCTTGTTCACGATTGGCGGAACAACATCCGGCATGTCGGCACGGTTCCCGGTAAGTTGATTAAGGAATGGTCAGAAGGCCGTGTAGATTACGATGTGCGCGTCGAGGTGAGTAATCAGCTTTTTGCCGGCTATGATTTGATTCTTTCCGTTGGCCAGCTTGTGCCACATGAAGTTGTTGGAATTGCGAATTACACCAAGAATATCATGACCGGTGCCGGTGGACCGGATTCAATTAACAAATCGCATTTTCTCGGTGCGGCATTCGGCATGGAGCGGATGATGGGGCGGATAGAGACACCGGTGCGAAAGTTGTTTAACTACGGGATTCAAACTTTCTTGCGTGACCTGCCGATTGTTTATGTGCTGACTGTGATGCAAAAGACGAACACCGGTATGGCGATGCGCGGGTTGTATATTGGCGATGACGATGCGACTTTCACGACCGGTGCGAAACTTTCGCAGCAGGTGAATCTTGATTTACTCGACGCGCCATTGAAGAAAGTGTTGGTGTATCTCGACCCGCACGAGTTCAAGAGTACTTGGCTTGGCAACAAAGCGATTTACCGGACCCGCATGGCGATGGCCGACGGTGGTGAGTTAATTATTCTTGCACCGGGACTCACAGAGTTTGGCGAAGACCATGAGATTGACCGGCTCATTCGCAAGTATGGTTACCGGGGCACGCCGCCGACGTTGGCGGCGGTGAGGGCGAATCCGGAGCTAGCGAATAATCTCAGCGCGGCGGCGCATCTCATTCATGGTTCGAGCGAGGGGCGGTTCCGGATTAAGTATTGTCCCGGATCCGGTCTGACCGCGGACGCGATTCGCTCCGTGGGTTTTGAAGTCGGTAATCTCAAGGATTATCCCGTTGCTGGTCTCAAAGACGGCTTCAACGGTGACGTTTTCTACATCAGCAATCCGGCACTCGGTTTGTGGGCGTTACGAAGTCAGTTTTGAAATCCAGCGACTCAAAGGAAAAAATGAAATTCAGTGTCCGGAATTATAAACACGAGATGAAGCTTGATCCCGCGTCACCGCGATACGTGGGCAAATATACCGATGCGGTGTGGGAGACATTGTGCCAGCATGTGGTGGATCACGGTTTTAATGGGCTGGTGCTTTATCCTAGTACGTATCATCCATTCGAATTTATTCTCGATTATACTAATTTTCCGGAAGCAGCTTCTCGGAAAGCGGCCGACTGTCGAGCTACGCGCGAAGTTCTGAAACGAGGGTTAGCGATTGCCCACCGTTACGGATTGCGAACTTTTATGCAGCATTATGTTTCGCATATTCCAAAAACATTTAGTGCACATCTCAAGCTCGGAGCCACCGCCGGCGACCGGACTGCCAATCTCGCACACCCGGAAATTGACCGCTATATGCGCTGGGTTTATCGCGAGACTTTCGCGCAATTGCCTGACTTGGATGGATTGTATTTTAATTTCGAGAGTTCGCAGGACTTTCGCCACATTGAGAATACGGTGGTGTGTGAGTGGAATCGCATGAAACGCAAACCGGTGGCGGTATGGCGCGTTTGGGGAATCAACCAACCGGAGGAATTTTGCCGGGTTGTCAAATCCTACCGGGGGCAATCCATTCTCTGCCACAAAGGATCCGACACGAACGATACCTACTATCTACCGGTGGTGGATAGTCGGGTGCGCGACTGGAAACGGTTGTTGCCGCACGTGCCATTTATCTATGAGGTTGGGCCGTGTCATAACTGCGGCACAAATCTGTGTCAGCAGCTTTGGGCTGATTATGACTTCGTGCAGGAATTGCTAGCCGATGCGACGCGCAAGGGAGTCGACGGAATCAGTTTTCATTCCATTACTGAATTCGCCGCGATACTTGTGACTGTACCGGGCGTGTTTGACGAGGTGGAATGCGCCTTGGCGCGGTTAAATTATCTACACTTGCTGGCGGCGGCGGATTTTTTTGCGGGTCGATCACGGCCACAACCGGCACGCGCTGCCGCACTAGCAAAACGTAACGATGTGCCGCTAGCTGCCGGGAAAGAACTATTGACGGCGATTGAAGCGTCGAGCCAACTCGTGTTGCTGGCGTTCCGTCAGTTCTGCTACGGTTCAGCACCGGATGGAGTGGTCAATCCCGGTTGGTATTCGCATATTCAGGAGCCATTTTACCTCTGGCCGGCGAATGGATTGAATGGACAATCCTCCCGCTTACCGTGGCAGCCATTTGCGAATATGCCGTGGATTAATAAGCGGCTACCGGCGGACGTTTGTCCGGAGAACGAATTTCAATACATTATTGACGAAGAGAATCCCGAACGTCCGGCGGCAAACTGGTCGCCCCGGCGGATTGCCGGAGCGCTTGACCGGTATGCGCGATTGGCCGATAGCGCTGCCAAGAAGTACGAAAAATTAGTTGGCCGCAAACACGCCGCAATCTTTCGTCGATACCTCGATTACAACGCCATGGCGGCAGATTATTTCCGGCATGAAATTCTGGCCGGGCGGAATCTTTTTGCGATGTATTTTTCCCGGACGCCGCAACGCCTCCGGAAGCTCGCCGCCGGTGGACTGGCGCATTTGCAGGAGCTGGCACCGCTTTTGCAGTGCAACGAGGTTGCACGTAAATTATTTATTCGCGTGGTAATGATTAGTTTGAATCCCGAACAACGCGAAGTTGCGCCGGTTCGTGAACTGGCGGATTTTCTACAGCAACCCGGAATCCCGTTCGCTGCATTTGGCGATTACATCGAATCGCACCGGCTTTATAATGAAATCCGACGTGAAATTCGTCCCCGGCGCCTCCGCACGCCGGTAACGCTGGCGCCGGCGCGACGGCAGTTAGCACTTGCGTTGAAGGCGGCGCATAAATCTTTAGCGAAGTTGACTGCGCCCGGTAAAAAAGTTTGGGCGGAACGTGTGCAGGCGTGGGTTAACTTTTTGGAGCATGAACAGCGGCATATGACAGCCCCGCGGTTGACTTGCGGATTCGTGCCGGGAACGACGCAGTCGTTGATGCATGACCATTGTTTCCGAGATGGTGAACATTTTAGTGATGATTTCCTTGGATTCTTTCGACCGGTGGATTGGTTGAAATCGGCCGGATTATCATTCCGCGTCTCGCGGACAACTAACGCGCTGGTGGTTTCGATACGCGAAGATCATGTGAATCTTGAAGAACGGTTAAAACACTGGGATGAGTTTGCCGGTAGCGGTAGCGATAGCTTCGTAACGCAAATTCACATTGATGCCGAAGGGAAGGGCAAGCAGGCTAGCCGAGTGACAGTCTATCCACGCGGTTCAGCGGTGACAATTGGAAATGGAGCTAATTTGAAAAATGTGCGGCGGGAGTTTAAGACCGGTAAGGATTGGTGGGAGGTGACCGTTTGGTTGCCATTTCAATTGTTCGGTAAGACGCCGAAGGCTGGACAAACTTGGGGCCTGAATGTGACCTCAAATCCATTCATCCGGCGTGGCACGGCTTACACATTCGCACCGCAGTACGATAGTGAAACTTTGCGACTTTATGGTCGCATGAAATTTATGGAATAGAGAGGATAGAAGAAATGGCACTTAAGGGAATTGAGCATATTCACGGTTCAGATTCGCAGGCGATTGCGATTACCAGTGTAGTTCATCGCAAAGGGAAGATTTGGTGTGGCCTCACGGCCGGTCGCTATTGCTTAGTGCCATTTGATTTGGCAACACGCAAATTTGAGACACCGGTGGATATTTTCCCGTGGGTAGAACAGGAACGCCCGCAGGTTGTTCTCAGTAAAATCCATAATGCTTTAGGAATGCTGGATGATGGGCGATTGGTAATCGGTGAGGGAATTCTTTACACTTGGGACGGTATTCCTTTCGAATTTGGAGCCTCCGACATCTCTGAAGATCTCTCACATTTGCAGGAACGAAGGAAGATTAGCGGATTCCCGCCCGTACAGATGGGGCGAGTTGGATTGCGCAGCCTAGCTACGTTTGACCTCCGCTGTATGAAGGGAGGGAAGATTGTTTTGTTCGACCCCGAAACCGGCGGCGTGGAAATGGTGGGGCGGGTTCCGTTTACGACATATGTGCAATCGATGACGGTTGATTCCGCGCGGCGACGGGCTTACGGTCACACGTTGGGTGACGCACATTTCTTTGTGGCGGATCTAGCTCGCGGCACAGTGGAAGATCATGGGCGGATTTCGATGTTCGCCTTCCATAACCTCGTGGTTGCGCAGGATGGGGTTGTTTATGGTGCCTGGATTGACATGGACCGTGGCGATAAATTGCGAGTGTTGCGGTATGATCCTGCGAAAGGTTTTGTGGAGCGCTTGCCGAATGTATTGCTGGACGATCCGGGTCCTCGCGTGCAAGGGAATCGCGGTGTCGATCAATGGCTCGTGCATTCGAGTGGACGAGTTTTTGTGGGAATGGCAGGCAATGGGCATCTTTATGAGTTTGATCCCCGTAAGCTAAGTCTGCGTGATTTGGGTCTTGTGGGAGAAGGTGGCCGAGTTACGAGCATGATCGAAGACGAGCAGGGGCGTATTGTTTTCTCTGCCGGTTTCCCGGTGATGGGAGTTGGGCGCTATGATTGCCACCTGAATCGCATGGAACACTTTGGGCCGATTACGAACCGATATGATAAAGTCTACTTCCATGGCGCAGCCTATGTGGAAGGGCGGCTGTTCTTAGCGGAAACAGATTCCGGTGCGGGTAGCCTCTGGGAAGTGCCGCTTCCAGCTTGAGTTTAAAATAACAAGAGAATCGGATTTTATAATCCGGAAGGAAGATTGCCAAATGAATATTACTTCAAAAAAAATAACTGATGTCGGTCATAAGCGGATTGTTTTCGTCGGGGCTTCCTATCTATTTGTTCACAAAGTTCTGCGCGATATGTTGATTGTTGGCGGATTCAACAATGTTCATCTTGTGGTGCACGACATTGATGAAGTGCCGATGAACATCGTGGCCGATTTGTTGGAGAAAATCGCACGACAACGACAGTCCAATGTCACTGTCTCCCGAACTCTGAATCGTGCAGAAGCTTTGAAGGATGCGGACGCCGTCCTCTTGGCGATTACCGTTGGTGGGCAGGAAAGTGACCAACGGAGCTTTGAAGTTTGCGCCAACTATCGAATTCCAGTCGGCGTCGGCGACACAATGGGGCCGACAGCATTGGCGCGCAACCTACGCACGATTCCAGTGGTTGTCGGGCTTGTTCGCGACATGGAGCGATTCTGTCCGAATGCCATTTTGCTAAACTTTACGAATCCGATGTCGGCGCTGACCGGTGCAATGGCGCGCGCGACGCATATTCCGTGTTTTGGTTTGTGCCATTCAGCGGATGAACTTTACAATTTCTTTGGTCGAGTTTTCAACGTATCGCCGTCAGAGATTGCGCTAGATGTCGGTGGCGTTAATCATCAAAGCTTTATCTCCGGTCTTCGCGTAAACGGCGTGGATCGAACGCGTGATATTCTGAGCGAAGTTCAACGCAGTGGTGCGAAGTTGGAAGATCGACTGGTGGAGGTGACCGAAGAAGACACAACCTTACAACAAGACCTCTATAAAATTTTGGGCGTCTGGCCGAGTTGTGGTGCCGACCATCTGGCTGAGTTCTACCGTTTTTTCTATACCGACCGGAGAATTGAGCAGGCGCATTTAAAGAGCCATCTACGTCGTGTAATTCCGGGACGTGCTAAATTCACTCGGCGAGCATGTCCGGAAATCATTCGGCGATGGACCTATGACGAGCCCGCCGGTGATTTGGATTTACAAACGACGGAGCATGCGCATGAGATTTTATATGCCTACTTTACTGGCACGCCGTATACTCGCGTGTTGAACGTTCTCAATCGCGGTCGATTGATTCGCGGTTTACCGGAAGATGCCTGCGTGGAAGCACTCGTGACATTGGATGGCAAGACGATTACCGGTCCTAGTATTACGCTGCCGCCGGTGGCGCATGCCTTAGTCAATGATTGGAGCACGATTCATCATCTATCAATTCAAGCGGCGTTGAATTGTGACCGTGATGCCGCACGGCAGGCGCTCTTTTTAGATCCGCACGTTCGTGACTGTTACGACATCGCGCCATTGCTAGAAGATTTACTCACGGCTATGCGCGACTGGTTGCCGTCTGGTTGGTTTGCATAGAAAACTAAGGATATCAAATTCGGCTTCCTGACCGGCAAAATAAAATTAAAAGGTTTTTTGCAGATATTGAGTTTTTCTTCGTATCAGATTTCACTGACGCGCCTTATGGGTTTTTACTCTACAAATTTCGTTTCTTGCGTTTACCGGTAAGCTGGCTTAGAAATATCGACGTATGAAATCTAGTTTTTTAATCTTTTGTCTCGCGTGGATCGTCGGGTGCGCTAGCCAGCCGAAAGTTCAAACGTTGCGTTTTTATGAGCAAGCAACCGGTAGCTTGCCGGCGGATTATGCGCGGCAGGTAACGATTCCGATTACCGGACAACAATTGGCCATCAATCCGCAGCCGACGTTGACGGAGCGCGATGTGTTGGCGGCGAAGTTGACTCCAACCACCGGTGGCGATGCGGTGTTGTTAAAGTTTGATGCGCACGGTGCCAATCTGCTCTCTGAGATGACAACTCGGCTGCGCGGGCAATCACTCGTGGTGATGGTGAATGACAAACCGGTCGCGACGTTGTTGGTGGATCGCCCCAACGCGACCGGACAGTTATTGCTCCTCGGCGATTTGACCGATCAGCAAACCAAGGCGTTGGTGGATTCACTGAACAACCCCGATGCGAAAAAGTCGACGGACGAAAAACCAAAGCCAGAATGAAATCGGTTTGGTTCGCTCTTCTCTGGTTGTTACCGGTGGCGGCGTGGCCGGTGGATATTTGTTTACCGACCGGTAATGATGCCTTGCTGCGCGGCGATAACGCCGGTTTCTTCCAGCCCACCGTCGAAGGTTCCATCGAGTCTGGAATGTTCGGTTGTGTTCGTAATAGCGGCCACCGGTTGCACAAAGGTATCGACATAAAATGTCTCCAACGCGACCGGCGCGGCGAACCGCTCGATCCGATTCATGCGGTGGCCGATGGCACAGTCGCTTTTGTCAACGCCAAGCCCGGTCTCTCAAATTATGGCCGATATATCGTGCTGGAGCACCGGTGGGATGGCGTGCCAGTCCACACGCTTTACGCTCACCTGAGCGCCATTGCGGATGGTTTAGCCGCCGGTCAATCGGTCCGCAAATCACAAGTCATCGGCACGCTCGGTCACACTAGCAATACTCGCGAACGGATCACCACTGACCGGGCGCATTTGCATTTTGAAATCGATTTGCTGCTCAATCCAAATTTTTACGTCTGGTATCCGAAACACGATCCGCAAGCGCCGCCATTCGGAAATTTTAACGGGAAAAATTTATTTGGCCTTGATCCAGCGGCATTCTTCCGAGAATTCGCCAACAATCGCAAACTGAATTTCGCCGACTACGTCGCTCGGCAACATGTCGGCTTCACGGTGCTCGTCAGCGCCCGGCAATTTCCGTGGTTGCAACTGCATCCGGAGCAAACCTGTCTACCGGCACAGGCCAACGCGATTCCGGTCGCCTATGAAATTGCTGTCACGCCGTTTGGCGTACCGGTGACAGTTTGGGCGCGAACTGCGGCGGAAGTTTCACCGGAACAATTGCGGCGGTTGCCGGTCTTGAATCGCGTGGATGAAGCGGAGATGACGCAAGCTTGTCATCATTTTCTGGAACGCAGTCGCGCCGGTTGGCATCTCAGCACCGCCGGTCGAGAATGGGTGACGCTGTTGACTTACGGACCGTAGCGTTCCGGCAGTTACAACAAACTCAAAAATTCACCGAGCAATTTAGCCAGTTTCGCTTGGCTAGCTTTGCCGACTTCGAGGACTTCGTCGTGCGAAAGTTTTTTCGACGAGATACCGGCGGCGAGATTGGTGATGCAGGAGATACCGGCGACTTCGATGTTGTGATACCGGGCGAGGATTACCTCCGGCACGGTGCTCATGCCGACAGCGTCTGCGCCCCACCAGGCAAAGGTTTTCACTTCCGCCGGTGTTTCGTAGCTCGGTCCGGTGGTGGCGAGATACACGCCGCGCCGCAAAGTGAGTTGCGCTTTTTCCGCAGCGGCGTCCAATTTTTCGCGCAACCGGCTAGAGTATGCTTGCGTCATGTCCAAAAATTTCACTTCGCCGTTTTCGCGAAACTCAATCAACGGATTGACTCCGAGATGGTTAATGTGGTCTTCGATCAACATCAAATCACCGGGATTGAACACCGGGTTGATGCCACCGGCGGCGTTGGTGACCAGCAACACCTTCACACCGAGCGCGTCCACGACGTGCACCGGGAAAACGACTTCTTCCAGCGACCGGCCTTCATAGAGGTGAAACCGGCCGCTTAACACCAGCACGCGCTTGCCGGCTAATTCACCAAAAACCATTTCGCCAGCGTGTCCGGCTACTGTTGATTTCGGAAAATTCGGAATTTCGGCGTACGGAATCGTGACCGGTTTCGCGAGAGCACCGGCGATACCACCGAGGCCGGAGCCGACAATCACTGCGACCTCCGGTTTGAATCCGGCGAATTTGTTGTCCAGAAATTCTTTTGTCTCTTTCAGGTTGGGCATCATAAAATTGATTACGGCGCGAGCGTGGCGTTAATGATTTGCTCGGCGTCAGTGGCTTCTTCTTTGGGTAAGCCTTGGGCGAGGGCAGCTTGCAGGGCGTCGAGTCCGTCTTGTTGTTGGGAATCGGCGAGCAAAACTTTGCCGAGATGATAGTGGGCGATGCCCATGGAGGGCGCGAGCCGAACGGCTTCGTGCAGATGGCGGATGGCCTCCGGACGTTTTTCGGATTGAAAGCAAATCCATCCGTAGGTGTCTTGAATGGCTGGGTTGTTCGGATAAACTTTGACGGCGCGGGCGGCGAGTTCGAAAGCGCGTGTGAGTTTGCCGCTCCGGGCGAGCAATTCGGCAAGGTTATTCAGCGCCACCGGATGATCTGGATAATCGCGGAGTAAATCTTCGTAGATGTAGATAGCTTTCTCTGGCTTGCCTTCGGTCAAGCGAATTTTGGCGAGGTCAAAACGCACGCCGCTGGAACGCGGCACAACTCGGAGCGCGTCTTGGAGGAATTGCGCGGCCTCCACCGGCTGGTTGAGGAGAAAACAGACGCGCGATGCTTGTTGGTAGGGCGCGCTGGCTTGCGGTCGCAGCTCGATGGCTTTTTTGAAGGCAACGAGTGCCTCCGGTAATTTACCTTCGGCTTGCCGGATGGAACCGAGCAATTGGTAGGCCGTCGGTAACGCGAGTTGGTTTTTAATCAACCGCTCACAGGCGACAGCGGCTTCGTGAATCAAACCTTGCTGAAGATAGAGGTTCACCATCAAAAGCTCCGGTGGGAAAGTTTTGGGCGCGAGCCGGCTGAGAGCGTGATAGGCGGTTTCAACTTCGTCCCATTTTTTCAGACGGGCTTGGCACATTGCCACGTTTAGCAGGAGCCAAGGATTGTCCGGTGTTTGTTTAAGTAATGTGCTGAAGTACCGGACGGCCCGGTCGAGCACGGCGACGGACGCGGCGTCTTGGGGCGAAGTTTGCAGAGCGAGTTGCGAGATGTTGAGGGCTTCCGGTGTTTCAGTTTTTCGCGCGTTGGCCTGCCAGAGACCGAGGAGCGCTTGAGTATTGTTGTTGTCCAAACGAATCGCTTCTTCAAATTCACGCACGGCTTCCGGTAGTTGTTCGCGGACGAGGTAGGCGACGCCGAGTTGAGTATGCGCTTCTGACGAATCCGGGCTGTTGGCGACTTCGCGCATCAATAAATCTAATTCACTGACTGCGCCGGCCCCTTCGCCGCTGTCGAGGCGTTGCCGGAAGGTGAACTGCGAGCCAAACGCTTCCGACGGCCACATGCCTCGGTACACGCCGCGCGGTAACATAATGCGTGACCACCAATCGCCCCATTCTGTTGTCGGTATCTCTCGCACCCACGGAGTCACAAAGGTTGCCGTAATCGGCCCAGTCGATTTTTCGATGAGCTGCAGATCGTTTTCGTGCCGGCACAACCAGACCGCCCGGCGTTGGGCATACCATGCGACTTCAAATGGCCGGTCGGTTAGCACCACTGCATTCGTTCGCAATCGGTCGCCGAGCGCTCGGTAAATACTTCCCGGTGCATCACCGGTGTTACTACCGCGATTGCTGATTAAGTACACCGCGAGTGGAAACGCGCCGATAATCACAACGGCGCTATAAAGTAAGGCGCGATTCAACGGGCCGGGTAAGGTGATGTCGGGTAAACTTTGCCGCAAGGGAATGAACGAGGTTTTGAGTGACCAATTGCCAACAGATTCGTGACCCCATTCAACTAAGCGCGCGGTGCCGATAATGGTAATCAATGGTAACCATGTCAGTAATAAACGTGGTTCTGGCCGGAGCAAAAAAGAAAATCCAGCGGTGAGTGCGACACTGCTGATAATAACCGCAAACAAGCGTTTGCCCCACATGCTCCGACTGCCGATGCTGAACAGTGCCACCACAAACATAAAGGCAATGACCGGATCGACAATACTCGCACCTGCCGAGCGGTATTGCGCAAAGCCGGCAACTAGTTTTCGAATTAACCCAAACGGATGTTGCAGTAGAAAAAATAGCGGGCTAGAAGGAATTTCAGTGGTTCGCCAAATTGATTCGCCTGGAAAATCACTGGTATTGCTCATGGCATTGTAGCCAAATAATCCGAACCATGGTCCGCCGTGTTGCAACAAGAGGCGACACCACCATGGTCCGATCACGATGGCCAGCGCCAGTGCGAACCGCCGGACCGCTGACCACCGTTCAGTTTGCGTTTTGAATAAATAGATTGCCACGACCAACGCCACCGGCAGTAAAAGATAATCGGTCAGCACCGCCGCGCCACATGCTAGTCCGGCGAGACTCAACCGCCGGGACGACAACATGCCGGCTTCAATTTCTGGACCGGTATTTTTTGGGAATAATGCCCAGACGGTCACCATCACACAAATCGTTGCTACCGGATACGGCAGCCCGCCAACTGCGGCGTTTAATGTCGCCACATTTGTCCCATATAAAGCCGCTGCGACAATTCCCAAATCCGCCCGGCCCCACCAATTCATCACCACCAAAAAAATTAACCAGACCGAAAGTAACCACAAACTGATACCGAGAATTGCCGCCGGTCGTTCCGATGCACCGGTTGCTAAATATAATGTCGCAAGTAAAGCGGGATGTACCGGTGCGTTGTATAAGTCTGGATGTGTTGCGCCTTCAGGATGTAATGCAAGCGACAATGGCCGTAGGACGCTGGTTGAGAAGTTTCCGGTCGTTGCCAATTGCTTGGCCACTTGTGCGTGATCGAGCGCGACTAAATCCGTCAAGCCATCGAATTTGGTGGCCAACACAACTAACGCAATAATTGGCGGCACGATTACCAGCGCGATTACACCTAATAACACACGCAGTTGCTGCTCCGTTCCAAATCGTGCTTGTGTTTGTTCTGCCATTCGTTCCCTTAAATTAACAGATTTATAGAATAATTAACACTTATATTACCTTTGTCTTTGCCGAAAATGCGATTTACTGTTTAGTATTCTACACCGATAACCTCAATGAGGCTACTTTGAAAGTGATATATTTTCTGAATCAGATGTATTTGTATATTAGATTGTTAGAAGTATAAAGTGAGGACGATAAATCGCTGTGCTTGACATTTCTTTAGTATGTGATAGCTTCGAATCAGTTCGAGTTCTAGGCGATTCGGACATGCTGTTCCAAGTTTGATTGATCGTTCAAGTTTGAATTCCCTCCACGTTTGACTGTTTTCCACGTCTGATTTTGTTCCCGCGTCGGAACCGTTGACACCAAGATGTTGTCTGTCGTCAACCCAAATTCGTAATTCGATAAAGGAACAAACAATGAAAACAAAACTTAGCCTAGCAATCAGTCTGGCAGTCGTGATTGGTTTCACGAATGTTGGACGTGCCAACTTGATTGATGTTTATGCGACATCGTTTCCGGGTGGCAATCCGACCTTGGAAACTGTGAACCTCGCCACCGGCAATGTGACTCCGCTCGGCACTGTCAACTGGGGCGGAATCATTAATGATGTTGCTCAAGATCCTCTTACCGGTACGCTTTATGGTTTGTCCGGTGCAAATCTGTTCACCATCAACCTCTCCGGTAACGTGGGTGCTGTTACGCCCGTCAACACCACCGGCATGAATGGCAGCATGGAAACCCTTGCTTTCAACAGTAGTGGTGACCTCTACATTGGCACTCAAGCCAGTCTGTACAAGTTCAACTTCAGCACGCCCGGCACCGGCGCGGCGACGTACCTCGGTAATTTTAACGCCAATGGTACCGACACTTATCTGAACGGTACCGGTCAGAATATGCGCTTCAATGGCGACACCCTCTATGTTGCCAATACCGGCTCCGGCAATAACACGGAACTTTATACCGTAAATACCACCACCGGTGCGGCGAACTTCATTGGCGTCGTCACTAACCAACCTTCGCTCGTGTTGGGCAATCAAGGAACCCACATGTACGGTTCGAGCATCCCGGCAATCAACGGCGGCAACGCACTTGCTGACTTGCTGGATTTTGGTCCGACTATCACAGCGACGATGGGAGCAAATCCTCTTGGCGGAAGTGGGCAATTGCCAATCGTGAACTACACCACACTGCTAGCCGGAAATGCTAGCGGAAGCTTCCCATTAAACCAAAACTTCACCGAGGCTGGCCCGCTCGGCAGTGTTGCTGCTGTTCCAGAACCCGGCATCAGCATGATGTTAGGACTAGGTTTGGTTGGAATCGTTGGCATGAAGAAATGGAGGAACAGCAAATCATGAGACGAAAATTTACATCAACCACCGCTTTGAAAGCCGGCGGCTTTTCGGGATTGATGATTATTTTTGGGTTGATGCTGAGTAACCGGATGGAGGCGGCCCTAATCGCCGATGAGAATTTTGAATACGCAGCGGGATCACTGGCGAGTGATAATGGTGGAATCGGTTGGAATGGAGCTTGGTATACTTCGTATGGTTCGGCATCTGTCAATAATCAACAGGCCATGGTTTCTGGAACCTCGGCCGCATTTCGTTTGCTAGCTACGCCGGTTACGTTAACGCCCAACACTCAAGTATGGTTCAGCTTCACAGCGCAAGAGATATCACCGGTAAGTACCTATGCGGGGTTGTCAGTATTTTTAGGTACAGGTGAGCGTGGATTTGCTGGGGATCCAAATTCAGGTCCGACCACATGGGGACTCCAGCCCACAGGATTGTCCAATTCAGGTCCACAAGTAAATTCCAAGGATGCGGCCAATGTTAAGTCGTTACTGATCGAGCGCTATTCGATTGCTGCAGACGGCACGGGAACAATGACTCTGTGGTTGGATCCGACTTCAATATCACAGTTGATTAATCAAGATGCGGTGGCGGTTGGAACTTTTGTTCAATCACCGATGACGTTTGACCGGATTCGTCTCGCGAGCGGTAGTGGTGCAATGAATTTTAGTGATATTCGCATTGGGACAACAGCGGCAGATGTTTTACCAAATGTCGCATCAGTCCCAGAACCCGGCGTCGGCATCATGCTGGGGTTAGGAATGCTTGGTGTTGTTGCCGTTCGCTGCTACCAAAACCGGAGCGTGGCGAGCTAATATTTCAAGCGGGGGCCATGACGCTCCCACTTATTTACAGGACTTGACAAAGAATAAATGTTGATGAAAATAAGGAGCTGCAATATGAGAGGAACGTCAATCATAAGATGCACAGTTGTTATCGGACTCGCCGGTGGGCTGGCTATTTCCAATGCCAAAGCAAATCTGATCATGACCTACGCCGAGCAACCAGGCGTGCAAGTCTCTACCGTGGCTGACACCACGATGTTCAATTTCGATTCCTTACCGACCGGCAAGCTCTCCAAAAATGTTGACTTTCTCGGCGCCGGTACCATTGACAAAGTTTACGTTATTCCTGCCAACCAATACGGTGGTGCCGCCGATGCCGCGTATCCCAATGGCTCGCCGTACGCTGTCGAATCTTCGAGTTCCGGACTCGGAGCCAATCAAACTACCACTTTGAATTGGAACCAACCCAGTTCATACTTTGGCATGTGGTGGTCCGCCGGTGATCCAAACAATTATCTTTATTTTTACAGCGGCACTAACTTAGTCGGCCAATTCGACACCAAGTGGCTCGATCAAAAAGTTGGGAAATCCTACTACGGAAATCCAGTTCCCGGCAGTAACAATGGAAAAGACAGCGGCGAAGCCTTTGCTTTTATTAATTTTTACGCGGTCGGCGGTGCCACGTTCGACAAGATTGTCCTCAGCAATCCCGGAACCAGCGGTTTTGAGTCGGATAACTGGACCGTCCGCGCGGCGGCCTACGGAACAGTTGCCGGTGATGGCTCAACATTACCCGGTGTCCCGGTTCAAGAAGTGAATGGCACTAACGTCACAGTGTATGGCTCCGGTACCGTTGCTGTTAGCGATGACGGCCATCCGTTAACTTCTGTAGCATCCGTACCGGAACCCGGCCTCTGGCAATTACTCATCCTTGGTGGCATTACCGGTCTGATCTGGTGTCGCGTTCGGATTTTCGGCTGCACACCAATCGCCTAGTCGCGTGTCTGCTCCCACAGCCGTACATACTTGATAAATGTGTAATAGGCATAGAGACCAGACAAGATGAATCCTTGCAGTCCGTCAAGGAAACCACGTCGCAAGAAGTACATTTTCACAAATGTGAATGTCGGATGAGTGATTAATTGGTGCGCGTGGAATTTTCTTTTTTTCTCCACTAATCGCTGCGCCATTAAATCGGAGTACCGGTCCATCTTGCCGAGAAACTGTTTGATATCGCGGAATGGAATCTGAGTAACGTGTTCCTTGAGGTAACCAACCGGTGCATCCGCTTCAAAACCTTCATGGACGGCCTCCTCCCGGTAGCGCATGCGGTGCCGGTTGAATAACTGCGGCTGTCGGTAGTCCGGATACTAATCCGTGCATAATAGTATAGACATTACATAGCTGCTCTGTATTATGGCGGCATGACACGGACTGATGGACGGAAACTTAATCATACGACCCTCA
>CAINDI010000103.1 GCA_903847335.1 uncultured Verrucomicrobiota bacterium | reverse complement strand
CTCGTGCTGACAAGACCGCCGAGATTCTTGTCCAACTTAAAAAAGGCGACACCGTGGAAGTGAAAGAGCGCAAAGGCGACTGGCTGTGTATCGTTGCTCCGGCTCAAACCAAATGCTTTGTCTCCGCCAAATTTCTCAAAGCCGGCGTGGCGACTCACGATGTCGTCAATGTTCGTGGCGGTCCCAGCATGAATTTCAAAGACATTGGCAAGCTCAGCAAAGGCGAGAAAGTTGAAGTTGTCGAAACGAAAGGCGATTGGACGAAAATCAAACCCACCGGTAACTGCGTTGGCTGGGTTGCCGCTAATCTTGTAGAAATTCTACCGCCGCCGGCACCGGCACCTGCGCCAATTCAAGCGATTGAGAATACACCGGCACCGATGCCGGCAATCTTACCGGTACTCGCGCCAGCACCGGCGCCGGTTAAAATCACGGATGCCAGCGATGACGTTCATGTCCAATTTGTCCTCAAAGACGGTTATCTAGCCGCAGTGACCGATTTGAATGCACCCGCCGCCTACGCGTTGATGACAGAAAATATCATGGGTCGCGAATACATCATCGACTACCTCGATGCTCCGGCGGGAAGTCTCAGCCGATATGAAGGGAAACATGTTCGCGTCCTCGGTAATCAGCGTTGGAAACGCAGTGAGCGCGTACCGGTGATTGCGGTCGAGCGTTGCGAAATTGTTTGGTAATCGGATTATGTCTGCGCGCTTAATCGACGGCAAAGCCATTGCCGAACAAATCAACGCCGAAACTGCCGCCGCTATTGTCCGTCTGAAAACGGAGCGTAAAATCACACCCGGTCTCGCTGTTGTGCTCGTCGGCGAAAATCCAGCCAGTCTCGCGTACGTTAGTTCAAAAGATAAAATGTGCGCCCGGCTCGGTATGCACTCTGTTCGTATTAACTTACCGGCGACAACGACACAGGCGCAGTTGCTGGCGAAGATTAACGACTTAAATTCTGACCGCACCATTCACGGAATTCTCGTGCAAGCTCCATTACCGTCGCAGATTTCCGAAGAAGCAATCTTTGCCACGATTACTCCAAGTAAAGATGTTGACGGATTTCATCCGTTGAACGTTGGTAAGCTCGCGCTCGGAGATGAGACTGGCTTTGCGCCGTGTACCCCGGCTGGTGTACATCAATTACTGATTCGTAGTGACGTAAAAATCGAAGGTGCACACGTTGTGGTTCTTGGGCGCAGTCGGATTGTCGGGCGACCGGTCTCGTTAATTTTGTCGCAGAAATCGTCGAACGCTAACGCCACCGTGACCGTTGCGCACTCGCGTAGTCGCGATCTGGCCGGTGTTTGTCGGAGTGCAGATATTTTGGTAGCGGCGATCGGTGTTCCACATTTTGTGAAAGCCGACATGGTTCGAGACGGCGCGGTGGTGATTGATGTTGGTATCAACCGTGTCGAGGATAAAACAATCGAAAAAGGCTACCGGCTAGTCGGCGATGTCGATTTCGCACCGGTGAGTCAGAAGGCGTCCCTAATCACGCCAGTTCCCGGTGGCGTCGGTCCGATGACAATTGCGATGTTGATGCACAACACCTATCGCGCCGCCGTCAATTCAATCGCCAGTTAAAACTGTTGCGGTTGGAGAAATCCTTCAATTTGGCGTTGCCGGGTTGGATGACGCATTTTGCGAAGCGCTTTTGCTTCGATTTGCCGAATGCGCTCACGAGTGACCCGGAATTGACGGCCAACTTCTTCCAGCGTCCGGCAATAACCATCACCGAGACCGAAACGCAGTTGCAAAACGCGGCGTTCGCGTTCAGTCAAAGTTTTGAGAACATCACCGAGTTTTTCT
>CAINDI010000102.1 GCA_903847335.1 uncultured Verrucomicrobiota bacterium | reverse complement strand
GTCGATCCGTACGAACGGATTCACGCCGCCGATGTGACGATGGTGCGAAGTGCCCACGAGTGGTTGGTGAAGGGGAAGGCGATTCATAATCTTGAATACCGGTTTTGCCGGAAGGACGGAAACTGGGTCGTCTTGCAATGCAGCGCGAGTATGTTGGGGCGAGTGGAAGGCGATGCGACGGAATTTCAATTTGTGATCCGAGACGTGAGTGAGGCGCATCGCCGGCAGCAGCAATTGATTCGGCGGAACTCGCAACTGACCGCGTTGAGCACGTTGGCGGCGGTGGCGAATTCATCATTGAAGCTTGAAGACATTGCGCGGAACACGCTGCAAGTGGCACTCGAAGGCACCGGTATGGAGACCGGTAGTATTCATTTATTTGACCCGAATCGCCAGCAACTCCGGCTCTATGTTCACAATGGAGTGCCAGATGGATTGCTAGCGCATATCCGGCAATTGATGGCCGGGAAAGATGGGGCGCTAGGCGAAGAGGTGAGCGTATTCACCGACGGGCCGATGCGGCAGTTTGGTTATAAATTATTTGTCGTGGTGCCGGTGAAGACACGCGGAAAAGTTCTTGGTGTTCTCGGTATGGTCAGTCCGCAAGAGCAGCAACTTGGGCCGGACATCATCAAGATGTTGACGGCGATGGGGCATCAACTCGGCAGCGCCGTGGCGAACGCGCAGCTTTACGAAGTTCAGCTGCGCGAAAATGAAAAGTTGGCGGCCTTGCTCGACATCAGTGGCGGCGATACGCAGTCACTCGAGTTGGAATCATTATTCAATCGCGTCTTACATCAGGCGGCAGCGCTCTTACGCGCAGATGCGGCATACATTATTCGCCGAGGGGTGCAGTTTGAAGTGGTAGCCGCGACCGAACCGCTGAGTAAATTAATCGGCAGCCAATTTCCGTTAACTGCCGGGCTTGCCGGTCAACTCCAATCTTACCGTCAAGGGCGTGTTTTCACTCGCGAAGAAGTTCTTCGCTACGATGCTGGGGTATTGAAAGAATTCAATACTTCGTCAGTCTTGATGGTGCCGTTGATGGCGCGTGATGTTTCACTCGGCGCGTTGGGGTTGGTTCGTAGAGCGGGTTCGGCCGATAAATTTGATTCCGCAGATTTGGAGTTAATGAGTGCCTTTGCCGGTCGCACGGCGGCGGCGATTGATACGGCGCAGTTGCTGCAAGATTTGTCACAGAAAAACGAGCAATTGGAATTACTGATTGAAGAAGCGCATCACCGGATTAAAAATAATCTACAGATGGTTTCCGGACTTCTGCAGCTTGAAGCTCTCGATAATAAGGCCATCGCGCCGGCCATCGCGCGGATCCAAGCAATTGCCAAGGTTCACAATTTACTCAGCCGCGAAATGCCGGATAACGTAAATGCGCGCGCCTTGATTACTGCAGTACTCGACACCGTAGTCAGTTCGGCGGTGCAAAAACCGATTCTTTTGGTTGAGATTGGCGATGTTTGGCTGGTGCCGGACCAGGCCACGGCGTTGGCTTTGATTGTGAATGAACTTTCTTCGAACGCCATGATTCACGGCAAACCGCCGGGGGGTGAACCATTGCGTGTAAGCGTGCGATGTCAGCTCAATGGTAGTTCCATTGTCTTTCAGATTCGCGATAACGGCGGCGGCCTACCGGTGGGGTTTGATTGGCGAAAATCGACCCGGCAAGGGATGACGATTATTCACCAGCTGGCGCGCACCAATCTGCGCGGTCAGATCGAGTTAACCAATCACGATGGCGGGTTGGTTACCGAACTCAAATTCCCAAATGCGGTCACTGATCCTACAGCGCGAGCTTGACCCCTTTGTGAAAATATAGGAGAGTAGCTTCACGATGAAAATGTTACGCATAGTAATTGCCGATGACGATGGCGTGACCTTAATGGTCTTGCGCAAAATTTTGACCAGCATCGGCCACGAAGTCGTGGGCGAAGCCGGCGATGGCGAACTAGCGGTCGCCTTAGCGAAAGAGCATAATCCCGATCTCTGTATTCTCGATATTCGGATGCCAAGAATGGAAGGCATCGCGGCCGCGCGTGAGATTCAAGCGAATCGCCCGACTCCGATTGTCATTGTCAGCGCCCACACCGAAACCGGGCTTGGCGTTGAAGCTGCCGCCGTCGGAGCGCACGCCTATCTGGTGAAACCATTTACCGAAAATCAACTCCGACCGGCGATTGAACTTGCCTTAACATCGTTTGAAAAATCACAGGCATTAGAAGGCCAATTACATAAAGCCACCGAAGCGGTCGAGCACCGGAAGCAGATTGAACGCGCCAAAGGTATTCTGATGCGTCAATCCGGTCTCGGCGAGGAAGCTGCTTATCTCCGGCTGCAAAAAACTGCGCGGGACGGTAATCGCAAACTCATTGACGTTGCCAAAGCCGTCATCATGGCCGACCAAATGATTCGCGATAGCAGCAAACCAGCCACGACACCGCCGACCGGTTACACGCGCAACCAGCGGTAATTATTGCGGTTCACCGCAGATTTCTTGAATATGGAAAACGTCATCATCATCGGTTCCGGCTGCGCCGGCTGGACATCGGCAATCTATACCGCTCGCGCCAATCTAAAACCACTTTTGCTGACCGGTGGTCAACCCGGTGGACTTCTGACCACCACCGGTGTCGTTGAAAACTTTCCTGGCTTTCCGGAAGGAATTGACGGCGTCGAAATGATGATGCGAATGCAGAAACAAGCAGAACGTTTCGGCACGCGCGTCGAATATGGCGTCCAAATTACCAAGGTGGATTTCTCAAAACGGCCATTCAAACTCTGGGCCGACGACCAACTCTTCGAAAGCCAAACCGTCATCATCGCCGTCGGCGCATCGCACCGGCACCTCGGCGTTCCCGGTGAGACAGAACTCGAGCGCAAAGGCGTGACCTACTGTGCCACCTGCGACGGCGCGCTACCGGTGTTTCGCAATCAACCTCTCGTCGTTGTCGGCGGCGGTGATTCCGCCTGCGAAGAAGCGACTTATCTCACACATTTCGGCTCGAAAGTTTATCTCATCCACCGGCGCGATCAGCTCCGTGCCTCGAAAATTATGGCTGACCGAGTTTTGAATAATCCCAAGATTCAACCGGTCTGGAACAGCGTCGTGACTGAAGTTCTCGATGTGAAACAGGACAAAGTCACCGGTGTCAAACTTCGGAATCTCCAAACCAGCGCCGTCAGCGAACTCGCTTGTGCCGGTGTTTTTGGTGCCATCGGTCATATTCCAAGCACCGGTGTTTTCACCGGCCAAATCGAACGCGATGCTGACGGTTACATCATCTGCCGACAGGGAACGAACACGAGTGTCACTGGTGTTTTTGCTGCCGGTGATTGCGTCGACCGGACATACCGTCAAGCCATTACTGCGGCCGGTACTGGTTGCGCCGCTGCGATTGACTCGGAAAGATTTCTGAACTCATGCCTAATTTAACCCAGCGCGCCACTTGGCAAGCACTCACCGCGCACTACCGGCAAGTCAAAGACCTGCACCTCCGTCAACTTTTTGCCGACGATTCAAAACGCGGCGAACGCCTCGCCGTCGAAGCTGGTGGACTTTATCTCGATTATTCCAAAAATCGAGTGACAGATGAAACCATCCGGTTGCTCGTCGCGCTGGCGGAAGATTGCCAGCTTCGCGACCGGATTGAAGTGATGTTTCGCGGTGACAAAATCAATCTCACCGAAAATCGCGCCGTGCTGCATACCGCCTTGCGTGCCCCGCAAACCGCCAGCGTCATCGTGGATGGCAAGAATGTCGTACCGGAGGTTCACGCCGTTCTCGACCGGATGGCGGAATTTTCGAATCGCATTCGCGCTGACAAACGTATCAAAAACATTGTCAACATCGGTATCGGCGGTTCGGATTTAGGACCGGTCATGGCGTACGAAGCGCTCCGGTATTACTCGCAGCGCAATCTGACATTTCGGTTTGTCGCGAATGTGGATGGCACAGATTTCGCCGAAGCCACGCACGACCTCATCCCGGCGGAGACATTATTTATCGTCGCGTCAAAAACATTTACAACGCAAGAGACGATGACCAACGCGCTCACAGCTCGGCAATGGATTGGGAATTTACCGGTGCACGAACATTTCGTCGCGATCTCGACCAATGAGACTGAGGTGAAGAAATTCGGCATTGATCCGAAAAATATGTTTGGGTTTTGGGATTGGGTCGGCGGCCGGTATTCGATGGATTCGGCGATTGGCCTTTCGACGATGATTGCCATCGGCCCGGAGAATTTCCGCGCGATGTTGGCCGGTTTTCATGCGATGGACGAACATTACCGGACGACGCCATTTGAGAAGAACTTACCGGCGTTGATGGGATTGCTCGGTGTTTGGTACACAAGCTTTTTTGGCGCAGAAACGGTGGCGGTATTGCCGTACGATCAATATTTGAAACGCTTCCCGGCGTATCTCCAGCAGTTGACGATGGAAAGCAACGGGAAGTCGGTAACGCTCGACGGCAAGCGTGTGGACTACCAGACGGGCGCGATTTATTGGGGCGAACCGGGGACGAATGGTCAGCACTCATTTTATCAATTAATTCACCAAGGAACAAAACTCATTCCGTGTGATTTCATTGGATTTGCGAAGAGCTTGAATCCGACCGGTGCGCATCACGATTTGCTGATGGCGAATTTATTTGCTCAAAGCGAGGCGCTCGCTTTTGGTAAAATCGCCGATGAACCGCATCGGACTTTCGATGGCAATCGACCGTCAAACACATTGCTGGCTGAACGACTCACACCGGAGATGCTCGGTAAATTAGTGGCGCTCTATGAGCATGTCGTATTCACGCAAGGTGTGATTTGGAATGTTGGCACGTTCGACCAGTGGGGGGTGCAGCTCGGGAAAGTTTTGGCGCAACAAATCGTACCGGAGTTAGAAGCCTCGACGGAACCTACACTCCGGCACGACAGCTCGACGAACACGCTGATCCGCCGTTATCGCCAATGCCGGTAACTTACGAATGCCAGCGCTGCACGGCTTGTTGCCGGTGGCCGGGACCGGTGCGTGTGACCGATGTTGAGGTGAATCAGCTCGCAGAATTTCTCGGATTACCGGTGGAAGATTTTATCCAACAACATACGCAACTCACACCAGACCGGCGCGGTTTAATGCTGATGGAGCAGGCGAGTGGGGCTTGTGAATTTCTCGCCGGCAACGATTGTCAGGTGGAACCAGTAAAGCCACAACAATGCCGGGATTTTCCGAATGGTTGGAACTTTCCCGGCTGGCAAGCGGAGTGCCGGGCGAGCATAGAGAAATTGCACGCCTTTTGAGATGTTTTGCGCTTGTGCCGTGGTGGTGCGGTAACAGATAGTTCAAGTTGGATTGGAAAGGAAATGAGCATGAACCGAAATATTTGTCTTTGGATTGTGGCTTTAAGTTTAGCCGGTACTGTCGTGCAAGCGGAACAAGCGGCACCGTTGTCGGCCTTAGCGAAGTTGCCGGTGCGGGAAATCACGGTGTTCAAGGATGGGCATGCCTTTGTGCTGCACAGTGGCAAGATGCCGACGGATTCAGTGGGAAATGTGCTGATGGATTACCTGCCGACGCCGGTCATTGGGACATTCTGGTCATACTCAGCGGGAAAACGGGCAAAGTTGAGCGCAGTGACGGCAAGTCCACAAAAGGTGCTAGTCGAGCGGACGGCGCTGAGCTTGCGTGAGTTAATCGAGGCGAACGTCGGCGCAGACGTGTTCGTGACGGAAAATACATCAACGAATCGCTACCGGGCGATAATTTTGCAGATACCGAACCAGAGCGGTGAAGAATTGGAAACCACTAGCCCGCCGAATTCCGGTCAGAAGTTGCCAGTGAAAGGCAACGTGGTGTTGTTGAAATTGCAAGAAGGCGGAATCAAGTTAGTCGGGCTGGACCGGATCCTTGATGTGACGTTTGTCGGTGATCACAAAGAGAAAGCGTCACAGGAAGAGTTCCGAAATTTGCTGACACTTAAACTGGATTGGGATGGTAGGCCACAAAAAGAAGCGGAGATTGGACTGCTTTACCTACAACGCGGAGTGCGTTGGATTCCGAATTACAAGGTCACAATCGACGGCAAAGGCAACGCTGTGGTGAAGTTACAAGCTACGCTCATCAACGAACTAGCGGACTTGGATGATGTCACGGCGCACTTAGTGATCGGCGTGCCGACATTTGCATTCAAGGAGACGGTGGATCCGATGGCGTTGCAGCAGACGCTTGCTCAACTCTCGCAATATTTCCGGCAAGAGGCGCAGACGGCATACGGTTTCGGCAACGCGATTATGAGTCAAGCGATGAAGTCGGTGGGTGGCGTCAGCGATCGACTCGGAAGACAAGGCGAATCGGCGGACGGGCGTCCAATCGACCTTGGCCCGGAAGTTGCAACCGCCGGCAAGACGGAAGACTTGTTCATGTTTGATGTGAAACACGTGACACTGAAGAAAGGCCAGCGGATGGTGATACCGGTCACGGAGTTCACCTTGAAGTACCGGGATGTGTACGCACTGGACATTCCGTTCACGCCGCCGGCAGAGGTTTGGCGTAATCAAAACAATGGTCAGCAGTCCGAACTAGCGAGGTTGTTCAATTCACCGAAAGTGATGCACAAGATCCGGCTGGCCAACAGCAGCGAGTATCCGTTGACGACGGCACCGGTGTTAATTTTGCGAGATGACCGGGTGCTGGCACAGGGGTCGATGACCTATGCGTCACCGGGTGCAGATGCCGACCTCGATGTGACGACGGTAGTGGATATGCGCGTGAAGAAATCCGACAACGAAACCAAGCGCACACCGAACGCGGAGAAATGGCAAGGCAATCAGTATGGACGAGTTGATTTGGAAGGCAAAATCACGCTGACCAGTTTCGCGAAGCAGCCGGTGGAGATTGAGGTCACACGTAGCGTGTTAGGTAACGCCAGTGAAGCGGATCACGATGGAAAGATTGAGATGGTAAATATTTTCGAGGATCAGGCACTTGGCGCAGGTGGGCCGACTCCTTACTGGTGGGGTTGGTTTGACTGGCCATGGTGGTGGCACCACTTCAACGGTGTCGGGCGCATCCGATGGACGGTGAAGCTGGAGCCAACCCAACCGGTCGATCTGACGTATGCGTGGAATTATTACTGGCAATAGCCGGTTGCATGCAGTTTTATTTTGATTGTTGACTTTATGAGGCCGGTTGGCTAAGTTGCGCGCCCTTCGAGTTGAGACAGATATTTTTATGAAAACATTCATGGCAAAGAAAGAAGAGCAGGCACCGCGTTGGTTCGTCATTGACGCCAACGGGAAGGTGGTCGGTCGCGTCGCCGTTCAGGCCGCGAACATCCTCCGTGGTAAGCACAATCCAAAATTCACGGCGCACGTGGATACCGGTGACTTCGTCATCGTCATCAATGCCGCGAAGTGTGTGTTTACCGGCAAGAAGGAAACTGACAAGCAATACATGACTTACTCGCAATATCCGGGTAAGGAAAAACGTTTTTCACCGAAGCAACTTCGTGGTCACCATTCCGAAGATATTATCCGTCGGGCAGTGCGCGGGATGATTCCCCATAACCGGCTCGGACGGGCAACGATCACAAAATTGAAAGTGTATGCCGGTGCGGTTCATCCGCACATCGCGCAGCAACCGGCACCGCTAGCTGTCTAATTTTGAAAGTAACTACCATGGCAAAGACTACTCCTATTGCAGCAATTCTTGGCACCGGTCGCCGTAAGACCAGTGTCGCTCGCGTCAAACTCGTCCCCGGCAGCGGAATAATCATAGTCAATGATAAGAAAATCAAAGACTACTTAACCGTGCCAACTCAGTTGGATCATGCGTTGGAACCATTGCACGCCACTGATACAGTTAAAAAATATGACATCAGTATTGTCGCCGAAGGCGGCGGGATGAATGGCCAAGCTGGGGCAATTCGCCTCGGCATTGCGCGGGCATTGCTAAGTGCGATGGCGGAAACCAAGACTGTCCTCCGCGCCAAAGGCATGCTGACTCGCGATTCACGGATGCGTGAACGCAAAAAGTATGGTCAACCCGGCGCGCGCAAACGTTTCCAATTCTCGAAGCGTTAATCCGTAAATCATTCTTGCAAGCGCGAGCCTCGGGTTGCACAATCCGAGGCTTGTTGCTTTTTCAATATGAAAAAAACTAAAGTTGCCATCATTGGTGCGAGCGGCTACTCCGGACAGGAGCTAGTCCGGTTGCTACTCCAGCATCCGCAAATTGAAATCGTCCAGTTCACCTCCCGGCAGTACGCCGGTAAACCGGTGAGCGAAATTTTTCCGCGCTTCCGGGGGCAAGTGAGCGCCACATTCATCGAGCCTAATGCCGGTAAGATTTCTGCCGATGTCGCGTTCTTAGCGTTGCCGCATGGCGTCGCGGCGGAGTTTGCCGTGCCGCTACTGAAGAGCGGCATGAAGGTGCTCGATTTGTCTGCCGACTTTCGGTTGAAATCGGCGGTAACATATAAGGAATTTTATGAGCACGATCATCCCGCGCCGTCTTTGTTAGCGCAGGCGGTGTACGGCTTACCGGAGATTCACCGGGATAAAATCCGGAAGGCGCAGCTCATCGCCTGCCCTGGTTGTTATCCAACAAGCATCATCCTCGGTGTAACGCCGGCGCTAAAAAAAGGAATAATCAAAACGAATTCCATTATTGCCAGCAGTATGAGCGGTGTGAGCGGCGCCGGGCGAAAGGCAGTGGAGGATTATCTATTCTGCGAGTGCAACGAAAGCGCTCGCGCCTACGGCGTTCCGAAGCACCGGCATCTTTCAGAAATTGAGCAGGAACTGGGTGCGAAAATTACGTTTATTCCGCATCTGATTCCGTTGAACCGGGGAATAGAATCCACAATCATTGCTGAACTTACGACGAAACCGGAGGATGTTCTTACTGTTTACCGTGAGTTTTATCAGGGCGAACCATTTGTGCGTATGACCGATGCGTTACCGGACATCAAGAATGTCTCCGGAACGAACTTCTGTGATATTTCCGTTCGTGTGGACAGCCGGACAAACCGGCTGATTATCAGTAGTGCAATCGACAACCTAACCAAAGGCGCCGCTGGTCAAGCGGTGCAATGTCTCAACCTAGTCTGTGGCTACCACGAGACGGAGGGGCTGCTGTAAGAAGGTTTAGCGCTTTGGGCACGAGTCCCACATCTTCCAGATGAATTTTGTTTCCCGTTCTGCGCAATGCGTCCTGAAGTTTGATTGCCGGGATTTCATCCGGTGAAATGCCATCTACCACTGCCAGTGCCGCAGCAGTTCCCGCAGCTTCACCGGTTAGCGCTGCGGTCGGGATAACTCGAGTTATCTCCCAAGCATCTGTCTCAGCGGCAGTGCAGCGACCAGCGGCGATTAGATTTTTAAGTCCCACCGGTAGCATACTGTGGTATGGAATTTCCCAAACATAACCGGGCTTACGCCAATCCCCAGCCATTCCGATTGAATCGTCGAAGTGCGTCCAATCCTGCTCATCGCGTAATCGGTACTGCGCAGGAATCTGACGGGTGGTACGAAACTGCGCCATCGATGGAAGTGTGAGCGGGAAAAGGCTTTTTCGATCTTTCTTTCCGCTGGCATATTCTTTTTTTAGACGGTCGCGGTATTTGGCTCGTCCATCCAAAATAAAACTCGAAACTTCGCTACCATTGATTCCGAACG
>CAINDI010000101.1 GCA_903847335.1 uncultured Verrucomicrobiota bacterium | reverse complement strand
TAGCGTTTGTGACACTTTAAATATCTATTCTGATAACGGCAAAACGACTACCGGTGCCGAAGTGCACGTGCAACCAACACCGAACGGTTTTCACATTGATATCTCCGCTCCCAGTGTTGGGGTAACCAAAATTGTCCTACGCTGGAATCACTTGCTTCCGACTGGCCTACGAATTCTTAGCGACCACTGGGAGCGGGGATATGGCGATCTTGAATGGCGCGGGTTTGTTCCAGAGCGCGTGTTACCTTGGTACATCTTATTGTTTGATCCAAGTAATTCAACCACACAAGGTCTTGGTGTATCCACCGGCGGAGGGAGTTTTGCTTCATGGCGAGTCGATCAGAATGGTGTGACACTCGTTCTGGACGTATGCAACGGCACCCATGGCGTGCAACTTGGTAGTCGGACGCTACGGGCCGCGACCGTTCAAACACTTGTATCAGAAAAAACCGAGACACCTTTTACCTTCGCCCGTCGATTCTGTAAGTTGCTTTGCACCCGACCACGCCTCGCACCTTTTCCCGTCTACGGAGGCAACGACTGGTACTATACTGACGGCAATAACTCAGATGCGATTATTCGCCAAGGCACTGCGCTTATTCGTGAACTTTCACCAAACCGTGACAATGCACCGTTCATGGTGATTGATGCGGGATGGTTTCCGGTTCGCCACTGCGGTGGCGGCGGACCGTATGACAAAGGGAACGAGTGGTTCCCTGACATGCCCGGCCTAGCAACAGCAATCAAAGCTCAAGGTGTTCGCCCCGGAATCTGGATGCGACCCCTGCTCACTGCCGCTGCCCCCGCTTCGTGGCGAATGCCCGCTGCCCACCCCATCTGGAAACGCGAAAAACAAGTGAATCTTGACCCAAGCGTACCGGAAGTTCTTCAATTAATTTGCGAGGATATCACTCGTTTGCGCGAGTGGGGCTATACTCTGATCAAGCATGATTTCTCAACATTTGATATCACCGGACGTTGGGGGTTTGAGATGTTGGATGGCAGTATCTCGACAGGAGATTGGAGCTTTGCCGATAAGTCGCAGACAACAGCTGAAATCATCAAAAATCTTTATCAGACGATTCGCGATGCCGCTGAAGATGTGATTCTAATTGGCTGCAACACCATCGGCCACTTAGGGGCAGGTTTGTTTGAATTGCAACGCACCGGCGATGACACTAGTGGCCACGAGTGGGAACGAACGCGAAAAATGGGCGTGAACACTCTCGCCTTCCGTATGGCGCAACACGATACTTTCTTTGCCTCCGATGCTGACTGTGTGGCCTTAACAAAACGTGTAGCTTGGGAACCAACTAAACAGTGGTTGGAATTAGTCGCTGCGAGTGCGACCCCTCTCTTTGTTTCCGCTGATCCTGCTGTCGTTGGACCTGAGCAACGCGCTGCGCTTATGAAAGCATTTTCACAAGCCGCTACGGCACAACCACCGGCTGAGCCTTTGGACTGGCTGGAAACAACTTGCCCACAACATTGGCGGCTTGGCAACGATACACGAAAGTTTCACTGGGGCATGGCCGCAGTAAATAAATAACTTTCACCTAAACTCCCTAACCAAATCGCGCCGCGGCAATTACTGAGTCCAATGTGCGTGCGATACCGAGCGAATCGCACTCCGCATTATCGCCGGGCGGAAAAACCGGCGCGCGGTCTTGCCGGATACATTCGGCGAAATGCGTCAGCTCGAGCGCGAACGGCGCAAGTATGTGCGCCGGCACCTCCGGTGGAGTCATCCGAATAATTTCACTCTTACCGGCGCGCACGATAGTAAAATCTGACGGCCAAACCGGCGGCATCCATGGATTCGGAATCAGAATTCGACCGGTCGTGCCGACAATTTCCGCGCCATAACTCGGTTCCGACTCGAAGCTGCAACAAAAATTCGCCGTCACATCCTCCGGAAACACCAACATTCCGGTCAGCGTCAAATCCACACCGGTGGCCGGATCAAAATGCGCATTAGCCTGCACACGGATTGGTTCCGCACCGGTCACCGCTTGCGCCAGACTCACACAATAACAACCGATGTCGAGCAGCGCCCCACCGCCGGCATCTCGCTGGTAACGCATATTACTGGCTTCGCGACCTTGACTCATCCGGTGGGAATTGATGTGGAGAACGCGGCCAATTTCACCGGCGCGCATTCGCCGTAAAATTTCCGGCATTTGCGGGTGAAACCGATACATGAACGCTTCCATCAACCACCGGTGGTGAGTCTGAGCGGCGGCAAACATTTGCGCGACTTCGCCGGCGTTGCAGGCGAGCGGTTTTTCGCAAAGCACATGTTTACCAGCGGCCAGCGCGCGGCAAGTCCACTCGCAATGCAGACCGTTGTGGAGCGCGATGATGACGGCATCCACACCGGTATCAGCGAGCAAACTTTCGTAACCGGCGTGAGCGCACGGAATTTCAAATTTCGCAGCGGCGGCGCGGGCGCGGGCGGCATCACGACTGGCAATGGCGACGAGTTCGAGACCGGGCAACAGCCGGCACGCTTGCGCGTATTTGCCGACAATCGAGCCGGTGCCGAGGATGCCGAAGCGCGTGTTCATCACCGGCAGATTAGCCGGAGACGGTTACCAAGTCAGCCAGAAAGCGCGAATGAAATAAATCATCCCGGTAATTCCCGGGGCAAAACTGAGCAGCCACAGCGGTTGTTTTTTCATTAACGCACCCAACGCTGAGACGATGATGGCGACTTGCAGATACAAAACGGCTTTACCGAAAAGACCGGCAAACTTGGCGGCGACATCGCGATTTTTTTCGTGGTCGGCAGCGGCGTTTTTGATTTCTTTTTTCTCGGCATCGTACCGGCTGGCGTCTTTCGCAATCCGGTCGATGGCTTCCTTGTACTTAGCTTGTACCGGCTCGGCCGCCGGCAACATCGCCAAGCTCAACGCCTCGCGCTGGAGTTCGTAGGTGTGCTGCTTGATGCTTTTGGCTTGGTAAAACGCCCATTGGTCGGACGCGAGAATCTGTTCGCTCATCGCTTTGCCGGAGTAACCACCGGCTTTCGAGGAACCGAGCGTGGCAGACGCTGAAAAAATCAACGTCGTCAACGCCAGCCAGTTCAACCATTTTTCTTTTTTGTCATCTGCCATAAAAATCTCCTCTTGGGTCGCGTAGAAAACCCAATCTTGCACTGAAAGGCAAGCCAGAAATGCCGGGCAAAACTTGACTATTCCGGCGCGGTCTACTATTCACCCACCATGAAGAAGGTCACTCTCCTTTGCATTGGTGCCGGTGGACGCGGCGCTGGGTATTGCTCGTTTGCGCTGGAACATCCCGACCGGTTGGCGGTTGTCGGCGTCGCGGAACCCCGCGAGTTTTTCCGGCAGCGACTGGTCGAGGCGCATCACATCGAACCCAAATTTACTTTCAACGATTGGCGTGAAGCTGCGAAGCAACCGCGCATGGCGGACGCAGTGGTGATTGCCACGCAGGATGCGATGCACACGGAGCCGGCGATTGCATTTGCCAAACTGGGCTACCACATCTTGTTGGAAAAACCGATGGCACCGAACGCGAAAGACTGCAAACGCATCGTCGCGGCAGTGAAACGCTCCGGTGTGATGTTTGCCGTTTGCCATGTGCTGCGCTACACGACCTACACGCGCCGACTAAAGGCATTG
>CAINDI010000100.1 GCA_903847335.1 uncultured Verrucomicrobiota bacterium | reverse complement strand
CTTCATAGGCGTACGGTTCCGGATTCAAAGTTGTCGAGGCATAGCCAGCGTAGATTCGGCTCGAAAGATAAACCATCTGTAAATTTGGGTACCGGGCTTTCAGCCTATTGATGGTGAGTTCCAAAGCCGTCTGCAATTTCCGGGCGTGCGCCGGGAATGCGCCGTACCGGGTCGGACTGGCCAACGCTTGTTTAATCCAAACCACCTGAACTTGAGCGGGCGTGATACCGGCCGCAGAAAGTCGTTCATCCAACTTCGACCACGGCTCCTCATTTTCCACCCAAGCATGCGCGTCGCGTCCACCTTGCGCGCCATCCACCAGTCCCACCGCCGGCGATTTATCCGGGTCAGCATTGGCAATCGCCATGAACCGGGAAAATTCCATCGTAGTATTCGACATGCCAATCGCCAACAATCCGATCCGGCCATTGCTCGCTGGCTGACCGGTGGCATCCAATGGTTGAATCTTACCGGCGGCGGTTTTTGCGGCTACAAATAATTCTGCCGGTGGCGTGTTCTTACCGGCACCGTACAATCCGCCCTCTTCGCCTTTGTATTTTTCGCCGGCACCGAATTGAGTCAACGGCTTACCGGTGCGAACCGGTGCCGCAGCTGCCGGTTTGTTTTGTTGCTCGCGCTCGATGACAGCGCGTGTCAGATAGGCGCGTTCCTCGGTGGTCAACGTCTCGCCGTGCAGCCGGCGTTTGATTAATTCATTCGCGCGGTTCCAATCAATCGGCGCATTCGTCGTCATCTGCGCCAGCGCGCCGGTCAGCAGGAGTACCGGCAACAAACGAATCAGAGTTTTCATTGCCATGCCGCCATGTTACGCTGTCGGCACATGGCTGACAAGCGCGACATCAAAGGACTCTACCGGGACGAACTCGCTAAACTCTGCGAGCCGGCCTACCGGGCCGACCAGATTTTGCAATGGGTGTACGAGAAGCAAGCCGACTCGTTTGCCGCGATGACTAACTTACCGGCACCGGTGCGGGAGAAACTTTCCGCCGACTTCGAGCTGAACGCCGTGCAATCTGTTCACACCCGCCACGCCACCGACACCACCGAAAAATTTCTGTTTGAACTCCGGGATCACGCGTTGATTGAAACCGTTCTCATCCCGGCCACACCCGGTCTCACCAGCCAGAGTGACCGGCACACCGTCTGCGTTTCCACGCAAGTCGGCTGCGCCTACGGCTGTCGGTTTTGCGCCAGCGGACTCGATGGCGTCCGCCGGAACCTGACTGCTGCCGAAATTGTGGATCAAGTTTTGCAGGTTCAGAAAATTACCGGCGAACGCGTCAGCAATCTGGTTTTCATGGGCATGGGCGAACCGCTGGCGAACTACGAAAACGTCCTTCGCTCTTTGCGAATTCTCAACGCGCCGTGGGCGCTCGGAATCGGCGCGCGCAAAATTACCGTTTCCACCGTTGGCCTCGCGCCGCGCATCCGGCAGCTCGCTGACGAGCCGATGCAAATCCGGTTGGCGATTTCACTGCACGGCGCGACGGATGCGGTGCGCAGTCAAATCATGCCGGTCAGCAAAAAACATCCGCTTACCGAGTTGCTCGAAGCTTGCGATTATTACGTCAACACGCGCCACCGGATGCTGACCTTCGAGTATATCCTCATCGAAAACGTCAACGACATGCTCGATCAAGCCTACAAACTTGCGTCGCTCGCCCGGCAATTGCACGCGAAGGTAAATCTCATTCCATACAATCCGGTGGAAGGGTTGCCCTGGAAACGGCCGGATCGTGAGCGGTGCAAAATGTTTCAGCACACGCTCAAGACTGCCGGCGTCACCGCCACGCTTCGCACCGAAAAAGGAACCGACATCGCTGCCGCTTGCGGTCAGTTACGTCTCCAACGCGAAAAATCACCGGCGAGTAAATTGCCGATTACCGGTAGTGATTTGGCCGGCGATGGTGATTTTTGAGGTTTGATTTTGCCCTGCAGTTTTGTTTGAGTCACTTCTATGTTTTGTCCTAAACTTTTTGAGGTGTTGCGCCGGTATGACCGCGCCACTTTTTTTGCGGATCTCGCCGCCGGTGTCACTGTCGGGATTGTTGCGCTGCCGTTGGCCATCGGATTCGCAATTGCTTCCGGTGTTTCACCGGAACGCGGGTTATGGACCGCCATCATCGCAGGATTTTTTATTGCGGCGCTCGGCGGCAGCTTGGTGCAAGTCGGTGGACCGACCGGCGCGTTTGTACCGATTCTGGCCGGGATTGTATTGTTACACGGCTATTCGGGGTTAGTGCTGGCGACGTTGATGGCCGGGGCGCTGCTGGTATTGATGGGTGTGCTGAAGCTGGGCAATCTGATTAAATTCATTCCGTATCCGGTGACGGCGGGTTTCACGAGTGGGATTGCGGTGATTATTTTTATCGGGCAACTGAAAGAATTTCTCGGCTTGTCGAAAGATTTGAAATTGCCGGCGCACACGCCACATCAGGTTGCGACTTTGCTTGAACATTTGCCGGAGATTAATTGGGTTACGCTGGCAATCGGCGCCGGTGTGCTAGCGATTTTAATTTTCTGGCCGAAATCATGGCGGCGCGTGCCGGCGTCGATTGTGGCGGTGATAATCAGCACGCTGGCGGTGGTGTTTTTGAAGTTGGATGTGACGACGATTCAGACGAAATTCGGCGAGCTAACACGCGGGATTCCGTCGCTGGAATTTCCGAAGGTGACGTTTGATTTGCTGCAAACGCTGATGGTGCCAGCGTTCACAATTGCGATGCTCGGAGCGATTGAATCGTTGCTGTCGGCGATGGTGGCGGATGGAATGATCGAATCCCGGCACGACTCGAATCAAGAGCTAATCGGGCAAGGCTTGGCGAACATTGCATGTCCATTTTTCGGCGGATTCTCTGCCACCGGTGCGATTGCGCGGACGGCGACGAATATCCGGAACGGTGCGCGCACGCCGGTCGCCGGTATCATTCATAGCATTACGCTCTTAGTGATTGTGTTGGTTGCCGCGCCGTTGGTGAAATTTATTCCGCTGGTAGCGCTAAGTGGTGTGCTGTTGGTGGTGGCGTTCCGGATGGGCGAATGGGATAATTTTTTGGAACTCTGGCACGGTCCGAAAAGCGATTTCTGGGTGATGGTGGCGACATTTGTGATGACGGTAATTTTCGATTTGACGGTCGCGGTCGGTGTGGGTTTGACGATGGCCGCGGTGCTGTTTGTCCGGCGGATGGAGGAGATTTCGCAAATCAAGTTGGTTACGCCGGACAGCGATCTCGAAAGCGGGAGTAGTTCGATTCGCAATAAGCATGTCCCGCCCGGCGTGCTGGTGTACCGGATCGAAGGTCCATTCTTTTTTGGCGCAGCGGAAAAACTAGAGGCCGCACTGAGCCGTTCCGATGAAGTGCCGCGCGTCGTGATTTTTCGGATGCGGAACGTCCCGGCGATTGACGCAACCGGATTGCACGCTCTAGAAATCACGCTCGAAAAATTCCACCGCAAACATACCCAACTCATTCTCAGTGGTGTCCAACCACAACCGATGAAAGTCCTCTACAATGCTGGCTTCGTGGATAAAATCGGACTCGACAATATTTGCGCGAACGTTGACGTGGCGTTGACGCGAGCGCAGGAATTGCTCACACCGGCTCAGTAATCTGCTCGTATAATTTCAGGTAATTTTGCGCCACAACCGACAAGTCAAATCGTGCCATTACGCGGTGTCGGATTTGCGCGCGATCCAGTTTCATCGCCGGTAACACCAACGCTGCTAATTCCTCTTCGCGCGTCGTCAGGTAGCCGGTCATTCCCGTTTCAACGACTTCCGGTAATGCGCCGTTGGCGAGTGCGACCACCGGTGTGCCGCACGCCATGGCTTCAATGCTGACCAAGCCGAAACCTTCTGCGCCACGAAATGGCAGCAACGCGCAACCAGCTTTACCGAGGAGTTCATTTTTCTGCGCGTGATTCACCACGCCGACATATCGGATTTGTTCACCAAGGTATGGACGGATTTTCTGTGTGAACAATTCGTTGTCAATCACCGGCCCGGCGAGTGTCAGAGGTAAATTGAGTTGCCGGGCAATTGTGACGGCGATGTCCGGACCTTTACCGGATTCAATCCGACCGAGAAATGCTAAACCGGTTCCACGCGATTGAAATTTGAACGACGCGACATCAATCCCGTTGTGGACGACAAAACACCGGCGCGCACCGGCGGCGCGGAGTTTTTGCGCCTGAAATTGGCTGACGGTGTTTAGCCATAAATCTGGCTGTTGTCGGATGAGCCATTCAAAATCTTGCCAGACCGGTGTGTGTTGCGTGTGGAGAACGCGGCGGCCGATGGTAGGCACGGCGCTGAGCGAAAAAACACCGGGACTGAGATGCGAGTGAATCACATCAAACTCCGCCGCGCGTGCCAATGCGAGAGTGAGTTGGTGTTCTTGATAGTAGAGCGCTTCACCGGCAAGACCATCTTTCATCAGGTCAACTAGATTGCGAGCAACGACCGGTACCAATTCCGCTGGCGTCTGCGAATCACCAGCGGCGAGTAAGGTGTTTCGGCAACCGAGTTTTTCCAGTGCGCTAATCAAACCGGCGAGCCAAGTCTCACGGCCACCGGCGGCGTCGCGCGAGACTGGAAACCAGAGTGGGCCGAGGTGTAAAACTTTCATGCGATTCGCTCCAGCATTTCGCCGAGCACATGCTGGGCGTCGAACATTTTTTTCGCCACCATTCGTGCGCCGGCGGAGTGTCGGGCGTAATCGGCATTGATGGTGGCGATACCGGCGAGTGCTTCCTCTTGCGTTTCAAATGCGAAAAGACCGGTACCGGTGGGATAATGCGCGCTCCAGCCGGTGTCTTGCAATACACATGGCCGACCGAGTGCGAGGTAGCAGGCGCTCCGGCAACTGAACCAACCGCTTCGCGATTTCCGGTAACCTTCTTTGGCGACGCTCCATTCAGCTTTGGAATTTCTCAAGTAATCCCGGTAAGTCCACGGATCCGGGAGCGCTTCGTCAGGCTCGATGATTTCCCAGCCGTGTTGCCGGATTAATTCCGTGGGACGTTGTCCGCCTTGCCCACGCCCCATGGCAATTTCAAATTTCTGCGGCGTGCAGGTCGGTAAGTCGAGAAACTTGAGAAACTCGATGTCTTTCTGGCCCCAAGTTTCACCGGCGTATTCGCTGGGTTTATAAGAAACCCAATTCATCACCGTCGTAAAAACATCACGCGGCGGCGTGGTCGGCACCGGAAACCAATCGAGGAAGACCGGCTGCCGGGTCGGAATCCATTTCAAACCACCGGTCGGCACGCGGCAATCTTTCGCGTGAATGTTTTCGGCAAAGGTGAAATGGAAATCGTGCGCGCCGATGCGGTCAATCACTTCTTTCATACCGAGCGCTAAACCGATTTGTGTGAACATCGGGTCGGAGTCGATGAAGATTTTTTTCGGGATGGCGAGGTATTCGGGCCGGAGCCAGCCGCAGCCGGAGACGTTGACGAATAAGTCGGCGCTGGCGCAAAACTTTTTCGCGACGGTTTCGCTGACGCCGTGGTAGGTGCCGTCGGCGGCGTTCCGGTAAATCCACTGGTTGCCGAGACCGAGCTTCGTCATCACTTCGGCGAGGTACCGGACGTTGTAAGAGCAATCGGAGCTGATGGTGGCGTTGATTGGGTCGTACGGCCAAGTTTCGGTATCTTCAAGGTAAAATACTTCGTGGCCGAGCTGCCGGAAGCCGGCGACGTATTGGAGGTAATCCCACGCGACGCCGCCGAACGCATATTGCCCGACCAAACCTGTGACGATAATCCGCATCGGTCTGTTTATAACGCGGTTGGCGGCTAGACTCAAGGATTGGCACGCGCTTGTCGCTTGCCCTTTACCGGAGCTTGCTGTAAACCTCGCGCATGAAGCTCCGGCAACTATTCGTGATTCTCGCGTTGCTGGTTTGCGCCGGTGGCGTGCGGGCAAATTCGGACGCACTGCTGGCTCGGTTGCAACCGCAAGGTTACGTCAACGATTTTGCCGGTGTCTTACCGGCGCCGCAACGCGCCGCGCTGGAAACTTTTCTCACCGAGTTCGAACGCCAGACCGGCGTGGAGATTGCCGTCGTCGCGGTGTCGTCGGTGGACGGCGGCGAAGTGGATGATTTCACGAACCGGCTATTTCAGAAATGGCACATCGGCAAAAAAGGCAAAGACAACGGCGTGATGATTCTCGCCGCAATTCAAGACCGGAAAGCGCGGATTGAAGTCGGCTACGGTTTGGAGGGCGTGTTGCCGGATGCGCTAGCCGGCCGGATTTTGCGCGAGCAAATGTTTCCGGCCTTCCGGCAAGGACGATATGATGTCGGCTTGGAGCAGGCAGTCCGAATGGTTACGGCGACAGTCGCGGCTCCGGCAGGGAACCGTAGTTCAGTTCGACGCGACCAAAACATCTCAGATGCAAAAGCCGGTAAGCTTGCTTTTTTTATCATTTTCTTTGTGGTGGTATTTTTTCTTCAGAAGCTCAATGGTCGCCGGAGCAGATATTCAACCGGTTTTTACTCTTACGGTGGCGGTTTTTCCGGTGGCGGCGGGAGCGGTGGATTTAGTGGATTTGGCGGAGGTAGCTCCGGTGGCGGTGGCGCGAGTGGCGGTTGGTAATAATGACGGAGGATGATTTGATGACACCAGAAATTTTTGTGGAACAAGTCCGGCAGGCGATTCCGACGGGATTGCAGGCGGTGATTCTGTATGGCTCAGCGGCGGCGGGCGACCATTTGGGTAAGCAGTCGGATTACAATATTTTGATTGTGCTGGAGCGCTTGGGCGTACCGGAGCTGAAGGCGTTGGCCGCGCCGACGCAGGCGTGGGTGAAACGCGGGAGTCATCCGCCGATGCTATTCACGCCGGAGAGTCTGCGCGAATCCGGGGTTACTTTTCCGATTGAACTGCTCGATATTCGCGATGCGCACAAAGTTTTGTTTGGCGATGATGTGCTGGCCGGTATTCCGATTAGCCAAGTTAATTTGCGCCGGCAAGTGGAACACGAGTTGCATGGCAAATTGCTGCAACTGCAGTCGCAGTTTCTGCTAACGGCGGCGCAGCCGAAGCGGATTGTGGAGCTGCTGACCGGGACGCTGTCAAAATTTCTGATTCTCTTTCGCGCCGCGTTGCGATTATATCAGCCTGATGTGCCGGTGAAGAAGCGGGAAGCGCTGGAGGCGTTGAGCCGACAGATTGCGTTTGAGGCAAATGTTTTTGTGACGATTCAGGAATTGAAAGATGGTCGCCGGAAATCTGGGACAGTGGAGCCGGAGGTGCTCTTTGCCGGTTATATGGCGGCGATTCAGACGGTTGTGAAAACTATCAGTAACTTAGAAAAAGGAGCGGACAAATGAAAATTGCATTGATTGTGATTCTAGCTTTAGCGGTGTTGACGATTGGTTGGGGTGTCGCGACGAATAATCGGCTGGTTGCGCTCAATGAGTCAATCAACGGAGCGTGGGCGCAGGTAGAAACCGTGTTGCAACGCCGGTATGACTTGATTCCGAACTTGGTCAATACTGTCAAAGGCTACGCGAAACATGAAAGCGGTGTGCTTGAAGAAGTCACGCGACTCCGTAGTCAGTGGGGGGAAGCGAAGACGACTGACAACAAAATCGCTGCTGCTAATCAACTTGAAGGTGCATTGTCCCGGCTGATGGTTGTGATTGAAAAATATCCGGACCTAAAAGCCAATCAGAACTTTCTCGCGTTGCAGGATGAACTGGCCGGCACCGAAAACCGGATTGCGGTGGAACGCCGCCGGTACAACGAAACCGTGCAGCAATACAACATTGCCATCGCACAATTTCCGGCGAGCATTGTGGCCGGCTTCCATGGCTTCCAGCACCGGGACGCATATTTCAAAGCGGATGAAGCTGCTCAGCGCGCGCCGCAGGTTAATTTTTAATTGCGGTCAGAGCGTCTGGAGAATTTCGGCTGCGGTTTTCTCGATGCGGTCAATCCGGTACATCAGCTTGCCATTTTCGTCGGCTGCTTCGATGGTTTCGCCCGCCTTTTTGTTGTACATGGCTTGAGCGAGTGCGGCCGGATAGCTGATGACACCACGAACTGGGTCGCTGTCCCACGCGCCAAGGACGTGAAAAACGTGTGGCTGGCTGGTCGCTAAATCGGTGACGGTCACGGTGGTGCCGATGCCAACGACTTCCGGTTTCGCATCCGCGAAATCAGTGCCTTGAGCGCGGGAAAGTAAAATCTCCAACTCGGCCCGCCGGCGCATCAGAACTTTTTGCGTATCTTTCGCGGCTTTGAACTCAAAATTTTCGCGAAGATCGCCGTAGCTGCGGGCGACGCCGATTTCTTTGGAGTTTTCTGGGATGCGTTTGTTGACGATTTCTTCTAACTCGGCCCGCCGTTTGTTCAGACTCGGCCAGGAGACGATCAGCGGCGCTTCTTGGACGGTTTTGGTGACGAGAAAACTTTGCACGAACGGAAACTCTTTGACGACGCGCGCCATGAGTGACCGGCGGTCGAGTTCTTCAAAAGCCGGACTGCCGAGGATGCGCCGGGCGAGTTCGCGGACGGTATCGGTGTCCGCGTTAGCGAGGAGTTCAGAAATTAATTCTTCTTCGTTGTGGATCAAATCGCGCAGCCGTTTGGTGGGTTTGGCGCCGCCTTCTTCGATGGCGGTAATCATGGCGGACAACGTAGCTGGTGAATGCAGCGGCTGGAGCCACGGCAGAGCGGAAAGATTTTTCCAAATCCAACACAGTAAATCCGGGCTGGCGGTTTGGTTGCGGACGACATTGAAAATCCGGTCGGTTTGCGTGGCGAGTTTGTCGGTCAGCTCGTCGAGCGTTCGTGGTGTTAACCGATTCAAGTCGGCAAGCAACCGGTCAAATACAATGGCGACCACGCGTTTCTGAGATGCGGCGGTCAGTTCGTCGAGCAGCACCGGTAAGTCGCGAACGCCGGTGAGGAGTTCGTCCACCAATGGTGCAATACTTTCGCTTTGCGCTTTCTGGTGAGCGCGAAGATCGGCGATGACGAAGGCGGCTTCGAGCCGTTCGGCGGCATAGGTGTCTTTGCGTTTTTTGAGCGAATTGAGCAGGCCGTCTTGAAATTCTTGCAGGAGTAATTCGGGGTCGGCGATGTCGGCTACGATTTTTAAGAACTGCCGGGCGGCGTCGATTTTTTGTTCCAAGCTGGGTGCAATCCGGAAAGATTCGAGGAGATCGTCTTGTTGCGAAACTGGCGCGGCGCGAAGGACGAGTGGCTCGGTTTTTTTCGCCGGTAGTTCGAAATGCGAATCGCGTTTCAGAAGTTTTTTGGTGTTGTCCCACCATTTTTTCCAATCACCGGTAGCGAGAACGGTACCGGTGAGGATGCTTTCGATTTTGTCGGGGCTAAGAGAATGGTTGTGGCTATTCAGGATGAGGCGAATGAGGGCGACCGGATTGGCGCTGGCTAATTGTTTGAGGCCGGCGAGATCGGTTTGCTTGCGGACTTCAATGTGTTCGGTGCCAACCGGTAGCAGGCTATCGGCGGCATAGACCAATTGCATGGCGTGTTCGGGATTGTGCGGGAAAGCGACGACAATCCGGTTGAGCGTGGTGTCGAAAGTTTTGATTTTGCCAATGCCCCAACTTTTGTGCTGGCAGAAGTTGCCGGTGTTGAGTGCGAGGAGCGTGTCGGTTTTGGCGCACGCCGCCGGTAGCGGCGTGGTGGTTTCTTCAAATTTCGTGGCGGTAAGAATGGTTTGAAGGCGAGAATCGGTTTCGTAGATTTGCCGGTAGGCGGCGAGGAGTTCGGCGCGGAGGTTGCGATCCATCGGATTGGCAGCGGCTTGGAGTTTGAGAGCGTAAAGCCATTCGCGATGTTTGCCGGCAGTCTTGAGGCCGGGGGCGAGAAGTGAGGCGAGCTCGCCGGCAATTCGCGGCTGATTAGCATCGCTGAATTCTTTGACGAGCAGAAGGAGGAAGTCGGGTTGGTCTTGCAGTTCGTCAGCTAAATCCAGCCAGAAGACTTGGGCTTGTTCCCATTGGCGTTGGTTGAGGAGGTTTTTGAGATTTTCGTGATGATTAGGTGTCGAGGGCATTACAACGGTGATTTTTAGTCGTGGATGGGGGAGATTGCGAGAAAAAAACATTTCCCGGCTAAAACTTGACCGGTACTAGGCGGCAGGTTAGTATGTTTCACCTATGGTGAAGGTCTTGTTTATATTGTGTGTGGTGGGGATGCTGGCCGCGTGTAGTTCGCATGAGGCAATTTATTTATCTCCGAAGGCATTTCAAGAAGCGTGCGGCAACGCCATCGGTGAAGTTGATACCGGTGACGCTAGCAATGCGCCACCGAAATTAATTGCGGTGGGCATGCTTGTGAGTGTGTCGGTCGGCGAGGATGCGTCGTTGAATAAAACCTATCCGGTCACGCCGAGTTGCACGTTAGATCTTGCAGCGGTGGGACGAATGAAAGTCTGCGGGTTGACGACAGATGAATTGACTGCAAAAATCAAAACGGCCTTGGAGCGCGATTATTTTACGCATGCCACAGTGACCGTCGAAATTGCCGGTGCGCAGCAGGGCGGCGGTGGTGGAAATAATTATACCAACAGTATTATTTATGTCTTAGGTGAGGTTGGACGACCGGGACCATTGCAGCTACCGGTGGGGGATGATCAATTCACGTTGACGAAGACGATTGTTGCAGCCGGTGGTTTCACAATTTTTGCTCGTGGCGATCATGTTCGTGTGATTCGGTATTGCGGCGAAGGACGTAAGTACGAAACATATGTCAATGTGGAGCGGATTATGAAACGTGGCGATTTTGAAAATGATTTGCCATTACGGCCGAATGATTGGGTCATTGTGCCGCAAAAAGTCATTTCATTTTTCTGAGGAAAACGCCGGCCGAGTTTTGAAGTCTGATTGTTTATGGTGAACCCGACTAATAATGAAGCCGCAGCCACTTCGGTGGACGTCAAAGAGTATTTGGCGGTTCTACTCAAGCGGAAGTGGCTTGTCTTAGTCTGTTTCCTGCTGAGCATGGCGTGTATGACGGCGTTTTTGTTTACGCGTCAACCGATTTACCGGGCCGCGGCAAAGCTTTTTGTTTCGACGACCGGTGGTGTTCCGACTTCAGATATTGTTAGCGAGAGCGATCAAACATTTTATAGTACCGCGATTGAAGTCATGCGCAGCCAGACGATGTTGCGGCGTATTCAGCAGCGGATGCATAAGATTCCCGCGGAAATGCGCGAGAACCTTGCGGACCTAAAAATCATCCGCGCTACTACCGGCGCAGACTTGATCTTAGTTACAGTCGATAGTCCTTCCAAAGATTTTTCACGCGATTTCGCCAACGCATTGTGTGACGAATACCTGAAGTTCCGCGAGGAAGAGCGTGCCAAGCGCCAAGAGTCAGCATTGCTTGGATTAACGCGTGAGATTAAGCGGCTTTCTCAAGAACTCAAAGATGCGAACGAACGCATTGTTGCGTACATCAAACAAAACAATATTCCGATGGGCGAGAACGATCCGCAGCTAGGATTGGCGAAGTATCAACAGATGATGCAAACGCTAAACCAAGCCGCTTTGGATGTTGCGAATTTGCAGACGCGGAAAAGTAGTCTTGATGCCCAACCAGATTCCGAAGCGGTAGTTGCGCTGCTGGCGGCGGAATCAAAATCTGTACCGGCAACTATTAGTTCAGGAGAGAGCATTGATTTGGACCGGCAAGTACTTCGGCCTGGTTCAATCTTGGATATTCAGGTTGAGCAGGAAGCTCGCTTGAATACGCGCGTGACGGTTGGCGTTGACGGGATGATTGACTTGAATCCGCTCGGGAAGGTGCAAGTGACTGGTCTCACACCGGTGGCACTGGCCACTAACTTGCAAATCCGTTTAGCCAAAGAAGCACAAATTAATTCACCGGTCAAAGTGAGTAACGTCGCCGGTTCCGCGATGGTTTTGGATACGCCGAGTCTGCGGTTGCCGCTGGCATCAGCGGTGGCACCGAATTTTGGAACGCGCGTGGAAAATTCGATGTTGGGTAGTCTGAGTGAACAGCGCGCGGAGAAATTATTTGAATTAGAAAATCAGCGCCGGGAACTGCAAACGCGATTGGCAGAGATGCAGAAGAGCTACCGGCCGAAACACCCGGCATTGTTGCAGGCGCAAAAGGCGTTGGAAGATATTCAGAGTCATATCGACAACGAAGTTACATTTTTGCGGGAAAAAGCCGGGGCAGATTTGAAAGCGGCTAAGGACCGGTACCAGAAACTTCAGGAATCACTCGGTCCTATTCAGCAAGATGCCATGACTGCGAATGTGCGTGTGATGGAAATCGGGTCGTTGCGGAGCGATGCCGAACGAGTTCGAACCTTGTATAACACTTTACTTGGGCAACTTCTCAAGATTGACGTGCTTGATCGCACCAGCAAAAATGTTTCCGTTCTGGAATATGCGATTGCTGAAGATGAGCCGGTTTATCCGCAAAAGGTGAAGGGATTGCTGATGGGCGGCTTTGCCGGACTTGGTCTTGGATTGGCGTTAGCATTTTTCATTGAATATATTGATGACTCCATCAAGCTTGCCGAAGAAGTTGAACGCGAATTGCAGCTCCCATTTCTCGGGATGATTCCGGCGGCGCAATGGAGCGTGTCTGATCTCGTCGCACACCGGTTAGATAAACTTAAACAACAAGGCGGTGTTGCAGAAGCTTACCGGGTGGTTCGTGCCGCAGTTATTTTTTCGACGCCGCGTGAAAAGCTCCGGTCGATTCTTTTGAGTAGCGCGGTGCCGCGTGAAGGCAAGACCACGACCTGCGTTAATCTCGCGATTGGCTTTGCCCAAGTCGAAGAGCGCACCTTGATTCTTGATGCTGATTTACGGCGCGGTGAAATTCACAAATACTTTGCACTCGAACGCGGCAAAGGTTTGACTGAAGTTTTGACCGGTGAGATTACGCCAGAACAGGCGATTCGACACACCACGATTCCCAAGCTTGACGTTATGACCTGCGGGGCTTATCCGCAGAATCCGGCGGAATTACTGTTAGGTTGGCGGCTTAAAGAAATCTTGGATTGGGCGCACAAAAACTATGACCGCGTCATCATTGACTGTCCGCCAATTATGGGGATTGCTGACAGCGCAATTCTTGGTGCAGCGGTGGACGGCGTGCTGTTTATCATTTGGGCTGGTCGGACTTCGCGCCGGTATGTTCGCGTTGCTAAATTAACCGCTGTCAGTCGTGGGGCGAAAATTTTCGGATTTGTGCTCAACAATCTTGAACCCGGCCGCGTGGGGTACTACCACTATTATCCATATTACTACAGCTACTATTCGCATGGTTACAATTACTCCAGCAAGGATGCCGACAAGGGTAAGGGTGGCGATATTAAAGGTATCGAAGTGCCCACGCCGGAAGGCGGCGAAGAAAACATCGACGACGTTTATTGACCGGCTAGTTGCTGGCTCCGTTTTGTAGCGGCGGTAACAGCTTCCCAAAAAATCTCCGGCAACTTCTGTTCTAGCATTACGCGAATTGCGGCTTCCGTCGTCCCGCCCGGCGAGGTAACTTTTTGGCGAAGTTCCGCCGGTGCTTCGCTGCTGTCGCGCAGTAAAAGCGCCGCACCGAAAACTGTTTGAATCGCCAATTTTCGCGCGACCTCCGGTGCGAGACCTTCGGCGATACCGGCTTGAATCATGGCTTCAGCGACGAGGAAAATATAGGCTGGTCCGCTACCGCTGAGCGCGGTGACGGCGTCGAGATGTTTCTCATCCACCGGTACGACGATGCCGACGGCTTGGAGAATCGTTTCGGCGATTTGTGAATCTTCCGGTCCGGCAAACTGGCCTCGGCATAATGCGGCGGCTCCGGCGCCCACCAATGCCGGCGTGTTGGGCATCACGCGAATGACATGAGGTTTTCCGCCGAGTTCTTTTTCAATCCGGTGGGTCGGGATACCGGCGGCAATACTGACAATCAACGCAGTCGGTTGTGGTTTGATGGTTGCGAGTACGGCACTCATTTGTTGTGGTTTTACGGCGAGCACAATGACGTCGGCCTGCCGGACGGCGTTTGCATTGTCAGAATCAGTGCGGATGCTCAATGTCTGGTGGAGTGACGCCAACCGGTCGGGCCGCACGTCGATGGCAATAATTTGTTGGGGCGCGACGATTTGATTGGCGAGCAGGCCGCGAATCAACGCTTCGGCCATATTACCGGCACCGATGAATATGATAGTTTTATTCTTCAGGTTCATGTCGTTTTCGTTCTCCAAAAATTGCGGCACCAATGCGGACGATTGTCGCACCTTCTTCAATGGCGATTTCAAAATCATGACTCATGCCCATCGAAAGTTCCGGCAGGCCAAGTTGATCGCGAAGCTGACGCAGGTGACGGAAGAATGGACGCGCTTTTTCAAGTTCGTCCACCACCGGCGGAATTGCCATCAGTCCGCGCACTTCTAAATGCTTGCAGCGTTGGATTTCTGCCAGCGCGGCCGGTAAGTCTTCCAGACGGAATCCGTGTTTGCTGGCTTCACCGGCGATGTTAACTTCGAGCAAGACCGGTTGTGTCTTGCCGGCTTGTGCCGCCCATTTGTCGAGTTCGCCGGCCAGCTTGACACTGTCCACCGACTGAATTAAGTCGAATAATGCCACGGCGTCACGAGCTTTGTTGCTTTGGAGGTGGCCGATGAAATGCCAACGCGCCCGGCTGGAGACCACCGGTATTTTAGCTTTGGCTTCTTGGATTTTATTTTCGCCGAAGGTAGTCAAGCCGGCGGCGACAGCGGTATCGACATCCTCCGGAGGAACGGTTTTGGTGACGCCGAGTAGTAAAATGGTGTCAGCATCGCGGCCGGCACGTTGTGCGGCGGCTGCGATGCG
>CAINDI010000099.1 GCA_903847335.1 uncultured Verrucomicrobiota bacterium | reverse complement strand
GTCCGGCTGCCGAGAGTGTAACTAGACGAAACTTTCTTCCATCGGGGTCGGTCTGTCCGTAATGCGAGTCTATGTAATCTTCAGAATGTGGCCTGAACTGCCTGTTAAAAATCCTGTCTTTGCCTTTGCCGTAGAGTAGTAAAACATCGTGGACGATGCCAAAGCGATCAGCGTCGCTGTGAGAGTAAATCCGCTTCCAAACGATTTCGTTAAGAAACTTGTCTCTGCCGAATATTTCATCCATCGCGATTTTCACGTAATGCCCGACGTGCCAATCCAGATGGATGTAAATCGAGCCTTGCTCGGAAGCCAGTTCGCGCATGAGGCAGAGGCGGGGCACGATCATGGCTAGGTAACTGGCCGTGCCGTCCGCCCAAGTGTCGGAGTAGGCGAACTGCTCAATCACGGTCGGCTTCTGTTCCACGTCGCCGCCCGGTAAGGTGATTTTCGTCCGGTAATCCGCTTTCGAGTCGAACGGCGGGTCAACATATTGCAGGTCAACCTTGCCGCGCAGCGACGGCGTGTGTTCATCGCCCGCCAACAGCGCCGCCATCGCCAGCAAGTTGTCGCCGTAAATCAGACGGTTGAACCAGCCGTGCCCCGTCTTGCCCGTCAACTCGCCTTGTGCGGTCGCGTCGTTGACCAACGGCATTTCCCCGGCCAGCGTCGCGGATGTGTGAGATTTCGTCGCCGCCTTGATGCTGGCGAACTCCTGCCAATTCGAGTCCCGCGCCGGTGTGACCAGTTCCCGCGTTTGCAACCCGATGCGCGTCTTGCCTTCGAGGGATTCGAGAATCTGTTCCGCCTGCCGTTTCCCGGCCCGGACGATTTCCGGCAACCGCTCCAAAAGGGACCGGCTGCCTCGTGTTTCATTTGTAGATGACATGGCTGTTTCGCTCGCGCGTGCGAATCAGCCCTGTCGGGGATGGCTTCCGTGGAAGGATGTTTGTGCCTGATAAACGAAAGGGGCGTGACTTACTCACGCCCCATCACAGGCACTAGCATGCCTTTCAAGGAACGTTTTCAGACACGCCCTTGCGGGCGCGTCTTCAACGCCGTCCTTGAAGTGAAAGTGCTAGTTTCGTGATGGACAGCAGCCGAAGCTACGCGAATTGAATTTGGTTTAGTGGTTTGTCTCGATCAGTTTTTGATATTTCCCCTGGTTGCCGCGCATCCTACTGCCGGGCGCGGCACGTTGGCAAGGCTGCGTTGTTTAATCCAGCATGGTGCGCAGTTGCTCGGCATGGCGGAGCGGTTGGTGCTGGTGTGTCGCACCGTTCGCGTAGTCCAAGGCGAGTATCTGCGCCCGACATACCGGGAGGGAGGAAAAGGTTCCAAGGAAAAACTGAGGGAGGCGGCCTCCTGAGTTTTCCATTGGTCGCGCCGTGAAGCACCGTTGGCCGGGATGGGCGGAAGGCGACGGGGCGGCGCGGAACACGTTGTTGACGGTGTAGCAGAGTCCCGGCGCGTGTAGCCCAGGCTGGCCATCGGCGTAGGCGCGAGCCGGGTGTGGGAAGGGTCAGGGAAACGGGAGCGGCAGCCGCTCCGGTGTCCCGTCGTTGCCGGAGGCGTCGCGGAATTGGGATAGTGGGCGACCGGCTAGTGCGCGCAGGCCAGCGCGCCGGCATGGGCGGAACTGTGAGACACTTTCTTGCCGGTCTTGTGTTGCGCGGCCAACGTCGTGCGCATGGCGCGTTGCACGGCGGTCACGGCATCCTGTTCGGTCGTGCCGAAGCCGCTAACGCACAACTCCGCACAGATGGCACACCACCAGCCGTCCATGTTGCGAGTCCGAATTGTGTATGTGTTCGCCATTGCCCTTCCCCTAATACTACGCTCGATGTTGTCTGACATCAAATCATCATGCGAGTGATGCACTTCCCGGTGTAACCACCCACCATGAAAGTTCCTTGCACAGCCTGTTTTATTCGCACAACCGAGGCGTTCAAGTCAAGGTTGGCGTATTGCCCGTCCAACTCACAGAAATAAGCAACTTCCTTGCCGGTCTTGGTCAGGTGCACCTGCCACCCGCTGCTGATCCCGCAGCCGCTTGCCTTGACAATGTCCTCCACCTTCTGCATGTCCCGCTCGGATGCTTTGCGGATGCACATCAGGACGCGGTCACAGTTCAATGGATTAGGCTTGGTTTTCTCGACGACGAAGAACACCGTCACGTTCGGCTTGTTCTGGATGTTCCCTTGGATGACTGGCAGGCCATGGTGTTGACAGGCCGACTTTGTTCCGATGGCCGCCAGCGTCACGTCTTGACTCCCCGCCAATGATTGAACGGCCAGCGAGGTGCTCTCGAAATTCTTCCGCTGCACGCCCGGCAACTTCTTGGCCAGCCATTGTGAGGCTTGGTCAAATACGACCGACTTGGAACGGAGTTCCCGAATGTCAGTCACCTTGCCGGCACCGCAGAGGAAGTGCCGCACTTTCAGGGCGAGGACATCGACGACAAATACTTTACCCCGGTGCCGGATGATCTCGATTTGCGTTTCGCGGATGCTTTGGTAATTCGTGTTGTAAAATGGCACAAGACCGCGCACACATTTGCCTTGGGCAACAGAAGTGACGACGCTGGCGAGATTCGGACAGGCGACATGGTGCGCGGCGGGATACTCCGTGCGCACCAAGTCGTGACTAAACGAATACTCTGGGCCGATGTATGCGACAGTTTGTTGTTCGCTCATGTCGTGTCGGTTTTGTGAAACTCCTCCCCGCAGAAAGTGTCTGCATAATTGTAGTGGGTAGCTACAATGTCAAGCCGTAAGGCTCTCCGCAGCCAATGAAATGATGGCACGGGACACTTCTTTGTCATCGTTTCCCCCTCGCCGCCGTTGCCTTTCGTGCCGGTATGGTTGCGCCCCGGCTTGGCTGGTAGGTGGGGACTGGCGCGGCACTGGCCTTCACAAAGCCCCGATCATGGCATGTAGCGCCACATTGTGCGACTTGCTGAGGGCGTCGCGAAGCGAAGAGGCTCAGCATGTGTGAGCGGTGCGCTTGCCTCGAATCCTTTTCGGGGTAGGCGCGCCAGTGAACGGACGCACAATGTGTGCTACATGGCAAGCGGAGCGGCCTCTGCGCCGGTCGTGTGGCGGAGAGGCTGCGCAGCGGTGTCGGGGCGACTGATCGCCAGTGGCGTGACAGGCCACACCTGCCGGCCACGTCTTGCCGGGGCACCGTCTGACCGGCACGTTCCGGGGCGATGTCGGCGCGGGTCTGGAATCGGTGCTGTGTCGTGACGTGCGCTGGCCGTGGCACTGCTCGCCACGCGGTGAACGTGGCGACCGATGAGGCGCGCGGCGCCGTCGTCGGCGCGGTGCGCCGGTAGCGCGGGGCAACCGCGCAGGGAGCGAGGGAGCGAAGCGACCAATGCGGGGCGGGGGGAGCGCAAAGGGGCGTGCCGACGCAGCCGCCCGTTTTGCGCGCTGGTGGGTGGGGCTAAGCGGCGCGCCGCCGAAGCGCGCCAGCGGTGCGGCTCGCAACGCGGATGACGTGTTCGCGTTATCGCACGGCGTTGATGTGACGCGGTAGCGGGGCGACGCTCAATGCGGATGACGGGTTCGCATTACCTGAAAGCGTTGGCGTGCGTGCATGGGCACCACATCAGCAGGTTCATCTTCGTGGTGTAGATGCTGGCGACGGCCTCTGCGGTAAGGCTACGGCCTCAACCGGCGCAACGGTCCGGGGTGGTGCTCAAATGCAACTCCGGTCCCTCAATTCCATCTCGTGGAAACTTTCTCCGCCGATAGGTTTGATCTGCTGCGGCTGGACGTTGGGCTTGGCCAGCCGGATGACTGTGCCGTAACGCTCCAGCCGGCTGGCAATACGGTCGTCCAATTTTTGGGCAATGGCGTCGAGTGACAGATTGCTGGTGATGATCGTTCGCTCGCCGTTTTCCCCGCGCTGGTTCAAGATTAAATAGAGTTCGGACACACTGAAGTCAGATACTTTTTCGGCGGCGAGGTCGTCGAGGCAGAGGAACGGTGTCCGCACGACTTTTTTTATGATCTGCTCCTCCGTCTCTCCCCGGTGCTTGTCGTCGAACGTGCCTCGAATCCTGAGCAGCAGTTTGGGCACGTTCAACCACGCCGGCACGATTCCGTTTTCGACGGCGTGATACTCCAACAGTTCCGCGGCGGCCACCGACTTTCCGATACCAGCCTCGCCAAGAATCACAACGAATGGCTTGGGTTCTTCACCGCGGGCCGGCACGATGGGCCGGAGCTTCCGATAAATCAGGGGAATGGTTCGCAAGCCGTAGCAGATGCCACCCCAGCAATCGAGGTGAAAGACTTTGCCCGGCGGCACGAGCCGTTCGCTGGAGTATGTGTATTGGTGCTCGATCTTGCCGCAACAACGGCAGATAATGTTACCTTTAGCCGATGGTGGTTCCGACATGTTCATATTTATTTGGTCCTCCTGTAATGCGGCCTGAACGGTTGTTGTTGCCATGTTGCCCACCTTGTGGTTCGTGAATGGATTGCCAGCCCTGTGCGATGCTGTGATTGATGGCGACGACGGCGCGGTCCGGGCCGATGGCGGCGAGGACGGCAAGTTGTTTCTGTGCGGCCAGCGGTGTGAGCCTTTTATTCAATTCACTCCGGTGAAGCTCAAAATCTTTCCATGCCTCTAAAAAGCTGGGAACATTCAGGGAAGCCGGCACCTCTACCGGGAATTGAATCTTTTCCTTGAATCTCTTCTTGATCTCTTTGTGTGAGGATTTACGTACTAGTGACATACCGTTTTCGGCACTAGTTCTGGTACCGTTTCCAGTAGTACTGTTTCCAGTAGTACAGTTTTCTGTGGTAGTGGGTGGGTGGATCATTTTGTAGCGATTGCTGGCCCGATAGCCAACGCGGCGTGTGATCTCCACAAGGTTGTGCTGCTCCAGGATTTTCAAGTGGAACAAGACTTGTCGGTCGCTGATTCCGATCTCGTCGGCCAGCGTCGCGGCAGACGGCCATGCGTCTGCATTGGTACCCTGATATTGTGATAGCCGGGCCCAAAGGCATTTTCCGGTTGCACCCACGTCGCGCCGGCGGAGCAACCAATTCGGCAGTTTGGCGAAAGTGTCATCACTCATCATCGGTCACGCTCTCGTTCGCGCCTTTGAATCTCTTGACGCACTTTCTCGATGGCAGCCGGCGGGAACAGCCATTGACCGCCGGGCGTTTTGAGAATTTGGGCGTTGATCTGAATTGCGATGGCTTTGACTGTTGTGCGGGAAACGCCGACTTCTCGGGCGGCATCTCCGCTGGTCGCTGGCACTTGTTTTTGACATGGAGTTCGCCCCCTGGGGGAGGATTCCGGCAGGGGGCTTCGGGGGTCGGGGAGCCGCCCCTCGCCACGCAACCAACACGAAAACACCCCGCTTTGGGCGGGGTGTTTCGAGACGAATGCGGTTAGAAGTCCTCTTGGGCAAGCAGGGCTTCGATATCCGCAAGCCGACCGTATAGACGTGATTCGGCAGCGTCGAGACGCTCCTCCAATCGCTCGAAACTTCGGGCGATGGAAACGGCGGTATCGTCGGCGTTCTTGTAAATAATGCGCTCGATTTCATCGAGGTCGCTTTGTGTGAGAGCGCGTTGTGCGTTCGTCATGTTGTTTGCGATAAAGTTTGATAATCCAAACCGAGCGACTACTCGGCTTGGGAAGGAAAACCGCGTCGGCGGCTTTTTCCCTTGCGGATCACCTGCGCGCCTTTTTGGCCTGCGGTGATGCCGTTGCGGTAGCTTTCGAGGACTTTTTCGGAAATCCATCTGGCGATGGTTGCCGTGTCCTCGGCTCCGTCGAGCTTCTTCAAAAGCTCCGCTTCAAACTGTTGGATGTATGTCATCGTAGTTTGTGAATTGGTTGATAAAAGGTTCGACCTTTTCGCGTAAGCGTCGTTTGACGCCCGCACTCTGGACGCACCGTCCGTAGTCAAGGCTTTATGCCTTGACCGGACGGTATAATGGAAAGAGGGCAGCGTCGAACGACAGAGGGGCGGCTGGGGGCTATTGTGTGGGTGGCCAATTCTTTGGCAGCGTAGGGAAATATCGTACCCGATCTGTTTTGCTTAAAACTTCGCCAATAAAGTGGAGCACTTTGGTCATGTCGAGAACAAATTGCGGAACGCGCGGGTCGTCGGTTCGTGGGGAGAATTTTGCAAAGGCTGGCAAATGGTGTTCAAACAAGCCCAAACCTCGGGTAATGGTCTCTGCCAGTGCGCTAGACCTCCAGTGCGGGTTTACAAATGGAAGCACGAACGTGTCCGTCAGCGACCAATCGCCAGCATTCCGAATCTGCTCGTGCCGATATTTGAGATTGGACAGGATTACAACATCAACGTTGCAATACTCCTTTGAAGGATGGAACGGGTCAGATGTGAAGAGTCCTTGGTTGCCGTGAAGGTAGCCGTACCAGTTGTTCATGTCGGGGAGATCACCGCAGGCAACAAAGAGGACGTTCAAATCGTCCACTCCTGAGTTGGGATTGAACTTGTCATGAGCCTCGACCAAAAATTGCTTTAAGGTGTTGTCCTTATTTTTGCCAAGCTCTATGGTTTTATTCATTTCTCCAAAGCTCGTGCGCATTTTTTCGTATTCTTTTTGATGGTCTGGAATCCGTCCGTGAGTGCGCATTACGAATGCGTTCCCATTAGGATTGGTTTCGTTTTCAGCGCATTTCACTTCGACGCTAATCTGTCGCGTACCGAATTTACAAAAAACATCAACGTCCTTTTTGTTTTCGGGATTGATTCTTTTATCCGTGGAGAAAGTTGTGGTTTTTTTCCGAATATAATTCGCTACAGAAAGTTCTGAGGCACCTTGTAGATATGTGTTTTCCAAAAAATTGGAATCAGCAGAAACCAAAAATTTACGTTTCAAGATTTTACGTGCATCACTAGCGTTAATGTTTCCATACACTGCGAGGAATGCTGTTATGAAGGCGTCTCGATATTCATCATTTGACAGACGCAGAATATGGCTTGCGGGCGCGGCTTGAATCAACGCACGAACTTCATCGGGTTGTATACTTTTGGAGGTTTGCATTTCGCTTCAAGCCCTACCACCCTTCGATAAAGTCATAAACAATAATTTATTCTCCAAGTTTAGATCGCTCCATAAAAAGTTTTGCGTCGGGGACTTTGACGCCGTTGCCTTCCCACCAGTAGCGTTGCTTGGGCGCGAAGTCCGTTGCGATGTTGTACGTCTCGCCGCGCACTGGGGTGCGGTAGCGTTTCGAGCGTTCGCTGTATCCTCCTGCGGTCATTTTTTTGCCGCTCTTTGTGTACCACGTGCTTTTGGGGATTGTCCGGTGGTGCGGGTCAAAACGGTAGCTGGCGACTTTTGCGCCTTCAATCCAGTAGTACACCCGTCCGTAGTAGGCGGTGTGAATCCACTTCTCCCAGATTTTGGGAGTGTAACGGTCGCTGTCGAGCTTTGGCGTCCACGGCAAAAGCCACAGCACACAAATTCCGTTGCGGAAGTAGTCAATCGTGCGCTGCATGATTGTTTCGACCGGAAGTGCGCTGATTTGAACTTCAATGGCAACGGGAACACCGCTGATCGTGGCAAACACGTCAGGGCGGTTCGTGCCCATTGGCACTTCCAACGCCACGTTTGTGACATTCGGTTCACGCTGTAAGGCTTGGTAAATCTCCAGCTTGCATCGTCGGTGTGCATCATTCTCGCCCGTGGCGAATTTGCAGGACACGGGGTTTACGTGCGCGAAGTGATTGATTTTATTTTTACCCGTTTTGAGAGCTACAGGATCGCCGCACTGCGGACAGGCGAACGGTGCGTTCGCTTTGGATTCAAAGTATGCGTTTACGATCTGACCGTCTGATTTTCGCCGTGCTGAAAGCATGGTGGGAAGCGGGATTCGGGACTCAGGAATCCCTTATGGTTTTAATTTTAACAAGTTGGCGGGATTCCTGCCAATGCCGCCGTAAGGCGGCAACGAGTCTGAACTAGCACTCGTTGCTCGCCTCGGTTCGGCTTGGTTTTACCTTGCTACCAGAGTCAGCATCCGTAACACAAACCAGACGACCGCAATTTCGCCTACAATCAACCCAACCAAGATTGCGATAATGACATTTTTCATCTTGTGTAATGCCTCCTTTCGCAATCAAGGCCCAACAATGTTTCAAAACCCCGATACACCTAAGTATCTGCAAATGAACATGGTAAAATGTAGGTGAGAGGTCTTTGTCAGGTTGTCGCTGCAACACGTTCTTTTTTAACCCGCAAACTCCGTATGAGCAGAAAAAGCGAATGGGCGGGTGTTTCCGAAGGAAAGCACCTGCCGAATCGCCTGCTCATGCCGCAGCCGAAGTCTTGGGATGTTTTGAGACGGTAGGCGTCCCGACGAAGGAGGTGCGCCGTCAGGTGAAAAACTCACAAGTCTTCGGCTCTCCCGCGAATGCGGGCACCCGTTAATCCTGTCGCGGCGTGAAGCGCAAGTGGTCGGCTTGGCAAGCGGACGGGTGCTGGAGTTTAGCACCGTCCAGCGCAGACAAGATGAGCATTTGCGTAGCCGCGTTTCGGGTGGATGAAAAGAGTCCACGAGGAAAACAGAAGGCGGCAGCCGCCTGTGTGTTCCTCTGGTCGCTGCGTCCAACGCGGTTGGTCGGTGTAGGCGAAATGAGTCGGGGCGGAAGCACGACTTGGCCGGCGAGGGGAACGGGGGTCGCCGAGTACAAGGCGGGCTGGCGTCCCCGCGATTGGAGCCGTAAACGATCCATCCGCGTAGCTGCGAAACGGGAGGGGGAATGGTTGTCGAGAAGGAAAACTGGGGAGGCACCCTCCCTGTTTTCCTTGCGCCGTCGGAGACAAATTGTCACTCCTTAAAACGTGTTCAAAACTCGTCAAAACTCGTAAAGGACACCTGTGTCCTTGACCCGTACTCCGTCCGTGTGTGAACCCGTGTGTCGCGAGAGCGACGAGGGAGGTTTTGGGCGAGCACGGCCACTTGGCCGCGCGCAGCCCGTGAGACGCGTGAGCGGCAAAACCGACCGAAGTCGGGGGTGTGAAAAGCACGGTGAACCACGATTAAACCCTTGTGACCAAAGGAGTATTCCCGATTGCCACCTGTCCCCGCCGTGGGGATAGGTGTGGGGATACCCTATTTCGCCCTCACAAGGGGCGAAGTCCTTGAAAAAAAGTTCGAGCTGCGGTATAAAGGGGCACCATCTTAGCCACGGCTCTATGAGTACAAAGGCGAAATCGGATGCAACTGAAGCTTGGTATCTCCGGGTTTTGAAGAGCCGGCTCACCTATCTCGTGATTGCGGCGTTGCTGATTATTTTCGAGTACATGAATGATAAGTTGATTCAGTTCCCGATTATCTTTGTTATTCCGATCATGTTGGCTGCGTGGTTTTGCGCCCCGCACATTGGTTACAGTTTTGCGGTTGGCATGGCGGTCGTGCGGCTTAGTTTTGATTTTTCGTGGGATAATCCAGACCTGTTCAAATATGAAATTGCTAATGCCGCCATCAATGTCGGCGTTTTATTATTTATTTCATTCATTACCAGTCAGGCGGCGCGGATGACGCGGGAGGTTAAACTACTCCAAGGGATTCTTCCGACATGCTGTTTCTGTAAGAAAATTCAAGACAAGGATAACAAATGGCATCCCATTGAGAATTATATTGAAAACCGGACGGATGCAAATTTCAGTCACGGCATTTGTCCCGAATGCGCCCAGCGTCAATATGGAAGCATTCTGAATAAAACTCCCGACACCCACTAAGTTCCGCTTGCGGTTTTTAACGAATTTGCATCCCGGTAGTTTCGGTGTACTGTTTTCAACTAAATCAACAGGAGAAAATATTATGGCACTAAAAATTGGCGACAAAGCACCGGACTTCGAACTCACCACCAAAGCGGTTGAAGGCCCAAAGAAACTGAAACTCAGCAGCAACTTCGGTCAGAAAAACACGGTTTTACTTTTTGTGCCGATGGCGTTCACCGGCGTTTGCACTAAAGAATTGTGCGCCGTCAGCCAAGGGCTTAGCGCTTACACTTCACTACATGCCGAAGTGTGGGGCATCAGCGGTGATAATCCATTCGCACAGGCGGCGTGGGCGGAAAAAGAAAAAATCACTCTGCCGCTACTCTCCGACTACGACCACAAAGTCGCCGGTGCTTACGGCGCGGCATATGCCAGTTTCCTACCGGAGAAAAATCTCGGAATGGCTGGTGTGCCGAAACGCTCTGCATTCGTCGTGGATAAGCAAGGTATCATCCGGTACGCCGAAATCAACGACAACCCCGGTCAGTTACCAAACTTTGAAGCGATCCAAGCAGCACTCGCTACGTTGAAATAGACGGTCAGGCGCGGCTGACGTATTTACCGGTGCGAGTATCGACCCGGATGGTGTCGCCGGGGTTGATAAAAATCGGCACACCGACTTCAAAACCGTTTTCCACCTTCGCCGGCTTGGTAACGTTCGTCGCGGTGTCGCCACGGATGCCGGGCGGAGCTTCGACGACTTTGAGTTCAACCACCGGTGGCAAATCAATCTCAGCTGCTTTACCTTCCACTTCCATCAATGTGCAGGAGAGATTTTCCGTTAGAAACTTGGCATTTTCGCCCATAAATTCTTCGGTGAGTGTGACGGTCTCATACGTGTCGGGATCCATG
>CAINDI010000098.1 GCA_903847335.1 uncultured Verrucomicrobiota bacterium | reverse complement strand
TCGATCCGCCGGTCAGCGATTTCACTGATGTGCAGCAAGCCATCTTTCTCTGGTAGGATTTCGACGAATGCGCCGAATTCTTTGATGCCGACAACTTTGCCCCGGTAAATCTTGCCGACCTCGGCTTCCGCTGTAATCGCCATGATTTGTTCGATAGCGCGTTGAGCACCTTCGGCATTTGCAGAGAAAATCCGAATTGTGCCGTCATCTTCGATATCGATTTGGCAACCGGTCGCTTCGACAAGACCTTTGATGACCTTGCCTTGCGTGCCGATGACCGCACCAATTTTTTCAGGATTAATCTTAAGCGAGCTAATGCGCGGTGCGTACTTCGACATTTCGGCACGCGGACCGGCAATGACTTGTGCCATCACTTCGAGAATTCTCAACCGGGCTTCACGCGCCTGCTCGAACGCTTGTTTTGCGAGCGCATGGCTGAGACCAGTCAGTTTCAAATCTGTTTGGAAACCAGTGATCCCTTTTTTCGTACCGGCGACTTTGAAATCCATGTCTCCGAAATGATCTTCGGAACCGAGAATATCCGTAATCATTACAGACTTTCCGGATTTCTCATCGGTTACCAAGCCAATCGAGATACCGGCAACCGGATTCTTTAGCGGCACGCCGGCATCCAACAATGCCAGCGTCGCGCCGCAAACTGACGCCATTGAAGTCGAACCGTTTGACTCCATGATTTCAGAGGTACAACGAATGGTGTAGGGGAAGTCGTTCTCTTCCGGAATCACCGCTTCAATCGAACGTTCCGCCAACGCGCCATGGCCGATTTCGCGACGGCCCGGTGAGCCAGTCCGACCGGTTTCGCCGACGCTGAACGGTGGGAAGTTGTAATGGAGGATGAATCGCTTGACGGTTGGGCCACCGGTATAGCCGTCCATTTCCTGTTCATCGGATTTCGAGCCGAGTGTGGTCAAGACCAGCGCCATCGTCTCGCCGCGACCGAACAAACCGGTGCCGTGCGGACGGGGCAACAAGCCGACTTCTGCTGTGAGCTTACGCAAATCTTTTGCGCCACGACCATCGGGCCGTTTATTATTCAGAATCGAACTCCGAATCGCATCGTTTTCAATTCTGTGAAGTGATTCGCTGAGTTCAAACGGAGTCACATCTGAGAATTTCAGCTTGAGCGCATCGACCATCTTCGTCTTGAGCGCGTTAACCGCAGCTTGCCGTTCGAGTTTCTTCTCGGTGAGAATCGCGGCCAAAATGTCTTTGCCAATGAGCGCTTGCGCTTCAGCGAAAACTTCTGAGCGAATTTTCTTCAATTCCACCTTGCGTTTTGCTTTACCGGCTTTCTGTTGCAACTCGCGGATACCGGCGACAATCTTTTTGACTTCGAGATGGGCAAAATCAATCGCGACATTTAATTCCGCTTCTGGAATTTCTTTGGCAGAACCTTCAATCATTACCAAGTCGTTATCGCTGCCGACATAGATGAGGTCGAGGTCGCTGTCTTTACGCTGGGCGTTGGTGGGGTTGGCAATCAACTGACCGGCAACGCGAGCCACGCGGACGGCACCGATTGGGCCAGCCCACGGAATATCCGAGACGCTCAAGGCCGCAGATGCGCCATTGATGGCGAGCATATCCGGATCGTTTTCGCCATCGGCGGAAAGTAAGGTCGCGATGATTTGTGTGTCGTTATAAAAACCTTCCGGGAACAACGGACGGCAAGGACGGTCAATCATCCGGCAGGTGAGAATTTCTTTTTCGGTCGGACGGCCTTCGCGTTTGAAGTAACCGCCGGGGAAGCGACCCACGGCAGCAGCTTTCTCACGGTATTCTACGGTGAGTGGGAAAAAATCGAGATGCTCTTTCGGTGCGGCGGCAACGACGGTGACGAGAATGACGGTATCGCCGAGTTGGACAACGGCAGCGCCGTCGGCTTGTTTGGCGAGTTTGCCGGTTTCGATTGAGATTTGGCCTGCGCCAACATTCATGGTGCTACGAGTCTGCATATAACTATCCTTTTCTGTTCGACCGATGGGGCAGGATCAACGGATGGAATGAAGTCGGTCGCTCCGCGTGGGAGTAAACGACTTCAATCCATCCCCATCAATCCACCGGCCCCGTGCCGGCCTTACTTTCTGAGTTTTAACTTCTTGATCAGTTCATGGTAGCGTTGCGTATCGGTGCTGCTCAAGTAATCGAGCAAGCGCCGGCGCTGGCCGACCATTTTCAACAACCCCCGGCGGGAACTGTGATCTTTGACGTGACCTTGCAGGTGCTCGGTCAGTTCGTTGATGCGCGCGGTGAGCAACGCAATCTGCACGTCCGCCGACCCTGTATCCTTCGGGTGGAGTTGAAATTGTTTGGTAACTTCGTTTTTCTTTGTGACAGCAATCATAGGTCTCTCTGTTAATCTTTCTTGGAACGACTTACTGAGTTTAGCGGCACTGTGCGCATCTGTAAAGCGTAAACTTTGCCCAGCCAAAGTTTGACAAACCTGAGCCGGGTCGGTAGCATTGGGCGAATTATCTGATGGGGACGTAGCTCAGTTGGCTAGAGCGCCTGAATGGCATTCAGGAGGTCGAGGGTTCAACTCCCTTCGTCTCCACCATCTTCGTTTGTGCGTCAGGATAGGACAAAGTGCGCCAAACCCCTATGTTTATTGGGTTTTCTTGATGTTGCGGTTTTTCGCTGGTTGCGTCAGTCCGCGCCACGTTTTGCCCCGTTTTGCCTAAAATCTGTGCGCACCGGTGTGTACACTCTTCCAGTCGCGGTAGATTCTTGATTGACTCGTAAATGGGTAACTGCGTTTCATCCGTATAGCCTTTTGTTTCGTGGAGATTGGCATGGCGCATCTGTTGCATCGCAAACCGTGGCGATACCCCGTAGCGTTGCATAAAGGTCGCATACGTGTACCGCAGCGCATGAAAATCCGCATACCGACCCAATTCATCCCGATAGGCAATCTGGTTCTTTTCGGCATCGGCCCGCAGGGTGCAAGCGCGCGGAACACCTTTGGCAAAGACCAAATTGGCTGGCTGGGCATTGGCCGGACGGTAGGCTTGCAGCGCTTCCACGATCTCTGGTACCAGACAGACTGTTTGTGTGGTTTTGTTCTTGGCCACGCTGTCACGGACGACCACATGGGGCGTCCCATTTCCAAGATGCAGATCATTCCAAGTCAATTGCCGGAGTTCGTCGTTTCGTAGGCCAGTCCGCGCGGCTGTGAAATAAATAATCCCGCGTGAGCCAGAGCCTTGGATGAGCTTGCTCAATTCTTCATCGGTAAAAGCCCGGCGCACGCGTTTCTTTTGACCGCGCTCATCCACTTTGCCAACGAATTTAAGCGGATTGGTAGAAATACGCCCCGACCGTTCGAGCCAGTTGAGAAAGGAAACCATGCCTTGCAAATAATGATTCAGAGTCCGCGCCGCAGTAGTCTGCCGATTGCGCCAAGCAACAAATGAATCGGCGGTGACATTGCCGGGCAGTTTCCAGCCACACGCTTTCAATAAGCGGAGAATGCGCCCTTTTAATAGGCGGCCACCGCGTCCGTGACGTCCCGCCCGGTTGCGGGCTTCCAAATCCGCGACATAATCATTCAGATGTTCAGAAAGAGCCTTTTGAGCGGAGTCCCGCATTAAGCGTGGCGCAATCAGACCAGCGGCTTCTCGTTCTTTTTCTTGGATAAATTCCCGCGCCAGTTTTTCCGCCGTCTGTTTATCGGTCACGCCGAGAGATTTCCAGTGATCCACCGGCATATTCCCCAGCCGATACCGCAAGTAGTAACACCGGGTCTCTTGTAGCGTCCCGTTCTTGCGAAACCGGCGCTTTTCAACTTTGAAAATCATCGTGTCCCTCCCGAAATTAACATTTGGACTTCGCTTAACTGAAACCGCAGCGCCCCCATAACATGAGTCCGTGTCAGATGTCCGGCGGCAACTAAGCGATCCACATGGCGTAAAGAACAGGCCAACATTTCGGCAACGGTCTTTTTCCGTAATAGCCGGTCGCCGAGGTTCTGTATTTCAGTTTGTCCCGTTGGCGTGCTCATTTTTTGGATCCTCCGTTAGAATTGGCTCGTACTTTCGCCAGTGCGATTGCGATCTTTCCCACTGGGATTTCACTGGTAACTACAATTGATATTTTGTTCATGTGGCATAAAATAATATATCTGTAGAAATACACAAGAGGGTGTGAAGTGCTATGAAGTGCAAGCATTTTATGGGCGGGAAGAATTGCTCCGTGTGGCCGAAGAGCTAGACTGTCAAGTCAGTCGCCATACCGACTATGGGCAGCGTTATTAAATCGACTTTTTGCTTTCGTTCCGAGGAAAATCGGCCCGCCTCTGGAGCCCTTGGATTGTTCGCAAGGGTGAGAATTTTCCTCGCCTGACTACCTGCTATGTGCTATCGGTAAACCATGCAGAAGACACACGATTTCGGCAATGCAACCGAGGAAAAATTAGAACCATGAGCACTTTAACATTGGATCGCGTGCTAACCGAAGTGGAAGCTTTGTCGCCGGACGAACAAGGCATGCTGGAGGAATTGCTCCGTCATCGTCGGGTAGAAGTCTGGCGACAAGAAACCGCTGACTCGGCTAAGCAAGCTGTCAAAGGTCTGCGCGATGGCAAACTCAAAGCGCAACCCGTCGAAGATATAATTACCCGCTTGCGCAAAGTCCGGTGATTATGCCTGAATTGGTACTGACGCCCCGTTTTGAGCGGGCTTTTGCCCGGCTCATTGCTAAAAACCCGTCATTCCGTGAGCCAATTGAAAACGCCTTGCAGCGTCTCGCGACGGATATTGCTGATCCACGCCTGAAAACACATCACCTCAGCGGTCAATTGGCAGGATTGCACGCTTGCTCAGTGGCGTATGATTGCCGAATCGTTTTTGCTCAACAGAAGCATCCGAAAACCGGTAAAAAAGTTTTGCTGCTGATTAACATCGGCTCGCACGAAGAAGTGTATTGACCCTATCGAAGCGCGGCAAGGACACCGGATCGGTTGCCGCTCCCGTTTCCTTGACCTTCCCACACCCGGCTCGCACCTACTCAGATCGCTAGCCAGCCAACTGAGCTTGACGGTGTGACCAAAGGAAAACTAACGAGGCGGCCTCACTCAGTTTTTCTTTGGAATCTTTTCCTCTCTCCCGGTATGTCGGACGCAGATGGATCGTCTTGGACTTCGCGAACGCTGCTAGACACCAGCACCAACCGCTCCCCCATGCCGTCCAACTGCG
>CAINDI010000097.1 GCA_903847335.1 uncultured Verrucomicrobiota bacterium | reverse complement strand
GGTGTGTTCCAGAACGAATGGATTCTGACGCGCACGATGGCCGGGCTGCGCACGGGCGGGTTTGAGGTGTTTACGAATACCCTCGTGCCACCGAATGACGGCGGGCTGGCGCTTGGTCAAGCGGCGGTGGCGGCGGAAAGGATGAAACGGTTATGTGTTTAGCAGTGCCGGCGAAATATGTGGAATTGCAGGGGACGGCGGCGACCATTTCCGTTGAGTGCGCGTTGCGCGAGGTGGACGTGTCGTTGATCGAGGAGCCGCGGCTGGGCGATTTTGTGTTGGTTCATGCCGGGTTTGCGATTCACAAGTGGGATCAGAGTGAAGTGGACGAGTGGGAGACGATCCGGCGCGGACTCGAAGTGGCCGCCGGTGGAGGGGGCGGATGATGGTGGTGGTGCAACGGATTGGTGAACTGGCGGAGCGCGTCGGGCGGGACGTGAACCTGATGGAGGTTTGCGGGACGCACACGATGGCGGCGTTCCGGTCGGGGTTGCGCCAACTGTTGCCGAGCACGGTGCATTTGATTTCGGGGCCGGGGTGCCCGGTGTGCGTGACGGACACGAACTACATCGACGCGGCAATTGCATTGTGCCGGCGGGCGGATGTGATCGTGGCGACGTTTGGGGATTTGATGCGGGTGCCGGGGAGTGAGTCGTCGTTGGAGAACGAGCGGGCGGCGGGCGCGGAGGTGCGGGTGGTGTATTCGCCGACGGACGCGGTGACGTTGGCGCAGGAGAATTCCGCGAAGAAGATTGTGTTTCTCGGCGTGGGATTTGAGACGACGGCGCCGACGGTGGCGGCGAGTATCGTGTCGGCGAGCAAGGCCGGGCTGCAGAACTTTTTTGTGTTGGCGGCGCACAAGACGATGCCGCACGCGATGGAGGCGTTGCTGCACGATCAGCAGGTGAAGATCGATGGATTTATTTGTCCCGGTCATGTGACGGTGATTACCGGGGCGGCGATGTACCGGTTTATTTGCGAGAAGTACCGGATTCCGTGCGTCGTCGGCGGGTTTGAGCCGTTCGATATGCTGAAAGCGACGGAGATGTTGCTGGCGCAGATCGCCGACGGGCGGGCGGATGTGGAAGTCGAGTACAGCCGGTCGGTGAACGATCGCGGGAATGTGGCGGCGCAGAAGTTGATGGCGGAAGTTTTTGAGGAATGCGATGCCGGCTGGCGCGGGATTGGGAATATTCCGCGCAGCGGGCTGACGATTCGGATGAAATACGCGGCGTTCGATGCGGTGCCGGCGCTCGGCGTGCGGTTCGAGCCGGCGCGGCCGCATCCGGGGTGCCGGTGCGGGGATGTGTTGCGCGGGGTGATCACGCCGCTGGAGTGTAAACTTTTTGGCAAGGCGTGCACGCCGACTGATCCGTTCGGGCCGTGCATGGTGTCGAGTGAAGGAACATGCGCGGCGTACTTCAAGTACGGGAAGAGGCAGGCCGCGGCATGAAGCACGACCGGATTTTGTTGGCGCATGGTGGCGGCGGGTCGTTGACGCACGAGTTGATCGAGCGGGTGTTCGCGCCGGCGTTTGGGATGGAGACACTGGAGGACAGCGCGGTGCGCGAGTTCGGTGGACAAAAGTTGGCGTTCACGACGGATAGTTACGTGGTGAAGCCGTATTTTTTTCCAGGCGGCGATATTGGTAAGTTGTCGGTGTGTGGGACGGTGAACGATTTGGCGGTGCAGGGGGCGCAGCCGTTGTGGCTGAGCCTCGGGATGATTTTAGAGGAGGGGCTGCCGTTGGCAGACCTCGAAAAGATTGTCGCATCAATCAAGACGACGGCGGCAGAAGTCGGCGTGACGGTAGTGACGGGCGACACGAAAGTTGTCGAGCGCGGCAAGTGCGAGGGAATTTACATCAATACGGCCGGCATTGGCCGGGTGGTGACGGAAGTAGGCTGTGCACGGATTAAGCCGGGGGATGTGGTGATTGTGAGTGGTAATTTAGGTGAGCACGGCGTGGCAGTGATGAGTCAACGCGCCGGAATTTCTTTTCAAACAAGTGTAGTCAGTGATTGCGCACCGCTGTGGGGCTTGGTAAAAACAGTGCTTGATACGGGTGCTGAGATTCACGCGATGCGTGACCCGACTCGGGGTGGATTGGCGATAACGGTCTGTGATTTTGCTAGCGGGGCGCGGGTGGGAATGCGGTTAGAGGAAACGGCGTTGCCGGTGAGTCGTGAGGTTCGCGGAGCTTGCGATTTGTTAGGATTGGATCCGTTGAGCATTGCCAATGAAGGTAAAGTGGTGGTGGTGTGTCCCAGTGCGGATGCCGGGCGAGTTGTGAGTGCAATGCAAGTGCATCCGTTGGGTAGAAATGCCCGTGTGATTGGAGAAGTAATTGAACAGCCGAAGGGGATGGCGTTATTGCGAACCACGATTGGTGGGGAGCGGATTATCGACATGCCCACCGGTGAGGATTTACCAAGAATTTGCTAGGAGAATAAAAATGACAAAACGAGAATTCGTAACAATGGATGGAAATGAAGCGGTCGGGCATGTTGCCTATCGCACCAATGAAGTAATCGTGATTTATCCGATTACGCCGTCATCGCCGATGGGCGAATGGTCGGATGAGTATGCTTCCCGAAATATTAAAAATATCTGGGGCACGGTGCCATCGGTGACCGAGATGCAGAGTGAAGGCGGTGCGGCAGGCGCGCTTCATGGCTCATTGCAGACGGGGTCGTTGACGACGACATTCACGGCGTCGCAGGGATTGTTGCTGATGATTCCGAACATGTACAAGATCGCCGGTGAATTGACGCCGGCGGTATTTCATGTGACAGCGCGGTCGCTGGCGATGCAGGGGTTGTCGATTTTCGGCGATCACGGCGACGTGATGGCGACGCGGCAAACCGGATTCGCGATGCTTTGTTCAAACTCAGTGCAGGAGGCGATGGATTTTGCATTGATTTCGCAAGCGGCGACATTGGAATCGCGGATTCCGTTCATGCATTTCTTTGATGGTTTCCGCACCTCGCACGAAGTTGTAAAAGTCGAGATGCTGACCGAAGATGACCTGCGGGCGATGGTGGACGATTCGCTGATCGTGGCGCATCGGGCACGGGCGTTGTCTCCTGACCGTCCAGTATTGCGCGGGACAGCGCAGAACCCGGACGTTTATTTCCAAGGTCGTGAAACGGTGAATCCGTTCTATGCGGCGTGTCCGGCAATCGTGCAGAAGGCGATGGATAAATTCGCGAAGATTGTTGGCCGGCAATATCACTTATTCGACTACTACGGTGCGCCGGATGCGGAGCGTGTGATTGTCTTGATGGGATCAGGTTGTGAAGCGGTGGAGGAAACGGTTGATTACCTCAACGCCAAAGGTGCAAAAGTCGGAGTGATCAAAGTTCGCCTGTACCGGCCGTGGGACGTGGCGAGTTTTCTGAAGGCGATTCCGGCGACGACAAAAGCGTTGGCGATTCTCGACCGCACTAAAGAACCAGGCGCCGGTGGCGATCCGTTATACCTCGATTGTATTCAGGCGTTGTTTGAAGCCGGGCGGCAGATTGGAAAGGTGGTGGGCGGCCGGTATGGCCTGTCGTCGAAGGAATTTACGCCGGGGATGATTAAAGCGATTTATGACAATCTCGCAGCGGCTAAACCAAAAAACCATTTTACCATCGGCATTAACGACGATGTTAGCCACTCCAGTCTTGAATTTGATGCGGAGTTCTCGACGGAATCCGACAAAGTCGTGCGCGCTCTGTTCTACGGTCTCGGCGCCGACGGTACGGTGGGCGCAAACAAAAATTCGATCAAAATTATCGGCGAAGAGACCGACAACTTTGCGCAGGGATATTTCGTGTACGACTCGAAGAAGTCCGGTTCGATGACGGTGTCGCACTTGCGGTTTGGACCGCAGGCGATTCGTTCGACCTACCTGATTTCAAAAGCGAATTTCGTTGCCTGTCACCAGCCGATTTTCCTCGAACGGTATGACATGCTCAAGGACTTGACCTCCGGTGGCACGTTTTTATTGAACACGCCATTTGGTGCCGCAGAAGTTTGGAGTCATCTGCCGCGTCCGATGCAACAGCAGATTATCGATAAGAAACTGAAATTCTATGTGATCGATGCGGTGAAAGTGGCGCGCGAAAGCGGCATGGGCGGGCGTATTAATACCGTCATGCAAGTCTGTTTCTTCGCCATCTCCGGCGTGTTGCCGAAGGACGAAGCAATCAATGCGATTAAGTATTCAATCAAGAAAACCTATGGCAAGAAGGGCGATGAAATCGTCCAGATGAATCTCAAGGCCGTGGATAACACGTTGGCGAATATGTATCCGGTAACCGTGCCGAGTAAGGTGGACAGCACGATGGAATTCCTACCACCGGTACCGGTGGTGGCGCCGGAATTTGTGCGGAATGTACTCGGCGAAATTATCGCCGGGCGCGGTGATTTGTTGCCGGTGAGTAAGATGCCGTGCGACGGAACATTCCCGACCGCAACGGCGCGTTGGGAGAAACGCAACATTGCGCTCGATATTCCAGTTTGGGATCCGGCGGTCTGTATTCAATGCGGTAAGTGCGCGATGGTTTGTCCGCACGCCACGATTCGCGCTAAGGTTTACGAACCGGTGGCGCTGACGACTGCGCCGACGACTTTCAAGTCCACCGATTCGCGTGACCGTGATTTCAAGGCGACGGGATTTAAGTTCACGATTCAAGTCGCGGCAGAAGATTGTACCGGCTGCGGTCTGTGCGTGGAAGTTTGTCCGGCGAAAAATAAAACTGAAGTTAAACTCAAAGCGATCAACATGGCGCCGCAAGCACCGTTGCGCGATGCCGAGCGGACGAACTGGGACTTCTTCCTCAATCTTCCTGAACTCGACCGGCGGAAAATTAAAGTCGGGAGTATTCCGCAGCAGCAATTGATGGAACCGTTGTTTGAGTTTAGCGGTGCGTGTGCCGGTTGCGGCGAAACACCGTACATTAAGTTGGTGACGCAATTATTCGGCGACCGGATGCTGGTGGCGAATGCGACCGGTTGTTCGTCAATTTATGGTGGTAATCTACCGACGACACCGTACACGAAAAATCGCGATGGACGCGGTCCGGCTTGGGCTAACTCGTTGTTTGAAGACAACGCCGAATTCGGTCTTGGTTACCGGTTGTCGGTGGACAAGCAAACGGAATTTTCCCGCGAATTGGTGCAACGGCTTGCGCCACAGATCGGTGATGATTTGGTGACGGCGATTCTAAATGCGGATCAGAAAGATGAAGCTGGGATTTACGACCAACGCGAGCGGGTGGTTGCGTTGAAAGAAAAAATCAAAGGTCTGAATACGCCGGATGCACACCAATTGCAGACGCTCGCTGATATGCTTGTGAAGAAGAGTGTTTGGATTTTTGGTGGCGACGGTTGGGCGTATGATATTGGTTACGGCGGTCTCGATCACGTGTTGGCGAGCGGCCGGAATGTGAATGTGCTCGTACTCGACACGGAAGTTTATTCCAACACCGGTGGCCAGATGTCGAAGTCCACGCCGCGTGGTGCGGTGGCGAAGTTTGCCGCCGGTGGTAAACCTGCCGGTAAGAAAGACCTCGGCTTAATTGCGATGACTTACGGCAATATTTATGTCGGCTCAGTGGCGATGGGGGCACGCGATGAACACACGCTCCGGACATTCCTCGAAGCCGAAAGTTATGACGGCCCGTCGCTGATTATTGCGTACAGTCATTGCATTGCGCATGGCATTAACATGACCACTGCGATGCAAGACCAGAAGGCAATCGTTAATAGCGGCCAATGGTTGCTGTACCGGTTCGACCCGCGCCGGACTGCGGCGCAGCAGAATCCGTTACAGTTGGATTCGCGTAAGCCAACTCAGTCGGTCGAATCCTTTATGATGATGGAAAATCGTTTCAAGATGCTGACTAAGAGTAAACCCGAGCAAGCGAAACTGTTGTTCAAAATGGCACAGGAAGATGCCGATGCCCGGTTCCGGTTCTACGAATATATGGCGAGTCGAAAGTTCGCGCCGGAGGCACCGGCGGTCTCAGCAACTAGCACCACCACAACCGCGGCTTAAGGAGAATAAATCATGGACCTACGCACAACTTACATGGGATTGAACTTGAAGACGCCGCTGGTGGTTTCGGCCTGCCAGCCGCTGAGCGATGACATCGGCAAGATTCGCAAGATTGAAGATGCCGGTGCGGCAGCGGTGGTGCTTTACTCGCTTTTCGAGGAGCAACTCCGTCTGGAATCACAAGAGCTAGACCATCATCTGGCCGCCGGTACGGAAAGTTATGCCGAGTCATTGAGTTACTTCCCGGATGCAGAGTCGTACAGCCTCGGACCAGATGAATATTTGGAACACATTCGCAAAGCCAAAGACGCCGTCAAGATTCCGGTCATCGCCAGTCTTAACGGCAGTACGCCCGGTGGTTGGACGGATTTCGCCAAGCAGATTGAAAAAGCCGGAGCAGATGCGTTGGAGTTGAACATCTACAACATTCCTAGCGACATCAATCTGACCGGTGCCGTTGTCGAGCAGACCTATCTCGACATCGTGAAAGCCGTCAAAGGTGCAGTGAAGATTCCGGTGGCAGTGAAACTCAGTCCATTCTTTAGCAACATGGCGAATATAGCTAAACAGATCGATGATGCCGGCGCGAATGCGCTCGTGCTTTTCAACCGGTTTTACCAACCGGACATCAATCTTGACGAACTCGAAGTGCAGCCAAGCGTTTTACTCAGCACGCCGCAAGCCTTGCGGTTACCGTTGCGCTGGTTGGCGATTTTGCACGGAAAAATCCGCGCCGACCTCGCCGGTACCAGCGGTGTTCATACCGCGCAAGATGCGTTGAAGCTCTTGCTGGCCGGTGCTGATTGCACCATGATGGCTTCGGCCTTATTGGTGCGCGGTGTGGATCATCTTCGAACGGTAGAGCAGGGGATGCGCGAGTGGATGGAGACACATTGGTACGAGTCGGTTGAACAACTCCAAGGCAGCATGAGCCAGATGAAGTGTCCAAATCCAAGCGCATTCGAGCGTGCGCAATACATGCGCGCCATCACGAGTTTTAAACCAGCGGTATAGTTTTCGCACACGGTTGCGACTCTACCGGAAGTCGTGTAAAGTAAAGCTCATGGTGGCGAACAATCATAGTCTGGCGAACGACCTTCGGCTGGTTTTTTGGGAGACAACGGCCGGGTGTAATTTGGAATGTGTCCATTGCCGGCGGATCGACGTCAGTAAGCAATTAATGAAGGACGATCTCTCTACGGAAGAATCGCTGCGGTTCGTGGATCGGCTGGCGGAGTTTGCGAAACCGATTTTAGTTTTATCCGGTGGCGAGCCGTTGTTTCGCCCTGATATTTTCACCATTGCTAAACACGCCGGTGAGCGCGGTTTGACCGTAGCGCTCGCCACCAACGGCACACTCATCACCGAAGCGATTGCCAGTAAGATTGTGGAGGCCGGAATCCGTCGCGTGGCGATCAGTATTGATGGTGCGGACGAAATAACGCACGACGCGTTCCGCCGGCAGCCCGGCTCATTAGCCGCCGCGCTCAATGGCTTTCGGCATCTCAAAAAACTCGGCATGAGTTTGCAGATCAACTGCACCGTCACCAAACACAACGTCAATCAAGTGGATTTGCTGTACGACAAAGTGGTGGCGCTCGGTGCGGATGCATTGCATCTGTTTATGCTCGTGCCGGTCGGTTGCGGTGTGCAGATCGCCGAAGCAAATATGTTACCGGCGGCAGAATACGAGCGGGTGCTGAATTGGATGTACGATAAGAGCAAGCTCAAGCAACTTCATCTCAAGGCGACGTGTGCGCCCCATTATTTCCGAATCATGCGCCAGCGCGCCGCCAGCGAACACATTCGCATTGAGGCGTCGCACAGCCACGGCAAACCCGAAGGTCCGGGTCATCATCATAACATGTCGGCGATGACGAAAGGATGTTTGGCCGGTAGTGCGATTTGTTTTGTGTCGCATACCGGTGAAGTTTTCCCATGTGGTTACTTACCGGTGAGTGCCGGTAACGTCAAAAAACAATCGCTCCGCGAGATTTGGGAGAGCGCGGAAGTATTTCAGCGATTGCGGAATCCGGACGAACTCGAAGGCAAGTGCGGCTGCTGTGAATTTAAGAAAGTTTGTATGGGTTGCCGGGCTCGCGCATTTTACGAGGCGAATGGTGATTACATGGCCGAGGAACCATACTGCATTTACGAGCCAAAACGCCAGCAAGCGAAAGAATTGGAGATGCTGTAATGGTTAATATTACAAAACTTTATTGTGGCGTTGATCAGCCCGCGGACAATCTCCGGTACGGTCACGGTCACGGTTCGCCGAAATCGGCAAGCGAACGACGGCCAATCGTTGTCTGGAACGTCACGCGGACTTGTAACCTCAAGTGTGTCCATTGTTATTCCGATAGCTTTGCGCAGAAATATCCCGGCGAGTTGACTCACGAGCAAGCGGTGGCAAATATTGACGACGTGGCGGCATTCAAGGTTCCGGCGCTGCTGTTCTCCGGTGGTGAACCGTTGGTGCGACCGGACACACTGGAGCTGATGGAGTACGCCACAAAGAAAGGTTTGCGGGTCACACTTTCAACAAACGGTACGATGATTGACGAAACAATCGCTGCCCGGCTCAAGCAAATTGGCGCAACGTACGTCGGCATCTCACTCGATGGCATTGGTCCGACCAACGATCATTTCCGCGGCGTCACCGGCGCGTTCGATAAAGCTGTGCGCGGTTTTCGGAATTGCACTGCCGTCGGACAGAAGGTTGGGTTGCGATTGACGTTGACGCGGCGCAACTGCATGGACCTGCATCAAATTTTCGATTTCATCGAGGCCGAAGGTGTCCAGCGCGCCTGTTTTTATCATCTGGTTTATTCCGGACGTGGCAGCGCAGCAGATGAACTGAAGCCGGTAGAAGTGCGCAAGGCGATGGATATTATTTTTGAGCGCACGATGAGTTTTCACAAGCGCGGATTGACCAAAGAAATCCTCACCGTCGACAATCACGCTGACAATGTTTACCTCTATCTCAAGCTCCGGGAGCTCAATCCGGAATTTGCGGAGCAGGTGTACCAGTTAATGAAATGGAACGGTGGCGGCGCGAATTCCTCCGGTATCGGTATTTCGAACATCGACACGCAAGGTAATGTGCATCCCGATCAGTTTTGGCAAATGGCAACTCTGGGGAATGTCAAAGAACGTCCATTCAGCGAAATCTGGAGCGACAACTCAAATCCGTTACTCGCTGGGCTGCGCAACCGGCTACCGTTGCTGAAAGGCCGGTGCGGCGTGTGCCGGTACAAAGAAATTTGTGGCGGTAGTTTTCGCGTTCGTGCTCTGCAAGTATATGGCGATCCGTGGGCTGAAGATCCGGCGTGTTATTTATCGGACGAAGAAATCGGAGTTGCGACTACGCCAGTCACGTGAGCGATTATTCGCAAAACCCGGTCGAAGCCCTGCGCTATCAAGCGCAGCGCGGACTCGATAACGTACCGGGCTACGCGACCGGTTTACAGTTTCAACTCAGCGACGGGCCGCGTGTCTATATTGCACTTTCGGCGACAGAGCTTGTTTTATATCTCGGTAGCGACTTGGCGGTGCATTACGACCTCAAAGGCCGGTTGGTTAAAATTTCGGATCACGAACAATTTTGGCGGCGCAGTCTCTCTGGTCGCGTCTTGCATAGCCGCAAACTAATCGCCGAAGAAGGTGGCGGAATAGCGCGGGGCGTTTTATCGGATGGCGATGCGCGAACAGTTGTTCAGCAAATTCAACCGCACACGACTGCCATCTACGAGGCGATCCAAAACGCGGCAACACAAATCGAGTTGGCGCGTCCATCCGCCGCCGAAGCGCGGCAGCGGATCACGCCGGTGCTGCGACTGGCAGCGAGCTTTGATGAACCGGCGGCGGCGCGCGACGTGCAGCAATTTCAGGCGATTTACGGCCGCGTCGCCGTGTTGCCACCGGACCAGTACAACGCGCTTGTCTTGCAAGCCACCGAAGGTTGCGCGTATGCCGGCTGCACATTTTGCGGCTTGTACCGGGGCGTAAAGCACCGGAAAAAATCAGCGGATGAATTTCGAAAACATATCCACGATGCCGTCCGGTATCACGGTGACGGCTTGCGCGCCCGGCGGTCGATTTTTCTCGGCGAAGCCAACGCATTGACTCAACCGACTTCGATTCTGAAAGAATTTTTTCACGTAATTGCTGAGCAGTTGGAATTACCGCCGCCGGAGCAACCGAGTTCTGGAATTGGCGCAAGCTGGTGGCTGGGCGACGAAAAACGGTTTGATGGGATCAGTTCTTTTCTCGATGCGTTCACCAATACCAACCGGACCGCGGCGGATTATCGAGAGTTACGGAATGGCGGGTTGCGACGAGTTTATATCGGCTTGGAAAGTGGTGCCCCGGTTTTGTTGAAATGGCTTCGCAAGCCCGCGACACCGGAAGCGGCATTGAAATGTGTTCAGCTCCTGAAGGAATGTGACATCATCGTCGGTGTAATCGTGTTGATTGGCGCCGGTGGTCGTGAACATGCGGCGGCTCACGTCCGAGAAACGATTCGTGTGCTTAATGAAATGCCACTCGGCCGGAACGATTATATTTATTTCTCTCCGCTGGTAGTTTATCCCGGTAGCCAGTATGACACGCAAGCGATGAACGATGCGGTGACACCGTTGTCAGTTGAAGAAGTGCACCAGCAAGAACAGGAAATCCGGTTGGGTTTGCGATTCAATCTACAGCGCGGCAAGCCGTATCTGGCGCGATATGAATTGGAAACTTTTGTCTACTGAGCGAGCTTGGCTTTTGCTTCGCTCGTGGTCAGGCTTTCTTTCACCATCGACCGGGCTTGCTCACTGAGCTGCTCAATCGGCGCCAGTCCCGCTCGCTCTTTGATGTCCGGTGCATTGCGGGTTTTCATGTATTCACGCCAAACAGTGCGCGCCAACTGCTGAAATCCCTGCGCCCGGTCTTCGTCGCCCATCGCCAGCCAAAACCAACTTTGCTGGAGCGCCCCCAGCACGATGCCGGTTGCCTCGCGTTGGCTGATGTTGCGCAACAAAGTCGTCAGGCTTGAATAGACAAACGGCTCCACTCCTTGCTCGAATTCAGGTGTCGGGTACCGGCGGCGTAAATCAGCAAAAACATCGCGCGCCTCAGCGAGCCGGTGATGCGTGAATAACATCATCACCGCTGTGCGTAGGAAATTCCGGTGACCAGATTGGATGCTGGTCTCACCGGGATTCTCCGCGATTGCTTTTTCGTAAGCTTTACGCGCTTTTTCAAAGACAGCGAGATTTGGGCCGGGAATAAATACTTGTTCTGACCGGTTGATAAATAGTTCGCCTTCCATGGCGGCGTCCGCCATCGACTGAAAAATCATTCGCTCTAATTGCAGGGCATCAAAGCTGGTCGCAAATTTTTTGCCGCGCCAAGCCCAGTAAATCGCATGCGCCTGCGGCAGTCGCCAGTCGAGCGGGCCATATTCGCGGTCAATCTGCTCCATGAGAAACGAATCAAGTTTGTAAACATCCTTCATCCGCTGAATTTGACTACCGGTGAGATGTTGGTAATCCGGTCGCGGCCCGTCGAAGAGCGTCGCCATTTCGTCAGCCCACCAACGTTTGTAATAAATATTCATCTGGTCGCTGTTACCAGAAATCTTGTGCTGATAAATCCAGCCGAGTTGCCAATAAAGGTTCGGTTCGCCGGGATTGTAGCGCAGTCCTTCATCGCGCAAGAGGGTGATGCCTTGATGAATCCAACGCCACCGGTCGGTCGGATTGTTGAAAAGCACGCTGACGTTGTACGCCATATTCCACGCGTGAAACGCCCAGACCTGTTTCATGCGCGGTTCCAACTTCGTGATCCAATCCGCCAGTTGTACCAACTCGAAATATTTGCCGTCTTCTTGTAGTCCCGATGCCCGGAGCCAAAGCAAATCTGCAATCACACCGCGAAAACCACCCATCGCAACTGTTGTGAACGCCACCAATGGCGGCGTGTTTTCCAGCGGTTCACCAGTCGTGAGTCGGAGCTCCCGGCGCATCTGCACCAATGGCCGTTGTAACCGGCCCGCTTGCCAGAAGCAGATACCGGCCATCAGCACTAACCCAATTGTTGCGCCATGTTTCATTTGTTTACGTCGGCAAACCAAGTTCCCGGCGATTAAAAATCCAGGTGCCAACCGCCGTTAAAATTCCACCGATCACCAACACTTGCCAGCCCCAGACACCGGCCACCCAACTCCAACTCACCAATTCGCCGACTGCCAATGGTTCGAGCGGGCTGGCTGTCTGAAATGGTTTCGTCAACCAATACAATCCGACATACAAAAAATGGATGAGCAGATCGAAGGTGTTGGATTTCGCGGCGGAACCGATGATGAATGTCTCCTGCGTCAAAATTTGCAAATAGCTACCGATGTTCATCAGCATCACTGCGTACGCCGTTGTCAGCGCTGCCACCGGCAGTGAGAATAAACTGCCCAGAGTTACCGAAAGCGCGCCGAGAAATGCCAGTTCACCGAGCATGATCAGCAAGCACCGGAAGAAATTCGCCGCAAAACTGCTCTCATAAACGAGAAGTTGTACGCCGTCCGCCGGTGCGAAAACCATCGTGACCGGCTCCGGATTCACATTCGCGATATCGACTGTCAGCGTGCCATCGGCCGCCACCAACAATGCCGGTACTTGCAATGTATGTATGCCAGCCGGCGCGGCGAGTTCGGGACGTTGAAACCGGTCTGGTCGTTCCGGAGCACCGGCGAGCCAGACGCAAGCGACTGGATTTTTGTCGGTTTGCGACGAGGTGAATTTATACCGGAGCACCAATGGCCGCGTCGTTGCCGTCGGCACTTTAAAAACATGCCGGAGCATTAAGTTCGGTGGAAGTGAATGCGCCTGCTGAAGTAATGTTTGCCGGATTGCGGCGAGCACTTGGTCTGGTCGCGCGTCTTTCGTCAATACACCGGTGCGACGTTGCTCGGCAAAAATCCGCTGTGCGTCCGCTTCGACGGGGATTTGTTCCGCATTCACGACACGCCGCGCCACCAGCAATTCCTCGCGCAATGTCGTGCGGTTGTCAGCCGACAACGGCTGGCGGTTCAGATGCCAATGCAGCAAGCCGTAGGTCACACCACCGGCGCTGGCGAGCAAAACGGTATTCAGCGCTAACAATCCAAGCCATTTTCCCAACCAAAGTTGCGCGCGAGTCACCGGCTTGGTCACGAGCAAATGAACTTGGTGTTCCTGCACCTCCGTTGCAATCGCCGCGCAACCAGCCCAGAGCGTGGCAATCGAAAGAATGATGTTCACTGCGCCGAGCGTATACCGGAGCAAAACTTGCACTGCACCGGTCAATGTGCCATCGCCTTTGATGGTCAGCGGCAATGCGATAATCGCAATTAGCAGAAGTGCCAGCAATACCACAACTACCAGTGACCGAATGGCGGACCGGATAGCAAGGCCGGCAATGGCAAAAATTTTCCTCATGCTACGATTTGGAAGAATCAATGAACCGCCGGAGTTTTTCATCCGCTTGCCGTTTTTCGTCAATGGTCGGCAGTGCGGCTGGGGTGGATACCGGTGCTGGAGTTGTGACGAGCTGCTGAAGTTTATCGCCACCGGCCAGATATTGGGCGACACCGGCGGACGAGCCGACGCCGCTGGCTTCGGTCGTGGCGCGCCGGGCTTTCTCGACGACTTCGAGAAAAAATTGTTCAAGGTCGCGGCGCGGATGATCCACGACCGGCTCGCTACCAAGTTCCGCCCGCACAGCGGCAAGAATGCGCTGCATCGCCGCCGGTGGTAACTCCGGTACTGTCAGCCGGTATTGCTGGCGTTGTTCCAGTAATTCGTTAATCGTGCCGAGCGCTTGCACTCGCCCGTTGTAAAGAATCGCAACCCGGTCACAAACATCTTCGACATCTGCCAGCAAGTGCGATGACAACAAAATCGTCTTGCCGCGTTTGGCGAGCGCTTGAATCAAATCTTTCACCTGCCGGCAACCAATTGGATCGAGTCCGGAGGTTGGCTCGTCGAGAATCACCAAATCTGGGTCATTGATGAGCGCCTGCGCTAAACCAATCCGGCGCGCCATGCCTTTGGAGAATTCGCCGACTTGCCGGTCGCGAGTGTGGCGCAGACCGATCATCGCCAGCAATTGTTCCAGCCGTTCGCGCCGTTCGCCCGCCGGTAGGTCAAACAGCATTCCGTAAAATGTCAGCGTCTCTTTCGAGGTCAGGTACGGATAGAGATACGATTCCTCCGGTAGGTAACCGATACGCGTCTTCGTCTTCACATCGCGCGGCGACCGGCCCAGCACGCGCAACTGGCCACTCGTCGGATAAAGCAAGCCGAGTAACATTTTTAGTGTCGTGCTCTTACCGGAACCATTTGGCCCAAGCAGACCGAAGACCTCGCCGGGCTTGACCGTGAAAGAAATGT
>CAINDI010000096.1 GCA_903847335.1 uncultured Verrucomicrobiota bacterium | reverse complement strand
TGAGCAAGCGACTGGTTTCTTTGGGTTCACTTCGCCAGACCGACGCAGAAGGCTTCAATGCGGTCGAGACCTTTGGTGATGTTCTCCATCGAACAGGCGTAGCTCAATCGCATATGAGCGTCGGAACCGAACGCGATACCGGGGACGCAGGCGACTTTCTGCTGGTCGAGGAGTTTATCGCAGAAGTCTGCGCTGCCGAGGCCGAAGCTCGAAATGTTCGGGAGCACATAGAACGCGCCCATTGGTTTCACGCAGGTGATACCGGGAATTTTAGTGAGCCGGTCGTACATGTATTCGCGACGGCCGTTAAACGCTTTGACCATTTCGCCGATAAAGCTCTGGTCGCCTTTCAAGCCAGCGAGTGCGCCTTTCTGCGCAAAGCTGGTGGGGTTGGAGGTCGAGTGCGATTGAATGGAATCAATCGCGGCGGCGATGCCGACCGGTGCGGCGATGTAACCAAGGCGCCAGCCGGTCATCGAGTAGGCTTTGCTAAATCCGTTGACGGTGATGGTGAGATCGTAGATTTCTTTGCTCAAGCCAGCGATGCTCGTGGAAACCGCGCCGTCATAGGTAATTTTCTCGTAGATTTCGTCGGAGAGTATGAGGATTTCTTCTTCGACGGCGACTTCGGCCAGCGCGAGTAATTCTTCCCGAGTGTAAACGCTACCGGTGGGATTGCCGGGGGAATTGAGAATAATCATCTTCGTGGCCGGCGTCATCGCGTCGCGGAATTGCTCCGGCGTGATTTTGAAACCATTCGCTTCACTGGTGGGAACGATGACCGGTGTCGCACCGGCGAGCTTTACCATTTCCGGATAGCTGAGCCAGAATGGAGCCGGGATGAGAACTTCGTCGCCGGGATTACAGGTGGCGATGATGGCATTGTAGCAGGAATGTTTTGCGCCGCAGTTGACGATGACTTGCGACGGTTTGTAGTCGAGACCATTTTCGGTTTTCAACTTCTCGGCGATGGCGGCCCGGAGTTCGGGCGTACCGGAGGAAGGTGTGTACTTGGTGAAGCCGGCATTGAGCGCAGCGATTGCGGCATCTTTGATGTGCTGCGGGGTATCAAAATCTGGCTCACCGGCGCCGAAACCGGCGACGTCTACGCCGTCCGCTTTTAGTTTTTTGGCTTTCGCATCAATGGCGAGAGTGAGCGATGGGGTCAGAGTTGTGGCGCGATCTGCGAGTGGATTCATGGTGTCTTTCGGTGGTTAGAGTTGGCAGTGATAAAACTGCTCAACGAGTGATTTCAGGTTGTTTTCGCGAATTTTGATGATTGCCATTTCGCGTTTGGCGTTTTCGAGAGAATCGCTGGCGTGTGCGGCATTAACTAAAATATCTTGGCCAAGCTCCCGGCGAATGGTGCCGGGCGCAGCTTTGCGCGGGTCGGTGGCGCCGAGGACCGTACGGATTTTATTCACGGCATCCGGTCCTTCATATACGAGGGCGACAATCTTTTCAGATGCGGCGTTAGCCGGTTCAGTCGCTCCGTGACCGGTCATGAAGCGGACAATTAAATCAAATTGGTATTCGGAGTGAACTGGAGCAAGGAATTGGCCGAGCGTTTTTTCAGAACCTTCCGGTAAGGCAAAACCAAATTCTTTTTCGAGAACCGCCTTAGCCCGGGGACCGGAAATTTTACTGAGAATATCCGGTAATATTTTTTGGACCGGTCCGTAAAACTCGTTCGCTTCAGCGACAGTCATGTGATGAACTTTGATGCCGATGATGTACAGACCGGTTCGTGAAATTAAATCCACAATGTTGCCGGGGCGCGCGCTGGGGAATCGAAAATTGTCCGGCTTCAGCAGAACAAGCGTCTGCTGGACATTCGCGCGCGAAGGGTAGTGGACGACATTGTCGAGATAGCCGGTATCATCGCCGGCGTGCTTGGCCCAGATTTTAATCTTCTCTTCCACTTCTTCAGGAGTCTGTGCCGCGAGCACTGCCGGTTCGAAATATCGGATTTGACCGTCCGGACCGACGATGTAATCGCCGTAAGTGTCGCGGATGGTTTCGCCGACAGGGCCGCGTCCCGGTTCGATTTGGCCGACAGTTGCGCGGATTTTCTTTACGGCATCTTCGCCGCGAAAAACCAGCATCATTACTCGTCGAGGCTGACCGGTTTTGGAATCCGGCGAGTAATTGTCGAGAATGTATTGCCGGGTCAACTCTTGGATGCGCCGGTCGCTGGCGTTCTCTCCGGAGATGATGGTGTTGGCATATTCGGTGGTGAGTTCGCGGCTCGGCGCAAACATTCGTGCAGCCACTAAATCAAGCGCAGTTCTCGTGAACAAGCGGGCAATCACACCACCGGTGCGCGATTTGTAAATCGTGTATGGGTTGATGAGGACGTATGCCAGTTGGTCGTGGTTCATGCGCTTCGCGAGCCGGCACGGTGCCGGTAGTTATGGAATGCCGCTGGGCGGTTACTTCTTGGCGCCAATGCGGAACAACTTTGTGCCGCACGTGGGGCAGAGGCCTTGCAATGCCGGTCGTCCGTTCTTCATCTGGACTTCCTGAGCGTTGGCCATTTCTTTTTTCGCCTTACATTTTACGCAATATGCTTCAGCCATAATAATCCTCCTGAATTTGATGGAATCTTAGAGGGCGATGGCCGGTGCGTCAAGTGGCAAAGATTGAGCTTTTTTAGGCGGTATGCTAATCTCCGCGCTGTGCTGAAACAAATTCCAGTTTTTTTGATGACGCTGTTGCTCGTGGCGTGCGGACGATTTACCGGTGGCGATTTAGATCGGAATCCCGATTACATCCGGGCGCGCAATGCGGAAGCCGCCGGTGACTTTCACGTGGCGGCGACGTATTACAGCAAAGCGCTGCGTGCGGTTCCTGATGGCAGCAAAGCGCATTTAGAGTTTGGCGTGTTGTGCGATGAAAAACTCGGCGATCCAATTGCCGCGATTTATCATTACCGGCAGTTTTTGGAGTTGGAGCCGAATTCGGAACGTCGGCAAGTGGTGGAAGGTTATATCGAACGTGCGAAATATGCGCTGGCTGCGAAGCTGCCGGCCACCACAGCGGCCGATCCAGCGGAGTTCATGCGGCTGCAATTGGAAAATACGAACTTACGCTCCCGGCTTTCAGAAATCGAACATGCCACAAATATTGTGACCATACCGCCGGTCGTTCCGGTGGCGACTGTAACAAATGCTCCACCGGTAACCGGCTCACGAACGCACGTAGTCCAAAAAGGTGACACGTTGCAATCGCTGGCGCTCCGGTACTACGGAACGCGGTCGGCGTGGGAAAAAATCTTCATGGCGAATCGGATGCTTTTACCGACCAAAGATCAACTCAAAGTCGGTCAGCAATTAGTTATTCCCTAGCACCACTGCATTCTCCACTTTACATTTTTAGCGGGTTGAGTATTGTTACCCTCGAACAAGGGGGATTTGATGAATCAAGGGGGCAGCAGCGCTAGTATTTTGACAGAACCCGTTGGCGACAACGGTAGTGTCGTATCTATTTTTAATGCACCTGCGCATCAAGCTGAGGTTGAAACCAAGCTTGATACCATGCGCGACCAGTTGCAGACTTTGCGTCGGCAACAAGAAGAACTGGAACGCCAGAAAACCGATCTCGAAGAGCTTCGCCGCAAGCAAGACGAATACACTCGCGGCAAATCGGAAATGTTGGATAGTCTTACTCGCGCGCTGGTGACATTGGAGCGCGAGCAACTGCAAGCGCAACGTCTGGCTGAGCTTTGCGAGAACACCACCACGGCATTCAAAGATTATCTCGACCGCCTTCAAGCGATTAACGACACTGAATGGTCGAGCACAAACTTGCGCCTCGAACTGAGCCGCGCGCTTGGACTCATTGAAGATTCGCGAATGGAATTTAATCGCGCCCGGACTAAGCTCACTTGTCTCGATAATCAAGGCACACCGGAAGCGCCGACTGAAACTACAACTGATGGCAATCGTAAAGAAATCATCCGGTATTTGCGAATTGGCGCCGCCGCATCGGCACCGTTGATTTTAGCCGGAACGATTTGGGTAATTCTACTTTTGCTTTTTAAACATTAACCAGCATGTCTAAGACGCTCAAACCTGTTGACCGCGCGTTGGCTGACGTTAGCCGTCAGATTGAAACTATTGAGAGTCAGCTTCGTCATATGGGACATGCCGTGCCAACTCCGGTCGCTTCGCAGCCCAAAGTCGAGCCGAGTTTTATTCAGAGAATTTTTACGCCACCGGAACGACGTTCTTCGTTAAGAGCGACGCAAGGTGTTTTTGATACTTCCGATAATCCGTTAGCTGAACTTACTGACGAAGCGGTTACCGTCACAATGCCGGGCGCGCAGCCAGAGTTTTTCACGACGACTAATACCGGCGCGAAATTGTCACAATATTTAGTCAACCCGCCAAAGCCGATTCTCAGAGGCATCCAACGAAAAAATCGGAATCGCTTTTATGCCTGGCTTGGATTAGCGTTTGTAGCGGTATGTCTGATTTACCTCGTGGTGAAATAATCTTTCCAACGAAACTTGGGCGAGTCCGTCTCACATTTTCATCGGGCGGTGTAACCGGTCTAAAATTTTGCCGTCAACTTTCAATCAACGGATCAATTCCGAATTTTGTAAAGCAAGCTCGCCGCCAGCTCCGGCAATACGCCGCCGGTAAAAGAATTCGATTCACGGTGCTGCTTGATCTAAGCTCCGGTACGAAATTTCAGCAATTAGTTTGGAAAGTGCTTCAAAAAATTCCAGATGGTGAAACACGTTCGTATGCGTGGGTTGCTCGGCAAATCGGTAATCCGAAAGCCGCCCGCGCGGTTGGTGCAGCGTGTGGTGTAAATCCAGTTTTGTTACTCGTGCCGTGTCACCGGGTTGTGGCTAGCGATGGTGGATTGGGTGGATTTAGTTGTGGATTACCGTTAAAACGCCAGTTGTTAAACTTGGAGGCGCGATGAAACTTTCTCCCGATACGAAATTGGCTGGTATCTTATGCCCGGTCTTTGCGCTGCGTGGCGTTGACGATCTAGGCATCGGCGACACGGAGGCAGTGAAGGAATTGATTACGTGGTGCGCCAAGTACGGTTTTCATATTTTACAACTTTTACCGATTAACGAGACCGGACCGGATAACAGTCCGTATAACGCCATCAGTGCGCTGGCGCTTGATCCGACAACCATCGCAACAACACCGGCGGCATTGCCAGATTTGTTGCCGGTAGATTTTAACCGGATTGTAACCGTGAAAATTCACACAGAGTTACAAGCGGGACCGGTTCGTTACCGTCAGGTTAAGCAACTAAAACAAGATTTATTGTGGGCGGCATTTCAGCACGCCGGTCAGCGGTCAGAGGTGGCGAAATTTACTAAGGCGAATCCTTGGTTGGAAAACTATACGCTGTACCGGGCGTTAATTGATGAGAACGGCGGACGTGACAACTGGGAATCGTGGCCGGCAGAGCATCAGTCGCCGGACAGTGTACCGGAGGTATTGCTAGGAAAATTGGAGGAGCGTCGGAAATTTTATGCGTACGTCCAGTGGATTGCACATAGTCAATGGCACGCTGTCCGAAAGTTTGCCGATGCACATGCCGTGGCGTTGATGGGCGACATTCCGTTTGGTGTGAGTCGATACAGTGCGGATGTGTGGGGAAATCGGAATTTATTTGATTTAGCGTGGAGTGGCGGAGCACCACCGGAGGCCGCGTTTCGGCCAGATGCATTTACGGCAAAGTGGGGACAAAATTGGGGGATTCCGCTCTACCGGTGGGAAGAACATCGCCGGCAGAAGTTTTCGTGGTGGAAACGGCGTGTGCAACAGACAAGTGAAATTTTTCATTTGTTCCGGATTGATCATGTGCTGGGATTTTACCGGGTGTTTGCATTTCCGTGGCGGCCGCAGGAAAACTCTCGGTTTGTCGAGCTGGATGAAGCGCAGGCAAAATTAGCAACACAAGGCCGGTTGCCACAGTTTTTTCCGTTCCCGGATGACACGCCGGAGCATCAACAGGTAAATTGTAAACACGGCGCGGCGTTGCTGGAAATGATTCAACAGGCGGCTGGTGATACCGTGGTAGTCGCTGAAGATTTGGGTGTGGTGCCGGAGTATGTACGGCCCAACTTAACGAAGCTCGGCATCCCGGGGTTTAAGATTCCATATTGGGAACGCAACGGGGATTACATGTTTGTGGATGGTGCAAAATATTCGCGCCTGAGCATTGTGACACCGGCTACGCATGATCACGAACCGTTGGCGGCATATTGGCGGCAGCTTTGGCACGCGCACGAAAATGCACGCGCCAAGCAAGACCACCATAACGCTTACATCACTTGGCTGGAGTTACAGCGCTTCATTGCTTGGGCCGGTGGTGATGTGAATCAAGTGCCACGCGACTTCACGCCGGCGTTGCACGAATCCTTCTGCCGTCAGGTGCTAACCTCAAACGCTTGGTTAGCAATCTTTATGATTACGGATATTTTCGCGCAAGAAGCGCGCTTCAATGTTCCCGGTCCGATTGCGGAGAGCAACTGGACAACTCGGCTGGACAAAACGATTGCGAGGCTCGACCAGCGCCAACCACAAATATTTGCGCGGTTAATCCAAGAGACTCACCGTCGACCGTAAAGCTGTCATTAAATTACTGCTAGAACTTCTGTAGCATGGCCGGCGGGTTTCACTTTCGTGAAAATCTTTTGAATCTTACCGGTGGCGTTGATGATGAATGTAGTTCGTTCGATGCCCATGTATTTTCGACCGTACATTGATTTCTCTTTCCAAACGCCATACGCCTCTGCAATTTTATGGTCTTCGTCTGGGACGAGTTCAAACGGTAGGCTGAACTTTTCGATAAACTTCGCGTGGGATTCTTCTGAATCTGGGCTGACCCCGAGAACTACTGCGTCTTTACTGGTGATTTTCTTATGTGCGTCGCGAAGTTCGCACGACTCAACGGTACAGCCGGGCGTGTTATCCTTCGGATAGAAATAGAGCACGACAGTTTTACCGGCGTGGGCTTTGAGTTGAGGGAATGTTGGGGCTTGGTTGCCTTCGTTCATGGTTTGACTCCGATTTGTGGACAAAGTTTTTTGAGTTCGCAGTGATTGCAATCCGGTTTTCGGGCAAAACACCGGCGGCGACCGTGCCAAATTAGCAAATGTGAAAAATCAATCCAGTCGGATTTTGGAATGATGTTCATTAAGTCTTGCTCAATTTTCTCTGGTGTGTCTTGTCGGGTAAGACCGAGGCGGCGACTTAACCGGTGGACGTGTGTGTCCACGACGACTCCTTCAGTCTTCCGGTAGGCGACGCCGAGGACGACGCTGGCGGTTTTGCGGCCGCAGCCGGCCAGCTGAACGAGTTCGGCCATCGTGTCAGGAACTTTACCGGCATGTTTTTCGGCGATGGTTTGGCAACAATTACGAATAGATTTGGCTTTGTTACGGAAGAAGCCAGTGGATTGGATTAACTTTTCCAGTTGGCTGGGTTTTGCGCCGGCAAAGTCGGCGGCGGTTTGGTATTTAGCGAAGAGAGCGGGGGTGACTTTATTGACGCGTTCGTCGGTGCATTGCGCGCTGAGAATAGTGGCGATGAGAAGCTGGAGCGGATTAGTGTAGTTGAGTTCGCAGTGAACGTCGGGGTAGGTGGCGCGCAGAATGGCGAGAATCTTTCTGGCAAGAAGCTTGAATTTGGACTTGGCAGAATTCACAGGAACATAGTATAGCATAGAACAGTCTTAACTTTAACCCAGAGGAATTCATAACATGGCTCATATTGTTGCCGAACCTTGTGTCGGCTGTAAGTTCACGGATTGCGTCGAAGTTTGCCCGGTCAACTGCTTTTATGAGGTGGCGGACCGGTTGTACATCAACCCCGATGAGTGCATTGATTGCACGGCGTGCGTCCCGGTGTGTCCGGTGGCCGCGATTTTTGCGGAAGGTGATTTACCGGATAAATGGAAGAGTTTTATTGATGAGAACCGCAACAACTGCGGAACCGGCGCCAGCATCACGGTGAAGAAAGATGCGCTCGGCAAAGACTCGCCGAAGTGTAAGCACTAAATCCACCGGTCGTTTGATTGTAGCGCAAGGGCGGGCTGAATTTTCAGTCCGCCCTTTGCATTTCACTTGGCTGGAACGCGCGCGGCTTTGTGTTCCATATCTTGATAGAGCAGGAGGTACCGGTAGTAAACTTCCAGCGTCAGGCAGCAGATGGTTGTGGCATAGACTGGACCTAGGTCTCTCTCGTCGTTACATTTTGGCGGCGGCTCCCAATGTCCGTCACTGTCTTGCGCTTTGACAATAGTATTCCGGATTTCTTTATCCCAATGAATCCAATATGCGCCGCCGGCTTGAAACATCGCTTGCGTAATGTAATACCAGCCACAAAGCACGAAGAGATGGTCAGTCTGCCCCCAATCCACTTGATAGCTTTTGTAGGTATCGAGTGATTTCTTGATTCGAATATCATCGCCATGCCCCATGGATTGTTGGCAGAGAATTCCGACGGCAGAAGTGCTGATGTGCCGGCCGGGTTGGTCGTAACCAAACCCTTCATCGCCGTACATATTCCACAAAAATCCGGATGCCATTTCAAATGAGTCATCGGATACCGGAATGCCGGCTAACTGTGCTGACTTCAAACCCAGTAACACCCAACCGGTCGCCGAGGTATCCGAGTCGCTGGATTGCGGCGAATACCTCCAGCCACCGGTGTGAATCGGTTTAGTTTTGGCTGCTTTTTGGGAAAGCAATGTCGCCGCGACAGCTCTTTCCAATGGTTTCCGTGCGTTCGGCGATTGCGTCACAGCATAAGCTTCGGCTAATGCCCGCATCACCGCGCCTTGCGCATACATATTTTGCGAATTGACGATTCCATTTTGCCCAACGCATGACGCAATGTAAGCAATGCCTTGGCTGATAGTCGATCCAAACTCCGGTGAGTCCGGCGTCTCGCCGTGACCAAGAAACGCTAAGACCGCCAACGCTGAAAATCCTTCCGTGGTATCCAGTCGTGGCGATTTCTCTTTCACATTTTTCCATGAACCGTCAGCCGCCTGATGATTTTTCAACCATCGCAATGCCGCCAGTAAAGCTTTCTCCATTTCGGCACTGCTACCGGCTTGGATTTTTTGCGCGTGGATTGGTCCGACAGAATGACTCAAGCCACCACCGCCGGGACCTTGGATACCACCGGTACCGATTTTGCTTTCGCCGAGACCAGTTGTCGTCGGTGAATCACCTCGCGAACGCATGGCCGCCGCTATTGATTCATTGATGACGCTGATGACTTCAGATGCCGGAATATTTGCGTCTTTCAAACCGGCGGCGGTTGGAATGCCGCCGGCACCTTTTCCAGATGTACCGCCACCACCGCCGAGAGTCGGACCGCTATATGAAAAATCACGCAGCGCCGCGAACGGATCCATTTCTTCATGTTTTGGCATCGGCGGTGGCGTGACGAAGTCGAAGGAGGCGATAATCTTTGGTAGCACCGTCACGATTTTGATCGAACCGAGAACGAATAAAATCAAAACATGAAATAAAATCGCAATAATCAGATACCGGAGAAATATTGTCCGAGTCATCAACCATGAAATAAATTTACCGGTAAGGTTTTTCATGGTTTTGTGAGTTGGGCTTTCGCATCGTCCCTAAATTTTCCATTCGGGAAACGTTTCAAATAATTCTGAAACGCCGAGCGCGCGGATTCTATCGGGCCGATTGCCAGCTGGCATTCGGCTGACCGGTACGTCGCTTCGTCAGCCATCGGACCGGTGGAGAATAGAAGGCGTGTGTAATAGGGGAGGGCGAGTTTTTTGTTTTCTTGGTTGAAGTAAATATTCCCTAACCGGAATGCCGCCTCCGTAGCAATCTCGTCTTGCCCAGCGATAACGGTAGAATAGAGTTCGATGGCTTTTTCGGTCTTACCGGTGGCTTCGAACACTTTGGCTAATGCAAATTTACTTTTGTTTTGAAGGCAATCTTTGGTATCAGCCAGTGCTTTTTCTAATGGCGCTTTCGCGGTCTCAAATTGCCGAAGCCCGATTAGTGCTTGGCCGAGACCAAGGTTGGCGAGTGTCAAAACTTTCTGGTCGGTACCGGCGGCAGCGATGGCGCGTTGGTAGCTTTTCGTGGCCAGCTCGAATTTCTCGGTTTTGAGTAAGACATTGCCGATGGCGAGGAGGTTGGACGCCGGTAGCGCAAAGTCTGGGAACTTTTCAATTAACATTTGATAGGTAGTAATGGCATCGGTGTAATGTTCAGCCACAAGATAATTGCGGGCGATTTGAGAAAGAGCCTCCGGCGCTAATAGTTTGCCATCGGAATCTTTATAGGTCGGCCATTTTTGTAAGAATTCTTGGAAGCTGGCAGTAGCGTTGCTGGGATTACCGGCAAGGTCATAGAAATAGCCAAGGTGGAACGTAACCAATGGTAGCCGGTCAAACTGTGGGTATTTATTCCGGAGTTCTTCGTAAGCACTGATGGCGGCAATCATGTTCCAGTTGTTGGCGATTTCAAACTGTGCGAGACCGAGGTAAAAAAGCGCATCCGGGCGAAGTTTTGAGTCGGGATACTTTGTGACTAAGTTTTTAAAGCCATCGCTAGCTTTCTCGAAATTCTTGAGATTAAAGTTGGCATTGGCGATTCGGAATTCGATGAGTGTGGTCTCTTTTGCTCCGGTGAGCGCTTTCTCGTAGTTGCCGAGTGCCGCTTTATATTTTTGCTGACTAAACTGTGCTTCCGCTTGAATTAACAAAGCGGACTTCAGAAGTGGGCTTTGCGGGAATTTCGTTTTGAAGTTTTCAATCTCAAGATCGGATTTTTCTGGCGCTTCCATGGCTTGGTAGGCGCTCGCGATGTGGAGCATTGCCGGTGCCAATAAATCGCCCCGCACGCCTTTGTAATCCTCAATTGCTTCAGAGTACGCCTGCCGGCTTTCATTGGTGTTGCCGGCGCGAAGTAAGGCGTTCGCGCGATTGAATAATGTTTCTCCGGTAAGGTAAAGAAGTTCGCTCGCGTGGGAATTG
>CAINDI010000095.1 GCA_903847335.1 uncultured Verrucomicrobiota bacterium | reverse complement strand
CACCGGCAATTTTACTTAAATTGTAGTACCGGGCGCGATGACGGCATTCTTCGGAATGACGACGATGCCATCGCGAATGTAATAATTTGGGCCATCGCTGTCCGGTGCGCCGAGCTTACTGGTAATGGTCACACCTGCGCCGATATGAACATTCTTATCAATGATGGCACGTTCAATTTTTACGCCATTCCCAATGCTCATATGCGGCATGGTGACAGAACCACCGGTGGTATCGTCATTGGATGGCGAGTAATAATCGCAACCCATGATGATGGTGTTCCGCAAATCGCAATTTTCGCCGATGTACGCACGCAAACCGATAACACAGTTTTCAAGCTTAGATTTAAGAATGACACAACCATCAGCAACCAATGACCGGTTAATCTGGCAATCCACCACTTTCGTCGGCGGTAGAAACCGGGCCCGAGTGTATACCGGCGAGGAGCGGTCAAAAAAGCTAAAGGCCGATTTGATACCGCACATGGCGATGTTAGCATCGAAGAATGAGCTAATTGTTCCGACATCTTCCCAATAACCTTGAAAAATATACGCAGAGACATTGGACTGGCTGATGGCATCTGGAATAATGTGCTTACCGAAATCGGTTTTTGTGTTATCGAGCGCACGAACCAGCACGTCCCGGTTGAATACATAAATTCCCATCGAAGCCAGCAAATGATCTTCGCCACCGGCAACGCGCAAAGTCGAGAGCAAGGGGTCTTGCAACTTCAGACTATTCAGCACCTCCGGATCTTTCGGCTTCTCGACAAACCGGGTGATGCGTTGTGCTGCATCGACCTGCATAATTCCTAATCCAGTCGCATCGCTACGTTTGACTGGAATTGTTGCGATGGTAATGTCTGCCTGCTTCGCAATATGCTGTTCCAGCACCTTGCGAAAATCCATTCGGTAAAGCTGATCACCAGACAAAATTAAAATATAATCATACTCCGGCAACGCAAAGTACCGGAGGTTCTGCCGCACTGCGTCCGCCGTGCCTTGATACCATTGCGCACCGCCGACAGTTTGCTGCGCCGCAAGAATTTCCACAAACCCGCGCGAGAACCGGTCAAACGTGTAGCTCGAATAAATATGCCGGTGCAATGACACCGAATTAAACTGCGTCAGCACGTAGACTTGGCGAATATCCGAGTTGATGCAATTGCTGACCGGCACATCCACGAGCCGGTACTTCCCACCAATCGGCACCGCCGGCTTGGCGCGTTCCTTCGTCAGCGGAAACAGACGCGTTCCGGCGCCGCCTCCCATGATTACGGCAAGTGTACGATTCGAAGCATGGTTCTTTGGCGTAATCGAGCTCATGTTTTTATCTTATAATTGCCGGTCACGCTTCGTCAATTGACAAAGCATAAAATTCAGGTGACGTTGACAACTGCCGGCGGCATAAAAAACAAAACGCTTGGAAGTCCACGCCGTTGCTGTTCGCCATCGTCGCCGGTGCCCGCCAGTCGGGCCGCTTGAACTGCCATGGCGCGACTTCACGAAAGGTTGTGTATTATGTGCGGGATTATCGGTTATATTGGCAGAAAATCGGCTCCGAACATCATCCTCGAAGGCTTGCGCCGGCTCGAATATCGCGGTTACGACTCCGCCGGCCTCGTGACCATCCACACCGGCCAGTTTGAACTCCGGAAAAAAACCGGCCGCATTAACGATCTCGCCGCCGTTCTCAAAAAACAGCCGGCACACGGCAACATCGGCATCGGCCACACTCGTTGGGCAACGCATGGCCCACCGACCGACGCCAACGCCCATCCGCATCTCGACCAATCCGGCAAAATTGCACTCGTCCACAATGGCGTCATTGAAAATCACCAATCACTGAAAGACAAACTCATCGCCAAAGGCCACACGTTTCAGTCGCAAACCGACACCGAAGTTCTCGCGCATCTCGTCGGCGAATACTACAAGGGCGATTTAACCGAGGCGGTCCGGCTCGCGTTGAAAGATGTCGTCGGCACCTATGGCATTGCTGTCATCCACGTTGATCATCCGGAAAGCATCGTGGGTGCGCGCCGCGGCAGCCCGCTACTCCTCGGCGTCGGCCGGGATGAAAATTTCCTCGCCAGCGACGTCAGCGCCATCATCGCTCACACCCGGCGCGTCGTGTATCTGAACGATTTTGAAATCGTTACCCTGACCGGTGACGACTTCCAAGTCTCAACCATCGAAGCCGCCACCGTCACACCGCAAGTCCGGGAAGTTGAATTCGCCGCCGAAGAAGTCGAACGCGGCAAGTATCCACACTTCATGCTCAAGGAAATTTTCGAGCAACCGCGCGTTGTCGAAAATGCCATTCGGGGCCGGATTAGCCACGACGAAGCCACCGGCAAGCTCGGCGGGTTGAATCTCTCGCCGGCCGAATTGCGCAGCGTGGACCGGCTGATTTTCATCGCCTGCGGCACCGCGCTCCACGCCGGCATGATCGGCAAATATCTCGTCGAAGATTTGGCGCGAATTCCGACTGAGACCGATTACGCCAGCGAATTCCGGTACCGAAATTCACCGATTGACAAGAACACGCTTGTGTTCGCCATCAGCCAGTCCGGCGAAACGATTGACACGCTCGCCGCCATCCGGGAATGCCGGCGCAAAGGCCACAAAACGCTTGGCATCGCCAACGTCGTCGGTTCGACCATTGCCCGTGAAGTGGACGGCGGCACCTACATGCATGCCGGCCCTGAAATCGGCGTCGCCGCAACCAAAACATTTGTTTCCCAAGTCACGATCATGACATTGCTGGCGGTGTTGATGGGACGGATGCGGCATCTGGCTTCGACGCGCGGCGAAGAAATTTTGCGGGAACTCGAAACCATTCCCGGCAAAATCGAGCGCATCCTCAAGCAAAACGACGCCATTGCCGCCGTCGCTAAAAAATATTGCGAGGCGAATAATTTTCTCTTCCTCGCCCGGCAATACAATTTCCCCATCGCCCTTGAAGGCGCGCTCAAGCTTAAGGAAATTTCCTATATCCACGCCGAAGGCTATCCAGCCGCCGAAATGAAACACGGCCCAATCGCGCTTATCGAACCGCGCACGCCGTCGGTTTTCATCGCGCCAAAAAATTCAGTCTTCGATAAAACAATGGCGAACATCGAAGAAGTCAAAGCCCGCAAAGGCCCGGTCATCGTCGTCGCTACTGAGGGCAATATCGAAATTGCCAAGAAAGCTGACGATGTGATTTATGTACCAGACACGTTGGAATGTTTGCAGCCGTTGCTGACGGTGATTCCCTTGCAACTGCTCGCCTATCACATCGCCGTCATGCGCGGCTGCGACGTGGATAAACCTCGGAACCTCGCAAAAAGCGTGACCGTCGAATAACCGGCTTGCAAAAGTGGACGTGCCCGGTATTCTCGCGACAATGTTTAACCTCGACCAATACCTCGACACCACCGGTAAGCGCATCAACACGGCGCTCAATAAACTTTTGCCACCGGAGAGCGCGCAACCGCCAACAATTCACAAAGCGATGCGCTACTCCATCTTTGCCGGCGGCAAACGCATCCGCCCGGTTCTCACACTTGCCGCCTGCGAGGCCGTCGGTGGTAAAACTGCCGCCGCGATGCCGCTCGCTTGCGCTGTCGAGTGCATCCACACCTACTCCCTCATCCATGATGATTTGCCGTGCATGGACGATGATGATTTGCGCCGAGGCCGTCCGACTAATCACAAAGTTTTTGGCGAAGGCGTCGCGGTTCTTGCCGGTGACGCGCTATTGACTCAAGCTTTTCTGCTGGCCGCTAAAAAACCGGAATACGTCACCGAACTCGCTCGTGCCTCCGGTAGCCTCGGCCTCATCGCCGGACAAGTCCAAGATTTGGAAAATGAAAGTCGAGCGGCGACGCTCACAGAAGTCAAAACCACCCACCGGAACAAAACTGGCGCACTCATCAACGCCTCTATTCGCCTCGGCGCAATGGCCGGTCACGCCACGCCGGCGCAACTCAAACGTCTCACCCGATATGGCGACGACCTCGGCCTCGCGTTTCAAGTGATTGACGACATTCTCGATGCGACCAGCACCAAAGAAATCATGGGCAAAAGCGTTCGCGCTGACGAGAAAAATGAAAAATCTACTTTCCCGAAATTGCTCGGCATCGAGAAATCACGCACTTATGCCGCCGAGCTAATCGCCGACGCGCACGACCAGCTCCGTAGTTTTGGTAAGAAAGCTGAACCGCTCCGCGCCATCGCTGATTTCTTCCTAACGCGGAAGCACTAAATCTCGCCGCAAATCAACTGCGCTGCGCGTTCACTACTACCGGAGCCACCGAGGCTGGCGACCACCGCCGCCAACTCGCGTTGCATCGTTTGGCGTTCGCCAGTCTCTTGCAATAAATTCCGCGCTGCCACCGCCACTCGGCTTGAACTCGCCCGGTGTTGGATAAACTCCGGCACAATAGATTTACCCGCAATCACATTCGGCATCGCCAACCACTTCACGGTCACCAGCGCACGCCCGACGAGGTACGTCAGCCAGTTGACCTTGTACACCACGATCATCGGACAACCCGCAAACGCGCATTCCATCGTCGCCGTGCCGCTGGCCGTGATTGCGAGTGTCGCCTGCCGCATCATTTCCCGCGCCTTGCCAACTTCCACTTTCACCCGCGGATGCCGGATCATTGCCGCTGTTCGCTCGTCCACCGCCGCCGCGACAAACTTCACATCCGGCATCTTGTCCACCACGCTAGCCAGTACCGGCCAAATTTTCGCCACCTCGCGCTCCCGGCTTCCCGGCATCAACAAGACTGTCCGCTGGCTCCGCATATCCCGTTGCCGGTTCCTCGCCGCCATCGGATGCCCGACAAACGCCACCCGCAACTTTGGCACCCGCTCCGCATACCAAGCCTTCTCAAACGGAAAAATCGTCAACAGCAAATCCACATCGCGTTCAATCTGCTTCGCCCGGCTCGCATGCCACGCCCACAATTGTGGCGAGATGTAGTAAATGATTTTCGTCTGCGGATACCGGCGCTTCACGGCCTTGGCAAACCGGAGATTGAACCCCGGGAAATCCACCAACACCACCACGCTCGGTTGCCGGCGCCCTACTTCCGCCAGCAAATCGTCAAAGATGCGCTTGAACTTCCCATAATTCTTCAAAACCTCAACCAAGCCGACGACCGCGTGCTGTGTCAAGTCAAGCAGCAACTCCATCCCGGCCGCCTGCATCTTCGGCCCGCCCGCACCGAAGACCGGTACGCGCCCATTCAGCCGCTTGATAGTCTCCGCCGCATTACTGTCGCCGGAAGCCTCACCGGCAATGAACATAATTGCCGGTTTGGAAATTATTTGCTCATTAAACATTGGTGTGAATCATAATCAGTCAGGAATAAGCCAAAAATTTTCGGCGAGCAATTTCCTCTGCTTAAACCTGTTCATAAGACTTAATGGTGGAATAGATACTGGGCGCAATTCAACAAGCAACAGCGGATGCTGCCACGGCGCATGATGAATTTCATGCCAATTGACGACATCAGATTTCCCGATTTCACCGTTTTGATCAAAAATCTTTTCAAGAATTCTTGACGAATAAAGTCTCTCCTCACAACGAAGATAGAGAGAATCATTTGTCTCCACAAACTCCGACGCATTTGCACCAAGGTCCCATAAGTTGACTCGGTCAGTATTTAGATGTCGTTCCAGTGTGGTTCGCACTTGTATGCTGGAGATAAATGGAATGATGTCACGAATCCTAACTGTTTTCTTGAGCGTCTTTCGCTCATTCTGGGGCGATCCAATTCCGTATTCACGTAGGTATGTTGCCATGATGCGTTTAACTTGTCGTATTACCGGGTGCGTCTTCATCCGGTTTTAAAACTTGAAATATTCGCCGCCGGCATGGCCTGTCCACAGAGCGCGGTAATCTCCATCGCAACTTCCAACGCCTGCTTACCGGCTTCGCCGGTCACGAGCGGGTCGCGCCGGTGACGGACGGACTCGACAAAATTCTGCAACTCCAATTTGAGCGGCTCGTCGCGCGCGATGGGAACCGGTTCGCGTAGAATTTTCTTCCCGCCAAATTCGCTGACGATGGTCGAGTCTTTACCGGCGAGCAATTTCTTGAGCAGGCCGGATTCCGTGGCATCGTCGGACGCCATCCGGTAGAGCTGGCCTTCCTGTTTCATGTAATCGAGCGAGATGTAGGCGGCGCCGTGCGTGGACTTACCAAAAATGCGAATCTTGCGCATTTTCTCTGGCGAGACACGGCTGGCGGTGATGTTGGCGACACAGCCGTTGGCAAATTTCAACCGGGCGTTGGCGATGTCTTCGCTCGCGCTCAAGACATTGATGCCGACCGCGTCCACGCTCACGAGCGGCGCTTTGACGAGCGAGAGCACCACGTCAAGATCGTGAATCATCAGGTCGAGCACGACGCCGATGTCGGTCGAGCGACCGGGGTACGGCGAGAGCCGGTGAACTTCGATGAATCGAGCTTCGGTGAGCACTTCGTTGAGGTAGCGCATGACCGGGTTGAACCGTTCGACATGACCGACTTGCAGGACACAGTTGTGTTGCCGGGCCAATGCGACGAGCGTCTCGGCATCGCGGACATTGTTCGCGATGGGTTTCTCGACAAGACAATGTTTGCCGCGTTCGAGAAAAATTTTAGCAACGGCCAGATGCGAATCCGTCGGCGTGGAAACGCTCACGGCATCCACGGCATCGGCAAGTGCTTCAAGCGTTTTGAAATTTGATTTCTTCGGATCGCTGTCGTATGCGCCGACGAATTCGATACCGGTAAGTTCCCGGTAAATCCGCGCGTGATGCTGGCCGAGATGTCCGACGCCGACGACACCGAACTTCATTTGACCTCCACACAGACGACGCGCAAGTCTTGCCGGTCAGCGGTCTTGAGAATTTCTTCGCGACCAAGCAAGAGACTGCTACCGGCTTCAATGGCAAGCACCGCAATCTTACCGGCAGCGCAGGACTCGATGGTCTTCAAACCGATGCACGGAATGTCGAACCGGAAATCTTGATTCGGCTTGCTGACTTTGACGACGATTGCTCCACCCTTTTCACCGGCGAGTTCGCCGCCGCGCCGAATGCAAGCATCGGTGCCTTCAAATCCTTCGACTGCCAAAACCGTGCCTTGTTTGACGACAACCGTCTGCCCGATGTCGAGCCGGCTAATTTCTTTGGCAATTTTCAAACCGAATGCGATATCGGCTTGTTGATCTTTGTCGGGTTTGCCGCGCGTGAGATTACCGGCCGCCGGCACGGCGGCACCAAGAAATGGACGCGGATCGAGCAATGCCACGCCGTCTTTGCCGAGTTCGTCGGCAATAGCTCCGAAAATGGTTTCGGCATTGCGGACTTTGAGTTTGGCGGCAACAGCAATCATCCGGAGGTCGAGGCTGAGATTTTTGAAAAGATTGGCCGGCGTAATACCACCGGCCATGACGGCGCGTTTGATACCGCGACTGGTGAACACTTCGCTAAGTTTGTTGAGTTGGCCGAGCCGAACCCATTCGATTTCGTCGGCGGCTTGTTCGATGGCGGGTTGAGTTTCGCCGGTGAAGGCGGCGGCAATCACCCGGCAACCTTGTTGCCGAGCGGCGCGCGCTAAAATTAACGGAAATTCGCCGTTACCGGCGATGATACCAAGCGGTTCCATGTGCGTGCGGATTGTTACCGGTCACGCCGGGATTGGCAAGCAATTCCGGTCAAGCATTCGCCGATGAAAGCACCGGAGTCGCGCGCCGAAACCAGCCGCTGTCGTGGATGAGCGACATGATACCGACGTAGAGAAAGCCGACTTGGAAAACCAAAACGAATACCGCCGACATCCATTGCTCCCGGTGCAGCGCGTCAAACATGATGTAGCTAAAGTACAATCCAAACGCGATTTCGAAGAACGGAATCAGTCCGCGCAACGACCGGTACTTGCTGACGGCACGCACCGCCGTGCGGAGTTGGCTACCGGCTTTCGGCGTGCGGATGAATTCACTTTCGTGATTCAAAAGCGCTTCGAATACGGCGCGCGCATTATTCAGCGATAACCCGATTCCGACCGCCATCATCAACGGCATGTAGAGTAAGCGCTTCCAGCAGTTCGTGTGCAATTCGATTTGCGCACAGACGTAAAATGCGGTCACTGAAACCGACGACGCGAGAAATAACGGAATATCCACGAGGAAAAGTTTAGTCGTTTCGTTACCACCGGTGGCTTCGTGCGCACCGGCGTAGGCGGTGGAACGGAAAACCAGACAGAGCGTGAACAGCATCAAATAACCAAGATTGCTGGTCAGATGCATCGTGCCTTCGATTTTGATTTTGAGCGGCAGCGGCGCGCGCCAAAGTTTCGGCAACATCTTTTTCATCGCCTGCGCTGAACCTTTTGCCCAACGGTGCTGCTGCGTTTTGAACGCATTCATCTCCACCGGTAATTCCGCCGGCGTCACGACATCAGACAAAAACAAAAATCGCCAACCTTTGATTTGCGCTCGGTAACTTAGGTCGAGATCTTCGGCTAATGTGTCACCTTCCCAACCACCGGCGGCGTCGATGCAAGTGCGACGCCAAATGCCACCGGTGCCGTTGAAATTGAAAAACCGACCGGAACGCGACCGAGCGGTTTGTTCGATGAGAAAATGCGCGTCGAGCAAAATGGATTGGATGCGCGTCAGCAGTGAAAACGGTTCATTGAGGTGTCCCCAGCGGGTTTGCAGCATTCCGACACCGGGATCGGTGAAATAGTGAATTGTTTGCCGAAGCAAATCCGGTTGCGGCACGAAATCCGCATCGAAAATCGCAATGAATTCGCCGGTAGCTAGAGGTAATCCGTGTTGCAAGGCACCGGCCTTGAAGCCGGTCCGATTTTGCCGGCGCACATGTTTCACATCAAAACCGCGCTGCCGCAATTCCACAACTTTTCGTGCCACAATCTCGGTCGTTTCGTCGTTCGAATCGTCGAGCACTTGGATTTCAAGTTTGTCCAACGGATAATCGAGAGCGGCGACGGCATTAAGCAATCGCTCGGCGACGTACATTTCGTTGTACAGCGGCAATTGCACCGTCACGCGCGGCAAAATCTGGAAGTGACCGGCGGGAATGATTTTCTGCTTCCGGTACTTGTAATAGAGGAAAATCATCAAATACCGGTGCAGGCCATAACACGACAGCCCCGCCAGTACTGTGAAATAAAGGATGATTCCGATTAAATGAAGCTGATTCATCGCCACTCGACTCGTCGCAAAACAACTTGACCACGTGTGCCGTGGGAGTCATTCTGACTAGCGGTAATCATCGCAGAGACCACAAGCGAAGCAAGCTAAAACCAAATGCCAACTCCTCGAACCAAACTTCTAAATCTAGCGCAAGTCCAGCGTTGGGCCAAAGCCGCCCACCAGCGCGGTCAGCGCATCGTCGCCACCAACGGCTGCTTTGATTTACTCCATTTCGGCCACGTCACCTATCTGCAACGTGCCAAACGTCTCGGTGATTTACTCATCATCGGTCTCAACTCCGATGCGTCCGTCCGCCAACTCAAAGGTCCCACGCGGCCGCTCGTGCCGGAAAAGCAACGCGCCGCCGTTCTCGCTGCGCTGGAATGTGTGGATGCCGTCGTTATCTTCCGCGACAAACGCGCCGCGAAATTTCTGCAAGCCGTTCAGCCGGACATTTACGCCAAAGGCGGCGATTACCGGCCTGAAACGCTTGATCCCACCGAACGCGCCGTACTCGACGCTGCCGGTACAAAAATTCGCATCGTGCCATTCGTGCCGGGATTTTCGACGACTGGGCTTCTGAAAAAAATCTGCAACACCGGTACACTATGAAATCACTCTGGTTCCTCAGTTTTCTCGCACTTCTCACAGTCGGTTGCGCAACCACGCGACAACCGGCACTCACCAACGGCGACATTATTTCCATGACCACCGCCGGGATGTCGGATGCCGAAATCATTCACCGGGTGGAAGCTTCCCGGAGTGTGTTTTACCTGAGTACCGGTGAGGTCGCGAACCTCCGGCAAGCGGGCGTGAGCGATGGCGTGATTGCGTACCTACGCGAAACGGCGAAGCGTTTTGCTGCATCGGAAAAGCGCCGGTCTGAAATCGAAAACGACGAGTGGCATCAACGCTACGGTTTGTGGTACGGCCGGTAGCCGGTTACTTCACGCGCTTGGCGTCGCCCCAAAGGTGTTCGAGATCGTAGTGCTCGCGCAGTTCGGGATGAAAAATGTGTACCATCACATCGCCGAAATCCAACACCACCCACCGGCTCTGCGGGAACCCTTGATGATGCCGGGGGCGCACGCCGACGTCTCGCAACTGCCGTTCGATGTCATCGGCAATGGCTTTCAGATGCGGCTCCGCGGTACCGGAGCAAATTAATAAATAATCCGCCACCGACGAGATTTTGCGCACGTCGAGAATAATGCAGTCTTTGGCTTTCTTATCGTCCGCAATGGTGCGGCAGAGTTTGGCGATATTCCGCGAATCAAGTTTTTTCAATGTAAAGCTGATGCCTTTCGATATACCGGCGAACTGGTTCGGGCACAAGATACCGAATGGAGCGCCGACTAGCAAGCCGTTCCCGAATCTCGCGCGACGAAATTTCACACGGATGCGTGGCCAACCTCCGGTACCGCAGCCCGGCCAAACGCCGCCCCGGCTGCGCCGTGTAACCGGGCCGCTCGAAAACCAGAAACCGGCACAACTTCACCAACCGTTCCACTTGATACCACTGCGGCAATTCCACCAACGAATCCGCGCCGATGATAAAATAAAAATCTGCCGCCGGTAGCCGCTCCTGCAATTCCGCCAATGTCTCGACGGAATACGATTTCCCACCCCGCCGGATTTCCAAGTCATCCACCGCAAACTGCGGATTACCGGCAATCGCCAACTTGAGCATCCGGAGCCGGTGCTGCGCGCTGACGTTACCGGCGAGCGGCTTATGTGGCGGCTGGGCAGTCGGAATGAACAGCACTTGCTCCAACCCGGCTTGCTCCAGCGCATCTTGCGCGATGAGCAAGTGGCCAAGATGAATCGGATTAAACGTCCCGCCTAAAATTCCGACCCGCAATTTTCCTTTCGATCCCACGCGGCCTGCTTATCACGCCGGTATGACGAAAACTAGCGTTTTCTGGCCGGCGTGTGTTTGAGAGCGCCTCACAAAACCGGAAAATCCGGAGGGTCGCGCGGAAGCGCGACCCTCCGAGCGAGGTTTGGTTAGCTGTCCCCATCCTTTCCCACACTACTTGAACTCACGCTTGACACACCTGCACCGCAATTCTACTCTGCCGCCATGAATGCGGCCACAGCAACGTCGGGAGACACCCTTCTGAGTATGGCCGAATACATATGTTAGGCATCCTCGACACACCATGTTAGCCGGACTTTTTCAACGCATCGCTACCAAGCGGTTAGAGAAACGATTCCACGCCCATTTCGAGAGCGCGAGCGGACCGGCTTTGCATCGGAACGCAGTTGCCGTGGCAATGATGGAGTTGGAGGACCCGTGGGTGTCGCAGGTGATGGGGGAGTTTTCCGCAGACGAGCAGCCCGTTTTCCTAATGGCTTACGAGTGTTTTATTTTGTGGGTGTTGATTCGAGTCTTGCAGGAGAGATTGCAGCCTGCCGAGATTCAAGACCTCACCAAGAGAGTTCGAGATGCTTTCGTTTTTTTTGGTCGTCACGACTCGGTCGTTTTCGAGAAGATTTGGCCATACACGGCAGAGTTTATGCCCATCGCGCTCAAGGGTGGAGCGCAGACCGGAGCTGTGTATCCGTTGCCGCTCATCATTCAGGCAGCTACATCCGCTGGTTATCCATTGCCTCAGAAGATTCTGGATTATCGGCTTGGTGTTCATATTCTGACGGTGATGAAGTGCATAGCAGACACGTTGAGTCCTGATGCGAAGCCGGATGCCTAACAAAACGCTGCAGCCAACAGCCACTGCCCTTTCAGTTTTGACCGGGACATGAAAATTCGATTATCATTATTCCATTGCTGGCCTGGCCGCCTGTGGCTGTGGCTGAGCTTGAGTCGTTGAGCACAGCCCAACCGGAAAGGACCGGGCTTCGAAAAAGCATGAATAACCAGTTGTCGCGAGTTGCCTTGCCAACCATGCCGACCAGTAGGAAATTGAAGATTTTTCTCTTCGTTCAGAATGAGCGCCTGATGACTGGTAGCTGGAGCAAAACGCGCTACGCTATCGGCGGCGTTTTGTTTGGTGCTTGGCGGCATTCCAGAGCGCGTCGAGTTCTTCCAGCGGGCAATCTTCGAGACGTTTGCCTCGCTTGTGAACGGCGCGCTCGACTTGCTGGAATCGTTTGACAAATTTGTGGGTCGTCCGGTTGAGCAAATCTTCCGGGTCGAGTTTTTCGAACCGGGCAAGATTGACGGTGGCGAAAAGTAAATCGCCCAGCTCTTCCTCGAAGTGCCGGCGGTTACCGGAGGCAAGCGCGGCTTTCATTTCCCGGAGTTCCTCTTCGACTTTGGCCACGACATCCTTGGCGTGTTTCCAATCGAAACCGACGCGCGAAGCTTTGCGTTGAATCTTGTCGGCTTTCAACAGCGCCGGTAGGCTGCGCGGAACTTCGGCGTAAATCGAGGCGGATTTTTTCTCGGTTTTCTTAATGTCCTCCCACTGCCGGAGTACTTCCCGGCTGGTGTCGGCTTTGACTTTGCCAAACACGTGCGGATGCCGGCGGAGCAGTTTCTCGGCAATCGTTTTGGCAACGGTGTCAAAATCGAATTGCCCGGCTTCGCTGGCGATTTGGGAATGGAAAACAACTTGCAAAAGCAAATCACCGAGTTCATCGCAAAACTCCGGCATGTTACCGGAGTCGAGAGCGTCGAGTGCTTCGTAGGTTTCTTCGATGAGATTGTGGCGAATGGTCCGGTGAGTCTGTTCGCGATCCCACGGGCAGCCGGTAGGACTGCGCAGCCGAGCCATGATTTGCAGCAACCGGGTGATGTTTTTGGTCTGCGCCGGCATGCGGAACTTGCGACTCGCCGGAGGCAAATCAGTTACTGCGATTGCCGACGGAAAAACCGAGAACTTTCTCTTCTTCGTCCGACAAGGCCGTCTGGCGCAAGGGCGCGGCTTGTTCGTGCCGGCGCAATTCCCAGAGCCGTTCCAATTCATGCTCCAAGGCGGTGATGCGATGCATGCCCACCGCCGGTAAGTCATCGCCAGCATTCGAGAGCCGACTGCGGAGAACTTGCAATTCGTCCGTGGCTTTGGCGATTTTTGCCAAAAGGGTTAGTTCTTTCGGTTCTTCCTGGAACCGGGCGAGTCGGCGACTAGTCGAAACGCGTTTTATCTTCTTTACTTTGAGCTTCTTAGAGCGTGATTTCATGTTTAGGCGAGAAATTAGACCCGCTTATGTATCAGATGCTCAAAGAAAAACAAGGTTTTAATCAAAAACAGTCCACCCGGTAGCTCAGCATGCGTTCGACATCGAATAGAAAATAGCCACGGAACTTATTGCGCTGCAAAACTAAAGGAAGCCAATGCGGGTCGTCTTGCCACATTTCATGGTAAGGGATATCTTTAATCTTCACCCACATTGGATTCGCTTCATCGGTTTCAATCAGCGTACCGGTGCAATCGCGCGCCGAAAAAACAGCAACATGCAATTTGTAGCCGTCCAAAAACTCGAAGAAAAGTTCGCCAGCCTGTTCCAACCCGGTCGGAGTGACACCGACCTCCTCTTGCGTTTCGCGGATTGCCGATTGCTCGGCGGTCTCACCTTTTTCCAAACGTCCACCCGGTCCGTTAATTTTGCCGGCGCCGAGTCCGCGTTTTTTCCGAATCAAAAGAATCTGACCGTCACGAATGACAAAACAAAGATTGGCAAACTCTGTCGGCTGCCATTTCGCCCAATCAATTTCATCGACTGTAGCTGGAATCATTACCACGCATGATGCCAACTCACCGGTGGAATTGCAATTGCTACCGTTTATACTCGCCACTAGAATATAGTTCTGATACTTGACCACTATGAAATTTCTGCGTGGGCTAATGGTATTGATTGCGATTTGTGCCAGTGGGTGTGCGCATATTGGACTCACAAAAGCCACATTTACGCGGACGGAAACGTCGTTAGTGTTGCAGATTGACCGGCGCATGGAGGAGCTCATGCACGCGCCGGATTTGGAAGAAGACCAGACTTTGGTTTTGGAATTGCACAATTACCAGATTGGCGAACGATTGCTGGTGCCGTCGGCGAAAGTTGTGGCGCGGCTCGAAGTAAAACGGTTTGGCCCGACTTCACAAGGCAATCTGTTTGACGGTTGGGTTGTGGTGCGGAAAGTGACCGGGTCGAATGTTGTGGCAAATGTGAATTTGGTTGTGACCGCTCGAACGCCTTCCGGTAACTACGTTCAGACGGAAAAGTTTGACAAGCAATATAATTTCTTTCGGGCACCGGTAACCGAATAAGCCGGGCGTTGGCTTGCCACTGCCGCGCGGATTGTGATACAAGGCGACCATGCTGAAGCAACAACAAACTATTAAACAGGCGATTACTTTTGCCGGTACCGGTATTCACACCGGTAACAAAGTCACCATGACTTGGAAGCCGGCTCCGGTTGACCACGGCATCAAATTTGTGCGCGTGGACCTCGACAGCCGCCCGGTGATTGAGCCGCACATCAGTCATGTTGGCGACACCACGCGTTGGACCACCATCAGTAATAACAACGCCGTAATTCACACCGTCGAACACGTTCTCGCCGCGTTGACCAGCTCCGGTATCGATAATTTGCTCATTGAACTCGACGGCAACGAACCGCCGGTCGGCGACGGCAGTGCGAAACCGTTTGTGGAAATGATTAAAGCGGCCGGCATTCAACCGCAAGAAGGTAAGCGCGAAGTTTTCCAGCCGCAGGAAATTATCCACGTCGAAGTCGGCGAATCGTTCGCCATCATTTTGCCTAGCGATCAACTTCGCGTCAGTTGCACGATTCATTTCGGCAAACCCGGCCTCGACGCGCAATACCTGAGCCTCGCCATTGATCCAGAAACTTTTGCGACGCAGATTGCCGGCGCGCGAACCTTTGCGTTCTATGAAGAAATTCAATTCTTGATGGACAAAGGTTTAATCAAAGGCGGCAGTCTCGAAAACTCCGTGCTCATTCGTGGTAACACTTTGCTCGCCACCGAACCGTTACGCTACCGGGACGAGTTTGTCCGGCATAAAATTCTCGACATCCTCGGCGATCTCACTTTGCTCGGTTGTCCGCTGGCGGCGCATATCGTCGTCGTTCGTCCCGGTCACGGCTTGAACGCGGAAATCACAAAAGCATTAGCCAAATTACTGGAGCACAGTCAGCCCGCTCCGGTCGCATTCACACCGCCGATGCCGTTGGAAACTCCGGTCGGTGCGGCCATGGACATCATGACTTTACTCAACGTCATGCCGCACCGGTACCCATTTTTGATGATTGACCGGATTCTAAAAATCGAAGGCGAACAAAAAATCATCGGTCTGAAAAATGTCTCCGTCAACGAGCCATATTTTCAAGGTCATTTTCCCGGTCATCCGATTATGCCGGGTGTGTTGCAACTCGAAGCGATGGCGCAAGTGGCCGGCATCTTAATGCTGCGTTCCGGTGAGAACGCCGGCAAAGTCGCCTATTTCATGAGCGCCAACAATGTCAAATGGCGCAAACCCGTTCGTCCCGGTGATCAACTCATCATCGAAATCGAAATGGGCCGGTCTCGCGGCAAGATTGCGAAAGCCACCGGCGTTTGCAAAGTGGCCGGTGAAGTGGTGAGCGAAGCCGAAGTGATGTTTTCAATCATGGACCGGTAACTGAACCGGTTGCCGAGGGAGCTTCGCTAAATCAAAACGCGGCAGCAATTCTGCCGGTAAGATTTTTTCGCCGGCGTTTGCCCAGCCACAACTCGCCGCCAACATTCCCACCACTTGCGCCGCTGGAACACCGGTTTCGCGCAACGCTGCCAATCGCGTCGAGTCCCGGCGTTTCGCCATTCGCTCGCCACCGGCGTCGAGAACCAACGGCACGTGTAGATACCTGGGCGGCGTCAAACCAAGCGCCCGACACAATAAAATTTGTCGAGGCGTGGAACTGAGTAAGTCATCGCCGCGCACCACTTCGGTCACGCCTTGGAAATCATCGTCCACAACCGTGGCGAGTTGATACGCCGCGATGCCGTCATTGCGGAAGATGACGAAATCGCCACATTGCGCCGCAACATCCATCCGACAATGTCCGTGAAGCGCATCATCAAATTCCACCGGCGCGTTGGTCACAGCAAATCGCCACGCCGGTGGCCGGTGGTTCGTGCGCGGTTGCTGGCGACAGGTGCCGGGATAAATTACATCCTCCTCACCGGCGTGCGGCGCGTGCAATGCCATTTCGATTTCGCGCCGGCTACACACGCACGGATAAACGGCATCGGTGGTTTGGAGTTGCTGCAACGCCGCTACGTATGCTGGGCCGCGTTGACTTTGAAAGACCGGCTCGCCGTCCCAATCGAGACCGAGCCAACGCAAATCTTCGATGGCTTGCTCGATGTAACCGGGTTTGACGCGCGCCCGGTCGAGGTCGTCAATCCGCAACACCACGCGACTACCGGTGGCTCGTGCCGACAGCCATGCGATGAGAAATGTCCGCGCGTTGCCGAGGTGCAAACCACCGCTAGGCGTCGGAGCGAGTCGACCGGTAATCATGGGAAATAACAACCACATTTCCGGTGAGTTAGCGAGTCGCAAGGTTGACCGGTATGCGGGATTCGTGTAAAAGCTTGCCGGTAAGTGATTCATCCAACAGCCATTATTCATCCGCAGGCGCAGATTGGCGCGAACTGCGAAATCGGGCCGTATTCTGTCATCGGGGCGAACGTCACGCTCGGTGACGGTTGCCGTCTGCATTCACACGTGGTGCTGGATGGTTTGACAACTATCGGGCCGCGGAATGAATTTTTCCCGTTTGCCTGCATTGGTCTGAAGACGCAAGACCTGAAGTTTACCGGTGGGAAGTGTTACCTCAATATTGGCGCGGACAATGTGTTTCGGGAACACGTGACGGTTCATACGGCGACCGGTGACGGCTTGCACACGCGAGTCGGATCACACGGGAATTTTCTGGCGTACTCGCATATCGCGCATGACTGCGTTGTGGGCGATCATGTGATTTTCAGCAACAACGGGACGTTGGCCGGACATGTGATGGTGGAGGATTACGCGATCATTGGCGGGCTGGCGGCAGTGCATCAGTTTTGCCGAATCGGAAAAATGTCAATCATCGGTGGTTGCGCGAAAGTAGTGCAGGACGTGCCGCCGTTTATGATTGTGGACGGTCATCCCGGTGCGACGCGTGGCGTCAACAAAGTTGGCATGGAGCGGAATGGGATTTCGGCAGAGGTGGTTCGGTCGCTTCACGAAGCCTATAAAATAGTTTTTAAATCGAAGTTGACATTAACCGGCGCTTTGGATAAGTTGCAACTCGAACTTCCGCCGAGCATCGAGCTCACACACTTCGTTGACTTCTGTCGCAAGTCTGAACGCGGAATCGCCCGATAGACGGCGATTGTCACTTGATCTAATCAAGGGAGTGACGCGGAGTTTAATATCACAGCATAACTATGCAATCAGGTAGCAACGTGAACGAGACCGAAGCAAAACCAGTACAGCCATCGCCACAGACCGAGAATCAATCCCCGGTCCAAGCTCCCGCGCCGGCGCCAACTCCCACTCCGGTGCAACAGCAGTCCCGGCCTGAGCTTGTCGCCAAAGGTGTTTTGGAAGTTGGCGAGAAGGGATTTGGCTTTCTCCGCAATCCTGCTCGGAGCTATCAAGTCAGCCCGAACGACATTTATGTGTCGCCGGACATGATTCGCCGGCATCGCTTGCGGGCCGGTCTGGAAATTGAAGGTCGTGCTGCGCCGCCGCGTAAAGGCAGCCCGCAACTTGTCGAAATCAAAAACATCAACGGCCAGCCGTTGGACAAATATGCGTCGCTCAAGAAATTTGATGATCTCACCAGTATCAATCCGACCGAGCGGTATGTGTTGGAAACCGTACCGGACCGGTACACCACGCGGGTCATGGATATTGTCGCACCGATTGGCAAAGGTACTCGCGGTTTGATTGTAGCTTCGCCGCGCACCGGCAAGACCACCTTGCTGCATCATATTGCTGACGCCGTAATCACGAATCATCCGGACGCGCACACGATCGTTTTACTCGTGGACGAACGGCCGGAAGAAACGACTGATTTTCGTCGCTCCATCAAAGGTGGCGAAGTCATCGCTTCGACTAACGATCAGACTATCGAAGACCACGTTCGCACTGCGAAGATGGCCATCGAACGCGCCAAGCGGATGGTGGAATTTGGTCGCGATGTTTTCATTGTGCTGGATTCGATCACGCGTCTGGCTCGTGCTTTCAACAATTATATGGGTTCCACCGGTCGCACCATGACCGGCGGTCTGGATGCTCGTGCCATGGAACAACCGCGTCGGATTTTCGCTTCGGCTCGTAAAGCGGAAGAGGGCGGCTCGTTGACCATTATCGCGACCGCGCTGGTGGACACCGGCTCGCGGATGGATGAATTGATTTTTCAAGAGTTCAAAGGTACCGGTAACTCCGAGCTGATGCTCGACCGTAAAATTGCTGAGCAACGCTACTGGCCGGCAGTGGACATCAACATGTCCGGCACGCGGCGTGAAGAATTACTCTTGAGCGCTGCCGAACTTGAAGGCGTCACCCGGTTGCGCCGGGCGCTCAGTGGCACGCCGCCGCTGGAAGCCATTCAGAAACTTCTCAACGGTCTGAGCAAGCTCAAGACCAATAAAGAATTTCTAAAAGCTATCGTCGATACACCGCAATCTTCCCGGTAAGTGGCCGCGCCGGTAGCGACAGATATATCTGCCATTTACATCGAGTAAGAGTTGTTCATAATTCTGTTAGACTTAGAACATGAAAGCTATACTGGCACTCCTGCGCATGAAGTGGTGGTTAACCGTTTTCATTAGTGTAATAGCTTTCGCACTTCAATGCCTATCTTTTATTCGTTTGGTTCCTGTAAGGAAACTCGTTTCCGACGAGGAACTGAGAATGCTTTAGATAGTCGATGCTGAAAAAGTGGTTTCTGATTATTCGTGTATGTTTGGAAGTTGAAATGAGTAGTGCAGAGTCGCTAACAGCGGGTCCAACCCATTGAGACAAAAGAAAGCTCGCAAGAGCTTGCGTCGTGACCGTCCCTTGCTCGTGAGTGCGTCGCTTCCGCCGGCTTCCCAGGCCCGCTTCTATCGACCAGCTGACTGGCGGCCAACTCCCAATCTTCGTGCAACCGCCGATGCGTTGCATCCCTGAACATAATGGCGGAGCGTTTGCGTCGCCGCTCCTAAGGCTGGTGGTCTTGTTTGGCTGCCATTCATTACTGATAGCCCGCCAATCACATACTGTCACTCTATTATACGATACTCAATAATCAGCGGGTTGTCGGTTCAAGTCCGACCGGGTCCAACAAGTCTTTTAATTTTGGCTTTCCGCTGGGTGTTTTCTCAGCTATCTTACTGGTATGTTTGTTGATAAAGTTAGAATTCGCGCAAAGGCTGGGAATGGTGGTAATGGGTGCGTTGCTTTTCGCCGGGAACAATTCGAAGACTCCGGAGGCCCCAGCGGTGGCAGCGGCGGTGCCGGCGGCGACATCATCCTGATTGCCGATAAAAATATCACCGACTTGTCCGATTACCATTTTTCCCCGCGCCTTGTTGCGGATAGCGGCGGTCACGGTCAAGGTAAAGATTGCTCTGGGCGCAGCGGCAAAAATAAATTCTTCAAAGTGCCGATTGGCACACAAGTGTATCGCCTGAGCAAGCCGACTCGGCAACTTGGTTACCAACGGTATCGACCGGCGGCGGCAACCGAAGAAGAAGATTTCAAAAATCCGTCCATGCTCGGGATTCCCTACCGGACCGGCCGCGCGAAGCAAGCACTCGCTGCTGCCGAAGCGGCGGCGGATGCCGAGTCAATCGCAACGGCACCGGAAGCTCCGGTGGACTTACCGGAACGCGAACTCGTCGCCGATCTCGTCGAAGACGGTCAGCAATATGTGTTGGCCAGCGGCGGTGGTGGCGGGCGCGGCAACACGGCATTCAAAAGCTCATCACACCAAACGCCACGCGAATTTGAGTACGGCGAACCGGGCGAGGAACTGCACGTCGAGATGGAATTGAAAACTCTCGCCGACATTGGCTTGGTTGGTTTTCCAAACGCCGGCAAGTCCACGTTGCTCTCGAAGTTGACGCGAGCGCATCCGAAAATTGCGGCATATCCATTCACAACGCTGACGCCGAACGTCGGACTGGTTGATTTACCGAACTACACGCGGATGACGATGGCGGATATTCCCGGCTTGATTGACGGCGCGCACACCGGGCGTGGCCTTGGCTACGATTTCCTCCGGCACATCGAACGGTGCCGGGTACTACTCATCTTGATCGACATGGCCGGCGTGGACGCCCGCAAGCCGTGGGACGATTACAAGCAATTGCTCGACGAGTTGAAACTCTACAACAAGGAACTTCTCCAGAAACCGCGAATCGTAGTCGCGAACAAAATGGACTTGCCGGTGGCGAAGAAAAATCTGGCGGCGTTCAAACGGAAACGAAAGGTACCGGTGTTCAATATCTCCGCCGGTGACGGGACCGGTTTGACGAAATTATTACTCGCGCTGCGCAAAGCGTTGCCGTAAATTTTCGCCATGTACAAACTTATCGGCACAGATGGAAGAATGTACGGCCCGGTCACGCTGGAGCAATTCCGCCAATGGATTGCTGAAGGCCGCGCCACCGCGCAGACCTTGGTGCAGCCAGTCGGGAGCCCGGACTGGAAACCACTTGTAGAATTCCCGGAGCTTTTGGCTCCACCGGTCATTGAGAATCCTCCGCTCCGCGTTTCCGTACCGACACGCACGAATGGTTTTGCAATCACGAGTTTAGTCTTGGGCGCAATCGGTTGGATAACTTGCTGTTGCGGACCGGTGACCTGGGTGGCCGGAATTATTTTCGCCGGGGTGGCTTTGTCGCAAATCAAACATTCCGCTGGAATGCAAACCGGCAAAGGAATGGCCATCGCGGGTTTGTGGCTCTCCATCGCCGGCTTATTCGCAACTGTAATCTGGATGGCCACTTGTTGGCACCCGGTTTGGTGCTTCTCTCGCTTTAACCAAGATGGGCACTTTTGGTAATCGCCTAGTTTGGACAATCGGCATTTTGATCGCCACAGCAATCGGCATCGGCTTTTTCTACTTTGTGAATCCGGCGGATTGTCCGCCTTGTCCGCTGCATGCTTTAACCGGTCTGAATTGTCCCGGCTGTGGTGCCACTCGTGCGGCGCATAAATTAGCTCACGGCCATCTCCGTGCGGCCTTGCATTTGAATGCGCTGTTTGTATTGGCGATCCCGGCACTTGGAATGGCCGGCATCTGGCGCAAAATAAATTCGAAAACGGCAGCCCGATTCGGCTGGTGTTTGCTGGCGTTGGTCATTATTTTCGGAATCGTCCGGAACATTCCGGTACAACCGTTCACCTATCTGGCTCCTTGAGCCGGTCACGAAAGGAAAGTATGTACAAAATCATTGGTGCAGATGGCAAAGAATACGGCCCAGTCACACTAGAACAGTTACGGCAGTGGCTCGCCGAGGGTCGCATCAATACCCAGACGCGAATCCAACCTGCCGGCACAACGGACTGGAAATTCTTAGGTGAACTACCGGAGTTCACTAATCCAGCCAGCGGAAACACCGGTACCGTACCACCGATAGTTCCGGCACCGGTGAATGCCGAAGCGCTCGCCGCGCAGATTTTGGCGCGAGATTACACGATTCAAATCGGGAGCTGCATCAGTCGCGGCTGGGCATTGGTCAAAGCCAATTTTTGGCTGCTAGTCGGCGTATCGTTTGTCAGCCTCTTGCTTGCCGGTGGCTGCGGTATTCCGTACGTCGGACCGGTCATTAGTCTGATTATTGGTGGCCCGATGATGGGCGGCTTTTACGCGCTGATTCTGAAAAAAATACGCGGTCAATCGGCTACATTGGGCGATGCGTTTGTCGGATTTAGCATCGCATTCGTTCCGCTAATGCTCGCGCATATTGTTTCCGGATCATTAGCGATGATTGGTTTTCTACTACTGATTATTCCCGGTATTTATCTCGTAATTGCCTGGCAATTCACACTGGCGCTGGTCATCGACAAAAAAATAGATTTCTGGCCAGCGATGGAATTGAGTCGAAAAGTTGTCAGCCGACATTGGTGGGTATTTTTTGGACTATTGATTGTCAACGGCCTAATCGCCATCTTGGGGCTTGTCTGCTGTTTGGTGGGTGTGTTTATCGCCATACCGGTGGGGCTCGCGTCCATGATGTACGCATACGAGGATATCTTTGGAACCAAAGCCACCTCGACAACTTAACCGCTCTCGCGCTTACGTTTTGACGGGATTAAATCTTCTAGTCGCGCCAGGGCTAGGCACCTTTCTAGCCGGTCGGCGCATGAGCGGCGTACTGCAAATCGCGCTGGCGGTAACCGGTTTTTTACTCAGCGGTCGCGGCGTTCTCCAACTCACGAATTTCTGTCTGACGGCAGATGAATTTCCAGACTTAGATGCGATTCCGCTCCGAGCACTGGGAATTAGTTTGGGTCTGATGCTCGCGGCGTGGCTCTGGTCGTTGGTAAGCAGCTTGCAGATTTTGCGTGCAGCGCGTAAAACCGAGCTGTGATTTTGCCAACGCTTCAACCCGGTCAACGCCTCGAACTCGATATCACCACCGTCGCGTTCGGTGGCGACGGAATCGGGCGCTTTGAAAATTTTGTCGTCTTCGTTCCGTTTGTAATCGCCGGCGAACACGTCGAAGTTGAAATCGTGGACGTCCGGAAACGGTTTGCCACCGCCAATCTTGTGCGCGTCATCACGCCATCGCCGTACCGGACTGAACCGCGCTGCAAACTTTACGCCAACTGCGCCGGTTGCCAGTATCAGCACGTCACCTATCCGCAACAACTTGAACTCAAACGCGCCCAAATCCGTGACGTTTTCCAACGCATCGGGAAGCTACCGGAGCCTCCTATCGCACCGGTCGTCGGTTCACCGCGCGAATATGGCTACCGGAACAAACTTGTTGTTCACGGTCCCGGCAAACCCGGTTTCTGGACGCAACGCGGTCGCTCAATTATTCCGGTAGATAACTGCCCGATTGCTCGTGATGAAGTGAACGCCAAGCTGACCGGGCCGTTGGAGGTGGATAAACATCTGACGATTCGCTGCAACTCCGCCGGTAAGGTTTGGACGTTTACGGATTCGGTTCCAACCGAAATCATTGAGGAAGTCATTCTCGGCAAAACATTGCGTGCACCGGTCGGTTCATTTTTTCAAATCAACCGGGACGTGATTGAGCTGGCATTGCAACACACTCGGCAAGCTTTCGCGGCGAGTGGTTGTCGGGTGTTAGTGGACGCGTACTGCGGTATCGGTCTGTTCGCGCTGATGCTGGGCGACATTGCGGAACACGTTTACGGCATCGAAGATGACGCTCGCGCCATTCAAACCGCAAACACAAATGCCGCCAGCCTCGGTTTAAGCCGGTATGATTTCTATCCCGGCAAGACGGAACGGCTGTTATTCTACACGCTCCGGCAGTGCAAGCTAGAGGAAACGTGTCTCATTCTCGACCCGCCGCGTTCGGGTTGTGCACCGGTGGTACTGAAAACCCTCCGGGAGCAGAAACCGCGCAAGTTAATTTACGTTTCGTGCGCACCGCCGATGTTGGCGCGAGATATTAAGACGCTCTGCAAATTTGGTTACCGACTGGAACGCGTGACGCCGTTTGACATGTTTCCGCAGACGCAGCATTGTGAAGCCATCGCGGAGTTAACCCACAGAGGAAGTTGATGAAGACAAACCTGCAAAGCATACTTATTACCGGTTGTTTCCTGAGTTTACTGTGGTGGACGCCAGTCACGCAGGCCCGACGCGAAATGTTATTCGATGTCACTCACGGCCAACAGCCATCGGATACCGGCAGTGATCAAACCTTCTATAACATCGAAGAATGCAAACCACTTGGCGGCTCAGCATTAAAGGTCAACTGCCCCGCCGGCGACAGTTTTGGCGACCGCGCAGCCAAAGTCACTAATTGGAAGCCGTTCACGTATGTCGAATTTATCATCTACAATCCGTCGCTTACGCCGGTCACCCTCGGTTTCAACGTCAAACATGAACGCTCCAATAATTATCAAACACGAATGGATATTCCCCTGCGAGTTGCCCCCGGTCGCAATGATCTAAAAATTTCTATCGGCGGCATGGCAAATGTTGATGGCTCCGCACCGGAGCTCGAAAAAATCGTGCGTTGGTATCTTGCCAACACGACTGACAAACCGGTGACGCTATTTTTCGGCGATATCAGTCTCACGGGTCCCGACGCGTCACCGGTGGCGCAAACCACCGGTAACCTCTTCACTCCGGGCGGTGTCTATCGTGTGAAAGGCAAAATCGGCGATCAGTTGGTGGACTTGATTGTGACTCCCGAAATGCCGGCCACTCCGGCAGTTGTCGCCACTACGCCAGCGCATCCTGCCACCGGCGATCCAGCACGCCTCGCTCGTATTCGAGCTGCGAAGATGCCGGAGATTCACACGCCGGTCCTGTTCAACACCCCGGAAGCCGATGAGATTCTCAGTGCACTGGAAGTTTATCCGCCGGACAATCCGTGGAATCTTGTCGTCACCGACTGGCCGGTTCATCCGAATTCCCGAAACATCATCGCCAGCATCGGCGCTGACCGGTCGCTCCGATACAACGATGATATGGCCTTTGTAATTGTGCCACCGAACCAAAAAAATGTGAATGTCCTCATTCCCAATCCTGCTGAATCCGATAAAGGCCCATTCCCAGTCGCTGACAACACACCGATTGAAGGCTGGCCGAGTAACTATCATCGCAATCCCAAATACAACAATCTGACACTCGACGATGTGCAGCGCGACACACTCAATCTCGGTGGTGACCGGCACGGCATCGTGGTAGATCCGGTCAACCGGATGCTTTACGAATTCTATCAGCTCAAGAAAACCGCGCGCGGCTGGCAAGCGTCTCAAGCTTCGACATTCGACTTAAAAATCAATAAACTCCGTCCCGATGGCTGGACCAGCGCCGATGCCGCCGGCTTGCCGATTTTCCCAGCCACCGCCCGGTACGACGAACTCAAACGCGGCGTCATTGAACACGCGATGCGCGTCACCGTCCGTCGCACGCGCCGGGCGTATGTCGCGCCGGCCACACATTTCGCCAGCAAGCTCACCGACGAAAGTCTGCCACGGATGGGCGAACGCATCCGGCTGCGACGCGATTTCGACGTCACTGGTTTTTCGCCGGAAGTGCAAACGATTCTCAAAGGTCTAAAGACCTATGGCATGTTTGTCGCCGACAATGGAATCGACTGGGCCATCTCCGTCACGCCCGACCCGCGCATTCCAGATTTGAGCGAAGAGCTCCGGCGCATCCGCGGTTCCAATTTTGAAGTCGTGGTGCCACCGACGCCATGACCCAACCGCTCGACACAGTCGCCGGCTCAGTTGAAAAAATCCTCTACACCAACGAGGAAAATCACTACACCGTCGCCCAGCTTTTGCCGGAGGGTCGCGGGCGCGTGGAGCCGGTCATCATCGTCGGCAATCTGGCAGCGTTGAACCTCGGCGAAACTGTCCGCGCACAGGGCCGGTGGGTGAATCACAAACAATTTGGACGGCAATTTGCTGTCGAAAAATTCGAATCGGTTTTACCGCGCACCATCGTCGGCATCCAGAAATATCTCGGCAGCGGACTCATCAAAGGCATCGGCGCAAAGTTTGCCGACCGGATTGTTGAAAAATTTGGTGAGCGCACGCTCGAAGTCATTGATCAATTCTCCGGTAAGCTCCGCGAAGTGGAAGGCATCGGCCCGGAACGCGCCAAACGAATCAAGGCGGCTTGGTCGGAACAGAAAAACATCCGTGACATCATGATTTTTCTACAAGGCCACGGTATTAGCAGCGCGCACGCCGCGAAAATTTTTAAGCAATACGGCGAAAACGCCATCACCGTCGTCCGTGAAAATCCTTACCAACTCGCGAAAGATATTACCGGTATCGGCTTCCGGACCGCTGACGGCATCGCCTCGAAACTTGGAATCGCCGCCGATTCAATTCACCGCTTAAAAGCCGGCCTCATTCACACGCTGGAAGGTGCCGCGAGCGATGGTCACACTTGTTTGCCACGCGAAGAATTAGTTCACAACGCCAGTGAATTGCTGGAGACGGAAATCAAACCGGTCGAGACTGCGCTGGAATTGCTGCTAGTTACCGGCGATGCGGTGAGCGACGGCGAGTTCATCTATCTCACCGGTCTGCACCACTCGGAATGCGGTATTGCGGCGCGACTGGCGGATTTGCGCCGCGCGAAATTGGAGTTACCGGCGGTGGATTTTGAGAAGGCAATTGCGTGGGTCGAAGAACAGACCGGCATCGAATTGGCGGAGGCGCAAAAGCAAGCTGTGCAAACTGCGCTCACTTCCAAAGTGTGCGTGATCACCGGTGGTCCCGGCGTCGGTAAGACGACCATCATCAATAGCATCGTCCGGATTTTGCAGGCGAAGAAATGTGAAGTATTGCTCGCCGCACCCACTGGTCGCGCCGCAAAACGAATGAGCGAAGCCACCGGCGCATCGGCCCAGACCATTCACCGATTGCTGAAATACACACCGCACGAAGGTGGATTCACTCACAACGAACGTCGGCCATTGAAATGCGATTTACTCGTCATCGACGAAACTTCGATGCTGGATATTCCCCTCGCCTATCATTTGGTGAAAGCAATTCCGGCCGGTGCATCGGTGGTATTCGTCGGCGATGTGGATCAATTGCCGTCAGTCGGCCCCGGTAATTTTCTCCGGGACTTAATTGAATCGGTAGTGATTCCGGTGGTGCGCCTGACGGAAATCTTCCGACAAGCCAAGACGAGCTTCATTATTACCAACGCCCACCGGGTCAACGCCGGTGAGCTACCGGTGTTGGACGGACCGGAAGAAAGCGATTTCTTTTTCATTCACGAAGACGACCCGGAGAAAGTTTTGGCGACAATCAAAACGCTCTGCAGTGACCGGGTGCCACGCAAGTTTGGCTTGGAAGCGCAAGTGTTGACACCAATGCACAAAGGCGTTTGTGGCTCCGAAAACTTGAACCGGGAATTGCAAGCCGCGCTCAATCCGACCGGCCCGACGATGCAGCGTTACGGGCGAACTTACCGCGTTGGCGACCGAGTGATGCAGATTCGGAATAATTACGACAAGGATGTTTTTAATGGTGATCTGGGCCGAATAAAAAATCTCGATCTTGTCGAACAGGAATTCACAGTCGAGTTTGACGGCCGGGAAGTTCGCTATGAGTTCACCGACCTCGATGAATTGGTTCCGGCGTACGCGATTAGCGTTCACAAATCGCAAGGCAACGAATACCCGGCAGTGATTGTGCCACTGCTGACGCAGCATTATGTTTTGCTCCAGCGGAATTTACTCTACACCGCCATCACGCGCGGCAAGAAGCTAGTCATTCTCATCGGCTCGAAGAAAGCGCTGGCGATTGCGGTTCGCAATAACAAGACGGCCGCCCGGTATAGTTGCTTGTGCGACCGGCTCCGCGCGAAGTAATTGTAAATTGCCATTGACTTGACCGCTAGCTTTGGCATCATGCGCGACATTCAAGGCAGATGCCGGAAATAACGACCGATGCCAAAACTTCATATTTTATCTGGAATTCTCGAGGGGAAAGTCATCGACATCATTGAGGAGCGGGTCACTCTCGGACGCGCACTCGACAACGTGATTCGTCTTGAAGACGGCACCATTTCCCATCACCACGCGATGATCCTCACTGAAAACGGTGAGTTCAAATTGCGCGATCTTAATTCGACCAACGGCACCCGCGTCAACGGCGCGCGCATTGTCGAATCCAAACTTAACAACGGTGACCAAGTCCGTTTTGGCTCAGTTGAAATGCGATTTGAGTCTGACAGCAAAAAAATCAGCCAACCGTTACCACCGGTGCGAACTGGCGTTGATTTGTCACAAGTCGGCTCCGGTAATGCTCCACCACCCACATTTGGTTCAGCCTCACCTTTTGCTCGGAAGAAAAGTACGAAACGGAATCCGCTCGTCTGGGTTGTATTGGGGTTAGGACTACTTGCGCTAGTTGCGCTGGCGATTGTCGCCGTTAAGCTCAGCGGATTCTAATCGACCTTCTTATTTCAGCCACTTCGCCGTCGTCGTCGCCCAGTACGTCAAAATAATATCCGCTCCGGCCCGCCGAAAACTGGTTAACATCTCCAGTACTGCTTGTTTTTCGTCAAGCCAACCGTTACCGGCAGCGGCTTTGAGCATCGCGTATTCACCGCTGACATTATACACGGCGACCGGATAACCGAATTTTTCTTTCACCCGCCAAACCAAATCCAGATACGGCAACCCCGGTTTGACCATCACGATATCTGCGCCTTCGGCAATATCGAGCGCGACTTCCCGGAGCGCTTCGTTCGCATTAGCAAAATCCATCTGGTATGTTTTTCGGTCACCGAACTGCGGCGGACTTTCCGCGGCTTCCCGAAATGGTCCGTAAAATGCCGATGCGAATTTCGCGGCGTAACTCATAATCGGCGTGTCCGTATGACCGGCCTTGTCGAGCGCAGCACGAATCGCCGCCACGCGTCCGTCCATCATATCGCTTGGCGCGATGATGTCAGCACCGGCATTCGCATGTGCGACCGCTGACTTCGCCAACAACGTCAGCGTCGGATCATTGAGAACTTTCCCATCCCGGACCACTCCGCAATGACCATGACTAGTGTATTCACAGAGACAAACATCCGTGATTACCAGCAACTCCGGCACTGCCTTTTTTAACGCCCGCACGGCTTGCGGCACAATGCCATTCGCCGCATACGCGCCACTGGCTTTCGCATCCTTTCGCTCTGGTAGCCCAAACAAAATTACCGCTGGCACACCGAGCCAGTATGCTTGTTCAGCTTCCCGGACTAATTGATCAATCGAAAACTGAAATTGCCCCGGCATCGACTTAATCGGCTTGCGAATGTTGCGACCCGGACGGACAAAATATGGTTGAACGAGATGGCTAACCGATAATTCCGTCTCCCGCACTAGCGCCCGGAGCGCCGCGCTCTGCCGGAGCCGACGAGGACGAAGATTAGGAAAGTTCATAGTCTCAGGTGCTAGGCGATTTTTCAGCATCACGAACAAACGCGATAATATCCGCCGGCACGCTCACCGCCTCCAGCCGTTTCCGAAAATTCGCTTTGTGCAAAATGCGCGACAACCGGGAAAGCAATTGCAGATGCTCACGAACATTCGGTGCGCAAAGCAAAAAGAAATGCCGAACCGGTTGACCATCCATCGCTCCGAAATCGATACCGGCCACATGCCGACCGTACGCCAGCAACGGTTTGTCCACCAAGCCCACCAATGCATTCCGTGCATGCGGAATTGCGATACCGTCGTTGACGCACGTCGAACACAAATCTTCCCGCGACTTTAATGCTTGAAAAAATAATTCCGCGTGCCGTTTGTTACCACGTTCGATAACCATTCCAACCAACTCGTGCAGCACGGCGTCTTTGTCGGCACCTTTCACCGCCAGATTCATATGCTCCGCGCTCATCGCGCCCGCCACCGTTAAAGGCTCTGGCAATCCGGCCGCCACAACCGGTTGCGCTGCCTTCCAAACCTCCACCGCTGTCCGGCTAAACCGCCAAGCATTACCAAATTTCTGCGCCGCCAATTCGCCATCCCGCGCCATGCGTGAAATCGCTGGTTCGGCCAGTTGCAAATACTGCGCCACTTCTTTGAGCGTCATCAATTCAATATTAGTTAACATAATCTTAGAAATTTTAAGCTAGCGGTCGTGGCGACATTTTTCAGATTGTGCTAGTTCCCAACAACCATTCACTAGTAGTGAACCTAGACGCCCAATGCTCTTCGGTCAACTTCAAAGAAGTAGCATTAACACCTGACGTGACGAATGATAGTATTTGCATTATAAAGACGCGCTCATGAAAAAGGTTTTATTAATGGTGGCCGTTGGATTGCTACTTACCATCGCGACGATGTTTTTCATTCTCCACCGGCCACAACCGACACCAACCGCCGGTGCAATTCTACCGGCGACGACCATCGCGCTGGTCGACATCCCAAATTTTCAACACTGCCGGACCAAAGTCGCCGCCAGTCCACTCGGAAAATTCTGGCAAGAACCCGAAGTGCAAGCCTGCCTCACCATTCCCGCGCTCTTAACCGAGTTGAGCTTTGCGCTACCAGACGGCGAAGCCTTTCTCGCCGTCACACAAGTCACAACCCTACCGGACGTCCAACTAAGCCTCGCCGCCGGCATTGATTTGCACGGCCACAAACTCGAATCGCAAGCGACCTTGAAACTTTTAGAATTTGAACTGCGGAAAAACAACGCCACCAGCGAAACTAAAAAATATCGCCACCTAAAATACACTTGCTGGAAATTTACCGACGGTCGCCAACTCTGTCACACCTTCCTTGGTTCGCTGCTAGTTTTCACTACCGACGAAGACTCACTCCGGGACATGTTGGCCCGCTACACCAGCAAGCCTGACGGCTCCGCGCTCGACGCTAACGCCAGCTACCAAAACTTACTTCGCCAACTACCAGCCCAACGCGACCTCCACGCCTACCTCAACGTCGAACAACTTATGAATCGCTTCGGCCTGATGCTGTTTGCCATCGCGCCAAACAATCCGCTCGTCCAGCAACTCGCTGACATCCAAACGTGGGGCGACGGCATCACCTTCGCAGAAACCGGCGTCACTGATGTCGGCGTCACCACCTACGGAAAGCCGCACAAATCAGCACCGGCGATTTGGCAAACCACGCTCGCTGCTGCGCCGGCCGATTCCACATTCTACCTCGCCGGTACGCCGGACTTGGCCGCCGGTTACAACGCCTTGCTCGAACTCGTCAAGTTCACCGGCAACTCCACCACTGCGAATCTCTTGACCGGTCTTGAATTCGGATTAGCCATCGCCGGTATAAATCCGGCCGAAGATATTTTTGCCAAACTCGGTCCCGAAGTCGCCGGTATTAGCAATTGGCGCGTCGGCGCACCGGTGCCCGACCTTGCGTTCGTCGCCGAGGTGCGCAATCAACCAGCGCTTGCCGCAAAATTCAATCGGCTCACCAAAATTCTGAGCAAAGTCCTAAAAACCACTGACGATATTCCCGTCGAAGGTGAAACGCTGCACGTAATTCATACCGGTTCCGGCTACGCTTCGCCGAGTTATGCGTTGACCGAAAAGTATTTCGTGTTTGCGTTAACTGCCGATTACGCTCGGGAAATCCTCACGCAAATCAAAACCGGCGCACCGCATTTAATCGTCGGCAGTGCGGCGGCGACGACCTATTGCAACCTCCGTCAAACATTCGCCGGTCTCTACAGCCTCGCCGGCACCAACACTTGTCCACCGCTCGGAAAATTACCGGCACCGGAAACCATCGCCCGGCACGTCGGAACCTATCTTGCCGAAACGGTTGACACCGCCACCGTTTCGAAAACCACAGCACAGTCTGCACTCGGTAAACCGGTGACTTTCCTCATCGCGCTCGCCGGTGGTTACGCCGCCGCGCAACCGTGGCTCGCCGCTAATCCAGAGTTGACCATACCGTTTTTAAGTAAGCCCACTCCCCGTCCGCCAGCCGGTAATCAAACGGCAACGTCTCAAACTCCTGCGCCTTGATTTCGCGACCCGTTGCATGCACCGCATCGCGAATCGCAAGTTCAAAATGCTCCGGCGACAGCGTCCGCTGATTCGTCGAACAAAATAACATTCCGCCGCGCGCGACCAACGGCATTGCCAACGCCGCCAGCGCTGAATAATCGCGTTCCGCCTGAAACCGCCGGCCGCCTTTCGTCGTCGAAAACGTCGGCGGGTCGAGCAACACCAAATCCCATTGCTGATTCCGCTTCGCAAATCGTTTTAACCAGTCAAAGACATCGCCAAAAACGAATTCGTGTTGACTCGGATCTAAATCGTTGGCGCGGAAATTTTCCTGTCCCCAGTCGAGGTAATTCCGGGAAAGGTCAATGCTCGTCGTCACCGCACCGGCTTTCGCAGCAGCCACGGAAAACGCGCAGGTGTAGGCGAAACAATTCAAAACGCGTTTACCGGCCAGCGGCATTTTCAGCAAGCGCCGGCGGTTTTCGCGTTGGTCGAGGAAAAGACCGGTCGAAAGTCCTTCGCCGAAATTGATGAGAAAATTCAAACCATTTTCGCGTACCGGAAATCGTTCGGTGATGGCGGCACCGGTCACTAAACGCGGGGCCGTGCGCTGCTGTTTGGTGGTCAGCTGTTCGTACACGGAAAGTCCATCCAGCGCCGGCACCTCAGCCGTCGGCGCAAGACGCTGAACGAATTGCCGGCCGGCATACGAGTCCACAATAATCTCCGGTAAGTTGTCACCGGCGGCGCTGACGAGCCGGTAGGCATTGGTGTCGTCGTCAAAAATCAAATCCCGGAATTCGCGTGCCGCGGTGAGCGGATTCAAATCTTCAAACACCGCCGGCACACTCGCCTCAAACGTCACCGGCTGACCGGTGGCCGGATGCTCAAACGTAATCCGGTGCGCGTGCAACATCAGCCGCGCTGCCGGAACGTTGCCGTATTTGGTGTCGCCGAGCACTGGAAATTTCACAATCTTGGCGTGTCGGCGAATCTGGTGCGTCTTACCGGTGACCGGTTCGGCTTTAATCAGATGATTCTCGCCAACCGGTTCCAGATACTCAAACCACGTCGCTTCGTTCGGCCATTCTTCGCAGAAGCGTTGGCGTTTCGGTCGCTGCGCGGAGAGAAACAGATATTCTTTTTTGACTTTATGTTTTTCAAATTGCTTCGCGAGCGATTGATTGGCGCGAGTGGATTTACCGAAGACAAGAACGCCGGAGGTTTCTTTGTCGAGCCGGTGGAGAATCGAAATTTTGTAGCCGCGCTTGCCGAGCCATTCATGCAAACCGTCCGGCGCAAACGGATCCGGCTTGTGAACATTAATGCCGGAAGGTTTATGGACGACGAGCAAGTCGGCGTCTTCGTAGAGAATCAACCCGGCGGCCATTGCAACGCGCGGCCGCCGAGCAAATGGACGTGCAGATGTGGCACGCTTTCGCCGGCATCGCGGCCTTTGTTGATGACGAGCCGGTAACCGGTGGAGTCAATTCCTTCTTGCCGGGCGATAGCGGCGGCAACGGTGAGTAAATGGCCAAGTAACGTTTCGTCACCGGTAGCAGCGACATTGGCAATATCTTGTTTCGGCACGACGAGAATGTGCACCGGTGCTTGCGGATTGACATCGCGAAATGCCAGCGACCGGTCGTCTTCAAAAACGATTTTTGCCGGAATCTGTTTGGCGATAATTTTGGAGAAAATGTTATCCGCCATGATTTAATCCGCGACTGCGACGCTAATTTTCTGAACGCGACCGCGAACAAAGCTGATGATTTCATCCGCCAAGGCCCGGCAACTTTCGCCCCACCGGCGCGCGCCGCGCAACCGCATCACGCAAGCGCGGAGACCGGTGAGATTGAGTTGTGCCGCTTCTGCGACCGAACGCAACTCGCGGTCGAGTTGCCGGTAAAAACCCAATTCAAAAGTTTCGCTACCGGCGAGTTGATCCAACCGGATTTCGGCGAACCGGTCACGCTTCCGGTAAGCTTCGGCGCAATCGGCCAAGCCAAATAACATCAGCGCGGCGCAGGTGAGTTCGGCAATTTCGGTCGCGGTAATCATTTCCGCGTCGCAGGCGTACCGGTAGATGGCGGTGGAAATGGATTCAGCGAGTAGCTGGTCGCCGATGGCGCGTTGAATGGACGCCGTGAGCCGGCTGCCGTCGAACGGCGTTCGCGTGTCGTCCGCGGCGCGAACCCAAACGATGTCTTCGCGGAGCTGAATCATCGCTTGCCTTTTTTGCGAGCACGACCAGTTTTGACCATGCGCTGAATTTCGTGGATAAATTGTTCGGCATCGTGAAACTGCCGGTAGACGGAGGCGAACCGGACGTAAGCAATTTCGTCGAGCTTCCGGAGGTGGCGCATCACGCGTTCGCCGATTTGCTCCGAAGTGACTTCGCGACCGTATTCGTTTTCGAGTTCGGTAATCACGCGTTCGACGGTGGCTTCGATAGACTCAGTGCTGACTGGACGTTTTTCACAGGCGCGTTCGATGCCGTTGCGAAGTTTCCGTTGGTCAAATTCTTGATAATCGCCGCTGCGTTTTTTGACGCGCATGGCTTCGTGGAAAACGGCTTCGTAGGTGGTGAACCGCGTGCCGCAACCGAGACATTCGCGACGACGACGAATCTGCGCGCCATCACCGCTGGAGCGCGAATCAATCACTTTATCGTCTTGTTCCCCACATTTCGGACAGCGCATGAATAATTCCACCTCTCTGCTATCACGCGCACCGGCGCCGGTCAAGCTTGCGGATTATGCTTTGCGAGGCGCAGCCTCCTGTGCATATTACCGTCAATCAAATCATGCGAAAATTAATCTTCCGCCTGTTTAGAGCGACTGGTGTTGCCATATTAATTTTTTACATTTTTCTAATGTGGCGCGAACCGCATTTGATCTATTATCCGGATCGTACGCCGTTCATTACACCGGCCGGTATCACTAATCTCAACCTAATAACTAGCGATGGCGTGCAGATTCACGGCTGGTTCATTCCAGCACCGGCGGCACGGGTGACGGTATTGTTACTACACGGCAATGCCGGTAACATTTCAGACCGGCTTGAAAAGATTCAAATCTTACGCGCAGTCGGTGCGGAGGTTTGCATTATTGATTACCGGGGTTATGGGCGCAGTGCTGGAACTCCGAACGAAGCCGGTACGTACCGGGACGCACGAGCGGCTTACGATTACCTGACCAAAACTCTGCACCGGTCAACGCACAACATTGTTGTGTACGGCGAATCGCTCGGCTCGGCGGTGGCGGTGGAATTGGCAACGCAAGCGCCGGTGGGCGGCGTGATTATTGAGGAAGCATTCACGTCAGTACCGGATGTCGCACAGAAGTTATTAAAAATCTTACCGGTACGGTGGCTGGTACGCAACCGGTACGATACCCTTCACAAAATAAGCCGACTGAGTGCGCCGCTGCTGATTTTTCACAGTCGTCAAGATGAGATGTTCCCATACCAATATGCCGAGCGATTATTGGCGGCGGCACCAGAGCCGAAGCAATTGGTGGAATTACACGGCGGCCACAACGACGCGTTTTGGGAGAGCCAAGATGTGTACCGGCAAGCCTTGCGACAGTTCTTCAATCCACCAGCACATTAAACATGCTTACGGTTTCGCGTTGGCTGGAATTAATTTTCGCCAGTCCGCCTCCGGTGGTGTATTCGTGGCGGGACGGTGGTACTCCCAATACGGTGCTTGCTTCGCCCACATTTCAATCCATTCACTGGCATCGGAACCGAGATGCCAACCGGTAGCAATGCGCATGGCGATAATGGCACCGTTGCGCATCAGCGGATTGGAATTATGGAGATCGTGCGCATAGTGCGCCACGGATTGCTTCACATCTGACGGCGGCATGGTCTCGATGATTTTGATAAACGCGAGAACCCGTTGCATATAAAACAAACTGCGCCCCAGTTCATAAGCGGCGTAGATCAGCACCGGACCGAGGACGAGCGTCAACAAGAGCATCCGCTCAGAACGCCGGCGACGCGTTCGGCGCAATTCCCGACGCGCCTTACTTAACTCGGCGGCACTCTGACGCCTCAATTGTTCCGCATCCATAGGTGGAGTATGGCGAAGTCAGCGGCCGGTTGCGAGAAAAAGTGAACCGTTGACATCCTGCGTTTTTGAAGCACATTCTCCGGCAACTAACCAAAAAGGAATCTATGAAAACTCTCAGCATCGCTATTGTCGCCATCCTAAGCCTCACCGGTATCGCCAAGGCCGCCACCTATAAAATCGACCCCATGCACACGACCGTTGGTTTTTCCGTCGCCCACTTGGTCATCAGCGAAGTGACCGGGCGCTTCAATGAATTTGAAGGCGAACTAACCGTTGACCTAACCAGCAAAACACTCGTGACCGCAGGCAAAGGTGTCATCCAAGCCAAGAGCATTGATACCGGTATCGCAAAACGCGACGACCATTTGCGCGGCGCTGATTTTTTTGAAGTGGAAAAATTCCCGACGATTACCTTTACCGGCAACGTGGCACTAGAAACCGGCAAGCCGGTCTTCGTTGGTAAGTTCACGATGCACGGCGTGACCAAAGATATTACCGCACCGGTGACTATCAAAGGACCGATTACCGATCCGTGGGGCAAGACCCGCATCGCCTTTGTCGCCAAAACCACAATCAACCGGAAAGATTACGGTTTGACGTGGAATAAAATGCTCGAAGCCGGCGGCGTGATGGTCGGCGAAGAAGTCGCCATCGAAATCAAAGCCGAAGCCGTCAAGCAGTAGCCGAATAAATTACGCAGTCGCTTCCGAAATAGATTGCTGGGCTTGACTGGCGCGTTTGCGTTGGACGGCGTTGAGATATTTTTTGCGGAGCCGGAGATTCTTCGGCGTGGCTTCAACATATTCATCGCCGGCAATGTATTCGATGGCGCGTTCCAAACTCATCTTCAAGGCCGGCTCGAGCTGAATGCCTTTGCCGTCGCCTTGACTGCGCATATTCGTGAGATGTTTGGTCTTGGTTGGATTCACCGGCATATCTTCGGCGCGCGGATTTTCGCCGATAATCATCCCTTCATAAACTTCTTCCTGCGGACCGACAAAGAGCCGACCGCGAACTTGGATGTTATTGAGCGCCCAAGCACTGGCGATACCGGTCTCCATCGAGACGAGCGTACCGGTGAGCCGCGTGAGGATTTCGCCGACGCACACGCCGTATTCTTTGAACATATGACTCATCACGCCGCGTCCGCTGGTGAGATTGACAACATCGGTTTCGAGACCGATGAGGCCACGAGTTGGAATCGTGACTTCGAGATCCACGCCGTGCGGATGGTGCGCCATGTTGACGATCTGGCCTTTTCGAGCCGCGAGATTTTGGAGAATATCGCCGAGACATTCGTTCGGAGTTTCCAACCAAAGTGATTCGTACGGTTCGAGAGTCTTGCCGTTTTCGTTTTTCAAAATCACTTCCGGACGCGAGACGAGAACTTCGTATCCTTCCCGGCGCATCTGCTCGACGAGCACCGCAATTTGCATTTCACCACGGGCGCTGACGAGGAAGATATTCGCGGCATTAGTATCGGTGACGGTGAGAGAAATATTGGTGCGCGTCTCTTTGTGAAGGCGTTCGCCAATGTGCCGGGCGGTAACGTATTTTCCTTCTTTACCGGCGAGCGGCCCGTCGTTGACAGCGAATTGCATTTGAATGGTCGGCGGATCCAACTCAGTGAACGGCATCGGCTCCCGGTCAACGCTATCGCAAAGTGTTTCGCCGATGGAAAGTTCTTCGACACCGGAGATACCGACGATGTTGCCGGCTTCGGCGGAAATCACTTCACCGGATTTCAGACCGCTGAATTCAAAAATCTTGGTGACAACCGCCTTGTCACGCTTGCCGTTTTTGTGAATGCAGACAATCGGATCGCCAATCTTGCAATGGCCACCGGTGACTTTACCAATGGCGATTCGTCCGACGTAATCACTCCAGTCAAGATTGCTGACGAGCATTTGGAACGGTGCGTTCCGGTCAGCTTGCGGCGGCGAAATTCGTTCGACGATGGTTTCAAAAAGCGGTGTCATGCCGTTCTTCGGATCGCCAAGCTTTTTAAGCGCGTACCCGTCACGGGCGCTGGCGTAGATAAACGCGGCATTGAACTGTTCTTCGTTGGCGTGAAGTTCGAGGAAAAGTTCGAGAACTTTATCGTGAACGTCGTGAGCATCGGCGTGTTCCCGGTCAATCTTGTTGATGACGACGATTACTTTGAGACCGTGAGCAAGTGCTTTCTTAAGGACAAACCGAGTCTGCGCTTGCGGACCATCAAACGCATCCACCAGCAACAAAACGCCATCGACCATTCCAAGAATTCGTTCGACTTCGCCACCGAAGTCCGCATGGCCGGGAGTGTCCACGATGTTGATGAGGTAATCCTTCCAGTGAACGGAAGCATTCTTCGCTCGGATGGTGATGCCCTTTTCTTTTTCAAGGTCCATCGAATCCATGGCGCGTTCTTCCACGGCTTGGCCGGTGCGGTACACGCCACCCTCGCGAAGCAGCTTGTCCACGAGCGTCGTTTTGCCGTGGTCAACGTGAGCGATAATAGCGATATTGCGAATTTTTTGGTTCATAGTGTAACTCCGGGAAGGAAATGACGAACGCCGACAACCCAGTCGTTAGCGCCGCCGGCGTTTCCGCCGACGCGCCCAAACAAAACCGGTTGTCGAGTTGCGAGTCATCAATGTTATAGATGGTGGAGACGAAGGGAGTTGAACCCTTACCGCCTTCTCCGCAACTCTTTTACACTGAAACGCCTATAGAAACAACAGAAAAGGTGTGTACACACCGGTGCGCACAGATTTCAGTCCCAGCCAGTCTGGATTTGGCAAAGGTAGTCGTAGCATGGGGCAAACTTTCTGAACCGCTCCAAGCGGCGATCCTTGCCATTGTCCGGTCGGT